>NZ_FXUO01000007.1:0-237211 GCF_900182975.1 Epilithonimonas pallida | reverse complement strand
CAGAAACAGCAAGAGAACAAGCAATAGGTTTTTTGCCTGTTTTGTTGTTAGTTTAGTAGTGTTTTTTTTCATTATGCATTTGTTGTTTATTATTTAATCGTTTTTGTAGAGATCCTTCGGCTGCTTTGTGCTCAGGATGACATTGTAGAGATCCTTCGGCTGCGCTCAGGATGACAATGCGTTTGTCATGCTGACGACGGAAGCATCTTTTGTCATGTTGAGCAGAGCATTAGCGGCGTCGAAACATCTTATTGGAGCGGAAAGGTTTGTGAAGCTAAACCATAGAGTATTCCTTTACTGCATAGGAATGGCTACGATATTTAACCTATCGCTAGCCCCGTCTAAAAGAGCTCTTATCCCTTGATTATTATCCGTTGCTGAAACATATCCTCTTAAATCTACGGTATAGCTTCCCGGATCTAATATTAGCATTTCAGTTCCGTTTAAATAAAAATAACCAGCAATAGAGGGAGCTCCTGCTGTTGAAAAAGGCATCGCACTTCTTATTAAGGTATTACCTACCGTATACGGACTTCCTAAAGGGACTGCCGAGAAAACCAATCTGGAACCAATTTGTTTGCTTAATCCATCTGTTAAATTTCCTCCTCCAAATTTTTCGATATGTCCTATTCCTACAGAATAAGAGAATGTCACAAGAGACTTTTTTGTAACACTAAAAGTTCTTTGGGTTAGAGTAGCTTCTGTTAGAACATCGTTTTTAGATTCTAACGTGAAACTTCCTGTCCCTGTTGCATCGCTACCGTCCGCACCTGCAAGCACTACCGGGACAGGTGGAATGTAATTTACCGTACCCAGTACACCATTAGCATCAGCTACAACGGTTCTGGTAGCACTAAAGGTTTGATCTTGTGATGCAGATGCAGTTCCGGAAGATGTTGTATTGATGGCATTTGTTGTGCCATTCAAAGGCAATGTTCTTATCCTTGCTATACCATTTACATCAAATTTTTCGCTGGCAAATCCTTGTGTATTTACTCCGAAATTACCTGTTGGAGTTATGCGAGCTCTTTCTATTCCACTTGTATTTCCTGTGGCTGTTATAAATGTTATGGGTGTAGGCTGTGTTGTAAATGAAGTGCCAATACTTAATCCTCGGGAATCATTGCCAGCAATTATTTGCGACATTTGTTCGGGATCTTGAAATAATTGCAGATTAGAACTTGCTCCATCGCTGTTATTGTCATTTGACGATAATGCTATGCTGGCTCTTTTGCTGCCAGCTATCCCTGTTTGGCTAAGCCCATTGTTAGGGAAAAAAGTTGTAGATTGATTAGTACCTAAGAAAGTAAGTGTTCTGCTTGCCTGGGTCAGTGTTCGGTTATTAGTGAGAGTGCCATCGGCATTGTAGATATTAACGGAAGCATTTGTTCCTGTATTTACTTTTTGCCATACGGTACCGTCAAAATAGAAATAACCGATAGTGGTTACATTAACGGTTTGCCCCGCAGGCGCTGTATCAGCTACCGTCACGTACACCAAAGTACCGGTTTGAGCTGAGGTATAAGTTTTGGCTCTTAGCTGGTCACCTGTAAGTCTTGGGGCGGTGATACCGTCTAATGAACTGGTATCGGTTGCTTTTCCTACAACATCCAAAGTGGATTTTGGTGTGTCTGTATTGATACCGACTTGTGCGGATAAATTTGTTGCTGCTATTAGCAATGCAGCGCTAGTAATTGTTGTAATATTTTTCATCGGTTTTTAAACTGTTTTTTGGTTAGAAATCCTTCGGCTGCGCTTAGGGTGACAGTGTTGAGATCCTTTAGCTATGCTCAGGATGACAGTGCGTTTGTCATGCTGACGACGGAAGCATCTTTTTGTCATGTTGAGCAGGGCGTTAGCAGCGCCGAAACATTTCTTTTTAACAGACTTCTTTTTTTGCACTACCCGTAAGTGACGGACGTCGTCGGGGATCGATGATGCCCGTCACAGGGTGTCGCAGATGGACGGCGCTGATAACCAACGTCGCCCGTCGTTTGTTATGATACGGTGAGTACTTTTTCAAATGCTGCCGTTCTTGGTTCCTTCAAGGAAGTGCTGCCGGATTGTTGTGTCACAATCTCCAGCCTGTAGGTTCCGGCAGGCAGCGTAGGGATGATAACGATAAGCTCCGAAGGATTGTTCACCACCACATCACTTTCTTCTACTTTCGTTCTTGTATTGGTATCTGTGCTTACGAAGTAGATACCGTTCCCTGGATTATCTCCGCCTACTTTTATTTTGGTTCCTGATATTTTCAGGTTTCGTCCCGGTGTAAGCAGGTCATTGATGCTGCCGCTTTTCACATCTGTTACCTGCAGGATTGCTGATGAGGCATCTGCCACCCCAAGAATATTGATCTCTATATTTGGTATTTCTGCTCTCAGCTTTTCTCCCTGGTTGAACTGGAAGAGAATGCTGTGCTTTTCACTGTTGAAAGTCTCGGATGGGCTGTCAAATACACCGCGTATCTGTGTATTTGCCGTGAAATATCCGGTATTTACAGAGAAGCCGTCGCATAGCTGGTAAGCCATTTCTTTCAGGAAAAGCTCCGTCGCATGCTCCATGGCAGAGGCGGAAATGTCTGCGCCTCCACGGTTTACTGCTGACTCACAGATTTGTTTTACAGAAAGGGAGCGCTCGCTTACCGTGCGTGCAATGAAATCGTTCGGGTTGTCTTTGGTGAAAGAGTTATCGTATAGATAAGCTTTGATTTTGTGTAGTATCACCATTTGTTTAAATTTTAATTGTTAATTTTTTGTCTTTTATATTTTTTTTGATCCTTCGGCTGCGCTTTGCTTCGCTCAGGATGACAGTGTGTTTGTCATGCTGACGAAGGAAGCATGTTTGTCATGTTGAGCGGTGTCGAAACATCTTTTGTTTTTTTATGAACTTCTTCTCTTTTGTGATATCCTTCGACAGCTCAGGATGACATGATCTTGTCATGTTGAGCGAAACGCAGTGAAGTCGAAACATCTTTTTTCAACAAGACAGCTCGGGGAATTTAAAGGCTTATGGGTGGAGGGCGCTGGAGATTGCATCCTAAAAACAGATCGTTACCGGGAGGTCTCCGGTAAGCCGGAATCAATATCATAAGCAATATTAATATCACACTGATGGCGATGATATTGATTACTCTGCCGATATATTTGAAGCTGATATTATAAGTGATGGATAATTGCTTGTTGTATGGGGCATTTGTACTCCATGTATGCTTAGAGTCATTTGGAGAAACAGTCTCAACAGGAGCAGGGGATATAGGTTGGGATGATGCGGCTGTTTTATGTTCAGCTTTAGGTTTCTCTGTAATCGTTTTAAGAGGCTTACTCTTTGGTTGCTGTATATCGGCTGCATCTGTATGGATGATTTCTGCACCTGATATTGTTGTGTCCTCTGCAATGACTAGTGCTGCCCCCTCCGATATATAGATCTTCCCGGACTGTGCCTGGCCTTCTTCCTGGCTGCCGGCGTATGCATCTTCCGGCTTGCATGCAGCATATGACATGATGGACGCGAACAGAAAGATAACCAGAAAACAAAAATATCTCCCGCTTATCATAAGAGGAGATACAGTGTTCTTTTTTCTGATCATTTGTGTTTTCACCATCTGTACTTTTAGTTAAATACCGGTAAATAACCGACCATATATATAAGGTATACTTACTATAGATCCATCATCATTATCAATTCGTGTTATTTACGATTGCAATATTATCTAAAAGCCTGGGTCTTTGTAGAGTGTTTAATATCTTGATTTCCGAAATAAGGATAAATTTCGGAAATACTTACATATGCTTGGCAGTGTTTTACAAATTAAATAATATGAAAATCAGTTATTTATTGTTTTTTTTGAAAATGATCCTTCAATAGTCGTTCGCAGTTCAATTTCTGTTTTTTGTATATTAAAATTGTATTTTTGGAGTGTTTTGATTTTGGAATATAGTGCCTGTTGAGTAAGAGCCTTGAACAGGCGATTTGGAGGCCATATATTTAAATATCAGGAAAATCGACATCAATAGACAATCTATAATTTCTCATATGAAAGTATTTCTTTACATTCTTTTCACTTTTTCTACCCTTCTTGGGCATGCCCAGAATAAGCAATTGTCAATAATCCGATCAGAAGAATCCGTAATCAGCAAAAAACTAGATGAGGATGAACTGAATGTGGATGCTGACCCGAAAGAAAAAGAAATGCTGCTACTCCGCTTAAAGCAGCAGTCTGAAGCGTTAAACTATCATGTCGGTGTATTACGTTGCGTCAATAAGCTCATGAGATTATATTCCAGTCAGGGAAGATCAAGGGAAGTTGTAGACCTTGGAAATGACATAAAAAAAAGCATTACGGATAAGAAAGACCTGCAGGGTATCATCTCAACCATATACAGGCTTAATGCGCTGAACCTGGGATATCTTGGTCTGGATGATGCCAGCCAGAAAGATTTCAGAACAGCTATCACATATGCTGAGACCATCGAGAACAGGGACGCTAAGTTGTACAAGCTCTCGCTTTGCTATCAGAATATGAATGTCTATTTTGCTAAGAAATACCTGGAAAATAGAAAGTACGGGGATTCTACTGTGTATTATCTCAATAAGAGCCAGGAACTGGCAAAGCAGATCAGGGATAATAACGGCGTGGTATCCAACAGTTTGAAGTATAGCCAGATTGCCTTTAATGATATGCGTCTTGGTATGTATTATCTTCAGGATACCGATACACCCGGAAATCTGAAACAGGCAGAGAAATACCTGCTGGAAGCGGCAAAAATATATAACAACAGGCAATATGACATTCCGCCGGATGATAGGGTCATGATGCTGAACCAACTAAGCTGGCTGTACTTGGAAAAGAAGGATTACAAAACATCTATTGATTATGCCAAGCAGGCGCTGACAATGGAAAAAGAATACAGGGATCCCGAAAACAGGGTGGAATCCTATGAGTTCCTGGCAAGCTCCTATCTGGAAACCGGTGAAAAAGAGCAATCCAAATTCTACATGGATCGTTACACGCTTCTTAAAGACAGCCTAACGCTTGCCGACAAGAAGAACGCGGATGTCTCTATGAAAAAAATGGTATCGGAAGTAGATAATGAGCATAAGATGCTTACGCAGAGACAATGGCTACTGACGGGATTGCTCTTTTGCGGATTGGCAATCTTTATATGGATATTGTGGGGAAGAAAGAAAAGGAGTCTTCGTAAAAAGTATGAGGAGATGATCAGTAAGCTGCAAAACGAAACGCTGAGCAACCAGAGCTATGAAAATAATGCGGAACCAATACCGGCTATTAAAAACGGGATCTCCAACGATACCGAAAAAGATCTCTTGGTACGGCTGGAGAACTTTGAAGCCCAGGAAGTATTTCTTGATAAGGATATTACTCTCACCACGGTTGCCACAATGTTCAATACCAATACAAAATACCTTTCGGAGACTATAAAGAAATACAGGTCACAGAATTTCAGCAATTATATCAATAGCCTGAGAGTCAACTATATTGTCCATAAGCTGTACAATGAACCAAGATACAGGGATTATAAGATAAGTTATCTTGCTGAGCAATGCGGATTTGCGACTTATCAGGTGTTTATACTTGCTTTCAGAAAAGAGCATGGAGTTACACCGTCTTATTTTATACAGAATTTAAAACATGATAAGGTTATAACACTTGAGCAATAATGTATTGTATTAAAAGAGTATTGAAGGATGTCTTCTGACAGAGGTATAAAGCACACTTCATTAAATAAACAATCCCCTTATAAAACCAACTCTTCAAATAACCTGTCAAATGTTCTCTCCAAGTCTTTACTTGAGCCCGGATGGGGTCTTGAGGTCTGGATAATGCTGCTTTTTACAGCTGTTAACCAGCGGAAACGTTCAGGAATATCAAGCTGGGCAATAGAACCGGCGGATGGTTCGCCTTTTGCGATCTTTTCAAAAGATTCAAGATGTTTACGTACCTCCTCATATTCCGTTTTGGAATGTAACAGCCTGAATTTATCCTCACAAAGATGGATCTTAACTTTAATAAACTTCTCTTTTTTCGAGAACATAATTAATCCAACGTTGAAGAATTCTTCACGTTCAGGTTTTGGAACCAGACGGATTACAGCATATTCATATAACTTTTGCTCTTGCATTTTTGGCTTCATTTAAAAAGTTATCAGAATGTTCCAGTCTTATCATAAGGAATCTATAATAGACTTCTTTGATCTCTTCAGGTGACAATTCGGTGTCGTTCCAATGCAGCCAGTCTGTCGGGATCAATTCTACAATTTCTCTCAGTATCTCCGGAGTGAGAATAGATTTGAATCTCATATTGACATCATCTAGCTCAGAGGCTTGAGGAAGCAATACGTGATCTTTTATCATTACAAAAGGACTCACGGCATTCTTCTCCCAATTATCCCAGGAATGATGAAAATATAAGGATGCGCCATTGTCAATCAGCCAAAGTTCTTTGTGCCAGATCAACATATTGGTGTTGCGAAATGTTCTGTCGATATTGGTAAGGAATGCATCCAGCCAGACAATCTCAGAAGACAGTTTTGAATCGATTTTCACTGCGCCCGGATCATAAGTGATGGCACCGGAAAGATAATGTAAAGCCAGATTGAGCCCGCAGCTGGCTTTTAGAAGATCCTGAATCTCTTCATCGGCTTCACTTCGTCCAAAGTCTTCAGATAAATTTGCAAACACTAATTCTGGAATTCTGAATCCTAAAACCTGTGCTATTTTCCCGCCAATCAACTCAGAGATCAACGCTTTTACGCCATGACCTGCACCACGAAATTTCAGTACATATTTGAAATCGTCATCTGCTTCTGCTAACGCCGGTAGAGAGCCGCCTTCCCGCAAAGGAAGGATGTACCGTGTAACGGTAACTGTTCTTAGAGATAAGTCCAATTTATAATTTTTTGTAAAAATAGGTATTTGGAAAGAAAAAGAGTGCTATCTGCAAAATGTTAACATTTATCAATTCGAAATATAAATGCCTTTCTAATGCGTATTTGATATTAATATGTGATTAAGTATAAATACGTAATCTTTATTTTTTGTTGTTATTTAATTTATTTGTGTTAAAAAATAAGTTATATTTGTGAATGGAATGATTGTATATGCTGTTATTGTTGAATTTATTTTAAAACTACTATGAATAACCTCAAAAATAATATATATGAGAAATTTTTACCTAAAAATTTGTATTCTCTTAATTATGTTTTGGGCGAAATTAAGTTTTGCCCAAGCCTTTACAGAGAATTTTGACAATGTTGCCACACTCACCGCGAGTGGTTGGTATCAGCAGAATAATAGTTCTACAATTGGAACCAATCCTAATTGGATTCAAGGTGTACCCACTCCCACAGGTCCTTTCGATTCTTATAATGGTGCAGCAAACTCGTACATTTGTGCAAATTATAACTCAACAACCGGCAATAATACGATCAGTAACTGGCTCGTCGCACCGAACAGAACTTTGCGGAACGGAGATGTCTTTACGTTTTATACCAGAATACCAACCCCAGCCCCGACAGAATATCCTGATCGCCTTGAAGTTCGTATGAGTACAAATGGAGCCAGTGTAAATGTTGGAACAGGTCCAACCGGACTTGGAGATTTTACAACATTGCTGTTAAGCGTAAATCCAAACTTGACAACAGGAGTTTATCCGAAGGTGTGGACGCAGTTTACTATTACAATTTCCGGTTTGCCTGCGCCTACATCGGGACGTATAGCATTCAGGTATTTTGTAACAAGTGGAGGCCCAACTGGAACAAATTCAGATTATATAGGAATAGATAATGTGGTTTACACGCCTTATGTTTGTCCGGCGTTTACTATGACACCTGGCGGAGCTTTAACAGCTGGTGCTGCGGGCAGTCCTTACAGTAAAACGCTTACGCAGACAGGGGCTTTAGGAACTCCTAGTTTTGCCATTACAGCAGGTGCACTTCCTCCGGGATTAACTTTATCTTCCTCAGGAACTATTTCGGGAACACCGACTGCTACAGGGACATTTAATTTTACTGCGACGGTGAGTGATGCTAGTGGATGCTCAGGTTCTCAGAATTATTCTATTACTGTACTATGTCCGTCAAACCCGATTACTATAGCTAATTTTCCAACACTTTGTAGTAATAGTGGATTATATACTTTGACAGAAGCTTCTCCCGCAGGCGGGACATACAGTGGAACGGGAGTGAGTGGAGGCAAATTTGATCCGGCTGCAGGTACGCAAACTATTACTTACGATTATACAGATGCTTATGGCTGTGCGCATTCCATGAGTAAAACTATAACAGTTAATCCTGAACAAAATATTACATCCCAGCCAAGTGCCAGCACAATTTGTGCGGGTGCTAATACAACATTCAGTGCTACAGCTAACAATGCTACAGGGTACCAATGGCAGGTTAATACTGGTTCAGGCTTTACAAATGTCAGCAACACTGCACCATATTCCGGAGCAACGACGGCTACGCTGACTATTACAGGAGCGACTGCCGCAATGAACGGTTATGTTTATCGTGTAGTAATTTCAGGCTCTACGGGATGCGATCCTAAAAATTCAAACAGTGCAGTCTTGACCGTTAATTCTGCTCCGTCAATTACGACCCAACCGAGTGCAAGTACGATCTGTGCGGGTTCTAATACGACATTTACTGCTGCTGCAAGCAATGCCACCGGTTATCAATGGCAGGTTGATTCAGGCTCCGGCTTTACGAATATCAGCAACACCGCACCATATTCCGGAGCAACGACAGCTACGTTGACTATTACCGGCGCAACAGCTGGCTTGAATGGTTATGTGTATCGAGTTGTGGTAACAGGATTGTGTACACCGGTTGTAACTTCAAACAGTGCAGCCTTAACAGTTAATTCTGCTCCGTCAATTACGACCCAACCGATTGCAAGTACGATTTGTGCAGGTTCTAACGCTACGTTTACCGCTGCTGCAAGCAATGCCACCGGTTATCAATGGCAGGTTGATTCAGGCTCCGGCTTTACGAATATCAGCAACACCGCACCATATTCCGGAGCAACGACAGCTACGTTGACTATTACCGGCGCAACAGCTGGCTTGAATGGTAATGTATATCGAGTTGTGGTAACAGGATTGTGTACACCGGTTGCAACTTCAAACAGTGCAGTCTTGACCGTATCATCAATAAGTGGTTCGACAACTAAAACTGATGTTACTTGTAATGGAAGTTCTAATGGAACGATAACCCTTACACCTTCTGGTGGCGTATCTCCTTACACTTTTGTTTGGAATGATGGGGCAGATACTCAAAATAGAACAGGTCTTGCAGCAGGAACTTATACAGTAACTATCAAAGATGTTAATGGTTGTACAGGATCTGCTTCTGTAACGATTACGGAGCCAGATGCATTGGTTGCTACGGCAGGAGCACAAACTAATGTTGCTTGTAATGGTAGCGCGACGGGTTCAGCAACAGTTAATGTTACTGGCGGAACGGGTAATTATATTTACAGCTGGAATACAACACCGGAACAGACAGGGATGACGGCGACAGGATTGGCTGCAGGTACTTATATTGTAACGGTAAAAGATGCCAACCAGTGTCAGACAACACAATCATTTACAATTACAGAAGCAGAAGCGGTAATTGCTCCTACAGGTGCGGCAACACAAAGCTTCAATGCCGGAGATACACTAAGTGTTTTAGTTGCTAATGGTCAGAATATCAAATGGTATGCAACAGCAGGTGATGCAACCAATCATATTAATAATTTACCAATAAGTACTTTGATTGTTAATAATACAACTTATTATGCAACGCAAACTGTTGGCGGATGCGAATCTAAAACATCATTGGCAGTTTTAGCCTGGAATGAAGATATGGGTGTGATAAATAATGATGGTAAGACCAAAATCCAAATTTATCCAAATCCTGTTAAAGAAGTCTTACACTTCGGTGGCGAAGAGAAAATCAATAAGATTGTAATTATGTCAATTGATGGTAAGAAAGTCTCAGAGAAAACAATGTATGGCGAAAGAAAACTGAATGTTCATACTTTGATACAAGGTACTTATCTGATTAATATCTTTACAGATAAAGGTATTCAAACCATTAAGTTTATCAAAAACTAAACTTAAATTATAATTCTGTAAGGGCCATCACAAATTTGTGATGGCTTTTGTTTTTATGATATTCAGAACAAAAATCAACGCTTTCATAACATTTTTAACAAGGCAGTCAAGGAAGATTATATATTTGAATTTGATGAAAAATGCCATTAATAATTTTAAAAAAAAACAGAAACTGCATTTGTTTATCTTTGTTATTATGAGAAAATATTCTAGTTTTTTCCTACTTTTTCTGATGGTTTTTTGTTCCGGGCAAAATGCTTTCCACGCATTACGGAAAGAACTTGATAATAAGATTCAAAATTCGGATTATCCAACTGCTTTGGAACTGATCAATCAAAATAGGGAACATTATAATCCCGAGGAAAAGACAGATCTGGATGTTTCGAAAGTAAAAATCCTGACGGAATTGGGACTCTACGATGAGGCTTTCAAACTGTCGCAAAATCTCATCAATTCTAAACTGACACCTGAACAGCAAATCAAAATCCATATCGAAAGAGAATTGATTTTTGAAATTAATAATGATGAAAAATCCTGTAAAATTGAAATCGATAAAGCAGAACAGCTTCTCAAAGATCATCCTGAATTCAAATCTAAGAATTACAGTCATTTCCTCATCAGAAAATCTTCTTATTACAGAGTTAATGGTCATCGGGAGCTGGCTTTTAAAATTGCCAATGAAGCTAAAAAATATGCACTTCTCGTTAACGATCAAAAAAATCTTCCTGATGTCGAATTAATCCTTGGATTGGGGAACCGGAAGAATCCGGAAAAGATGCTGGAACATTTTCAGAGGGCGCTTTATCTGTATAAAAAACTGCACCATAATGAGGCAATCAATTCGATGTATAATAATATTTCGTTTTTATATCTATCCAAAAAGGATTATAAAATGGCCAATATCTATATAGATTCTGCAATTGCCAACTCCAAAAATTCCAAAGTTTTGAATTACAGAGCCGATATTTTTCAATTGAAAAGCGAAATTATGGAAAAGCAAAATCAACCTGATTCCGCTTTACACTATTACAAACTGGCTTCAGGCCTGTACAATCAGTTCAACAATCAGCAAAGAGATCTTAAAGTTAAAGAACTGGGAATTCAGTTTAATTTTCAGAAGGAAAAAACAGAGAAAGAACAACTACAAAAGAACATTGCGGGAACTCGAAAGCTTAATATCACATTGTTTATACTTCTGGTGGTTTTAATTGGTTTCATTTGGTTTATTTTGAAAAGCAAAAAAAGAATCGAGGTTCAAAAAAAGGAAATCTCTGATAATAACAATGCGCTCCAGAGAAATTTGGAAGAAAAACAGTTTTTGGTTCAGGAGCTTAATCATCGTGTGAAAAATAATCTTTCCGTTATTCTCAGTCTTATTGATTTTCAGAAAGACGAGGCAGAAAATGGGCTTCATAAAAAGAAATTCGAGGATCTTTACAAACGGATCAGAACCATTATGATTGCGCACGAATTGTATTCTTATAATATCAATCACAGTGATCATTCTTATATCGAGATTCAGGATTACACGCATAAGATTTTTGAGACTCATAAAAATAGCTCCGGCCGAGAATTTACGTGTGATTTGAAATCAGAAAATCTCTTGTTGAAGGTGGATAAAGCGCTACCATTGGGTTTGTTATTAAATGAATTAATTACAAACTCATTGAAACACGCACAATCTGATGGTGACTTGAGGCTGACTTTGAATCTAAAAAAAGTGGAAAATAATATCGAGATTGGATACCAGGATAATGGAAAGGTTTTCAGTTTTGATGAAAGTAAAAGTTCGCTGGGTATTTTCATTATCGAGGGAATGATAAAACAGTTGCGTGGACACTATAGAAGAACCAGTTCAGAATACAAAATAACTTTTCCCGATGTCTGAAAACAAAGAAAAAATATTGATTGTAGAAGATGAAGTGCTGATTGCATTTTCTCTCAAAAAAATGCTGGAGCCGTTTTTCTCATCCGAGATGGCAAATGATTTTGACGAAGCAAAACTTCTCTTAACACATAAAGATTTTGACTTGGTTCTTATTGATATTACATTGCCTGGCGATAATACGGGATTGGATCTGGCAAAGCTGATTAATGAACAATTTTCGATTCCTTTTATTTTTACAACCGCTTTGACGGATACTGAAACATTAGACAAAGTGAAATCGGCGAAACCATCCGCTTATCTTTCCAAGCCTGTTGAAAGGGCTAATCTTATCACAGCGATTGATCTCGCATTGGCCAACTTTGATTTTGCAATCAAGATCGAGATTGGAAAGCAAAGCTATTACATCCAATCTAAGGATTTTTTGTATGCGGAAGCGGATCACATCTATGTGGAATTGTTCCTGAAATCTGGTAAAAATCAAATTCTCAGAACCACCTTGTCACATCTGGAAGAGATTTTTCCGGCCAAATATTTCAAACGAATCAACCGAAGTGTGGCTGTCAATCCTTATCATATTTTGAAAATCATCAGTGATAAATTGTATTTGGAAGACAAGATTTTTAAGATCTCCAAGCATTTCTAACTTTATTTTAGAACAAAAACCGAGGGTTTCAGAACATTTTTTCGGGTAAGAATTTCAACGTTTCTATTTTTAATGAATGAATGCTAAATCATTGTCATTCAATTCTAATCTGTTAAAACTGAAATTATGAAAACACTTCTATTCTTTCTTTCTTGTTTGTTGATTCCTGTTTTTGTTGATGCACAGATTTCGCCAAGTCTTAATGGTATTGTGTATGTCAATGCGGCTGTAATTGGTGGTGCAGAAACCGGTTCTTCGTGGTCCAATGCTTCTAAAAATTTAAAACAAGTCATTACGACTGCTAACTCTAATCCAGCAATTAAGGAAATCTGGGTTGGTAAGGGAACTTATTATCCGTCTACGACTTCCAACAGAGATGACTTTTTCTATATCACCAGAAATGATCTGAAGGTTTATGGGGGCTTTTCAGGAGCAGAAATATCTTTATCAGAAAGAGATATCCAGGGCAATGAAACCATTCTGAGTGGTAATATTGGAGCAGTAAATTCTGCTAATGATAATAGTTACCATATAATGGTTATCGATGCGTATGATACGGCAATTGATAACTCTACACAGATAGACGGATTTACATTTCAGGATGGGAATGCAAGCGCCGGATCTATTTTAAATAATTATTTTCCAAGATATACCGGAAGTGCGATTCTGATCTATCCTTCGATTGCCAATAATTCTCCTTTAATAAAAAATAATATTTTCAGGAATAATTCTCAGTTTCAGTTAGGAGCCTTAGCCATTGAAGCCAATACTTCAGGGGCTAATATTACGCGCGTAGAAAACTGTTATTTCTATAATAATTATTCTAAATATGCAGGTGGAGCACTTGATGTTTATAATCATTATGGAACGGCTCAGAACATCGAAATCAAAAATTGTCTTTTCGAAGCTAATATTGTTGATAATGCTTCCCAGAGCGGGGCAAACGGAGGAATAGGAGCAGCAGTATTTGCATATGGAACTAATAACGTACTGATTAACACAAGTCGGTTTGTGAACAACAAAATTGGCACTTATACCCAATACGCTGGAACATACAAAGGGACAGCTATTGCTGCAAGAAGCACAGCGAAAGTAACGTTGGTCAACAGCTTGATTTATTCTGATGACATTTATATTCCTCTATTCAACAATGGTGCGACTCTCAATATAATTAATTCCACAGTTTACAATCCGGATGGTGGAACCATCTTATCGACGCAAACTCCGGTTCTGAATTCCATACAGAATTCTATTCTTTGGATGGGTGGAAACTCTGCTAACACAATTGATGGTTTGGGAACAACGGTTACAGCAAACAATTCCATTATTCTTCCCAAGTACAATGCCACTTTGACAGGCTCTGATAATTATACGACAGATCCCTTATTCAAAGATATTGCTGCAAAAGATTTTACGTTGCAAACTTCAAGCAATGGCATTAATAAAGGAAATAATTCTTTCTATGATGCTTCAAAATATGGCAGTTTTGATCTTTTGGATAAAAGCAGAATCGAAGAAACAACCATTGATATTGGGGCTTTTGAACTACAGCCGACTTTATCAGCGTTAGATATTGTGGAAGATAAGAATATTGTGATCTATCCAAATCCGGTGAAGGATATTCTGAATCTGAAAACTAAAGAAAAAATCTCCAGGGTAGAAATCATATCTATGGATGGAAAAAAAGTATTGACAAGAAATATTGATAATGAAACGAAATTAGATTTGAGATCATTACCAAAAGGGATTTACTTCATTCATATTTCTATTGAAAAGGAAATACAATCCATGAAATTCATCAAGAAATAATAAAGTTGATAATCGGCCTGATTTATTTGTAATCACTCGTCAATAGTAACTTATATCACAAAACTGAAAACACAAGATAAAACTATGGATTCTAAATTTATCAAAAAATAGACGAACAATAAAAGTTGATTTTGCCGGGAGATTTTCTTCCGGCTTTTTTTATTCTCAATCCGAATCGCTATTTTTGGAAAAAATATAAAATGTCCAGTTTCATAGATTTCGGAATCGCTCAAAAACAATACAACAGAATGAATAGAATCACGCAGCTTTTCGGAACAAAATATCCAATCATTCAAGGTGGAATGATCTGGCATTCCGGATGGCGACTGGCTTCGGCGGTTTCTAATAATGGCGGATTGGGATTGATTGGTTCGGCGAGTATGTATCCCGACATTCTGAGAGAAAATATCAGAAAATGTAAAACGGCGACGGATAAACCTTTCGGAGTGAATGTCGCTTTGCTTTACCCGAATCTTGAAGAGATCATCAACATTATTTTGGAAGAAGGCGTAAAAATCGTTTTTACATCGGCTGGCAATCCGAAAACTTATACCGAAACTTTGAAAAAAGAAGGCATCAAAGTCGCTCACGTTGTATCGAGTGTGAAGTTTGCCATAAAATGTCAGGAAGCTGGAGTTGATGCAGTTGTAGCAGAAGGTTTTGAAGCAGGCGGACATAACGGACGAGATGAAACGACAACACTTTGTTTGATCCCGAATGTCAGGAAACATATCGATATTCCTTTGATTGCTGCGGGAGGAATTGGTTTAGGAAGCCAGATGAGGGCAGCAATGACTTTGGGTGCTGACGGCGTTCAGATCGGTTCCCGTTTTGCAGCAACAGTCGAAGCAAGTTCTCACGAGAATTTCAAAAATAAAATCGTTGAACTGAAAGAAGGTGATACGCAATTAACATTAAAGGAATTAGCGCCGGTTCGATTAGTTAAAAATAAATTCTTTCACGACTTAGAAAATCTTTACGAAACGGGCAGAAATATCGAAGCTCTGAAAGAAACGCTCGGAAGAGCCCGTGCAAAACGCGGAATGTTCGAAGGTGATTTGGTAGAAGGCGAATTGGAAATCGGACAGGTTTCTGCTTTGATAGATGAGATTCTTCCTGTTGAAAAAGTCTTCGAAAACTTAATTAAGGAATTTAATGAAGCAAAAGTCGATTTGAGTTTGTAAGAAACAAATTTAAAGACAGATGAGACAAATTTGAAAGGCTTCGAGATCCTCAGCCTGACAAGTATTAACATTACACCAAAAGAAGCCTAATTGCTCATCTTTTATAATTCATCATTAATCATTTATAATTAACTACGTGTTCTCAAAACAAGAAGCTCAAAAATTGAAAACAGAATTCTGGACAGCTTTCGGAAAAGCTTTCCCAAGAAAATGGCTGTTGTATGATACCAAAATCAAGGATTTTTCTTTCAAGTTTTATGCAGATAACAAAAAAGCTGAGGTTTCGATTGATATCGAGATGAAAGATGAACTGTTCAGAAATGCTTATTACGAGAAGATTTGGTCTTTGGAATCAATCCTCGAAGATTTTATAGGTGGATTTACAAAAGATGAATTTTATGCTTTGGACAACGGGAAAATCATCAGCAGAATTTGGGTTGAGAAAACCGGAGTCAGCATTTTCAACAAACAAACCTGGCCAGATATCTTCGAGTTTTTTGTTGAGAAAATGGATGGTTTTGAACGGTTCTTTTATGAATATGAGGATTTTATAAAAGATGTTTAGAATCTGAAGCAAGAAAATACTGTTTATTTAATATGCTTACTACGATAACAATGAAAAATATTACAATAAAAGCCAACGATTTTTTTGAATTACTGAAGCTGAGAGATCAGTCGATGTGGGATGTTTTTGCATCAATGATTGATGGCGAAGAGAAAGAGATCGTTTTCCTGAATGATGAGAATCAATATCTTTTCCACTACGTTTTGCCAACAACTATAGAAAAACTACAAGAGGATAAAACGCTTTTTGCGAAGGAGTATTCAGAAAAATTATCAGGACTTAACTAAGTGTTTCTTCCATTCAAAATAACCGATAATCGCCATAATGGTGAAAACAAAATACTGCAAAGTAGTGAATCCTAGGCCTTTGTAATACATCATCGGGATGCAGATAAAATCGGCAACAATCCAAAAAATCCAGTTTTCGAGATTTCGTTTAGCCATAAAATACATCCCGACAAGGAATAGGGAAGTGGTTAGAATATCGGTGTAATTAGCCCAATCCAGATGGTAAAGTCCGAGTTTGACGCCTTGCATTGAAAACTGATTATCAATATACGGTTTGAGATAGTAAATCAATCCGACAAAAAGCAAACTTCCTGCAAATAGCATGCTTCCGACCTGCCAGTCTTTTTTGCCGGCTTTCTTTACTTCTACGTGGATGTGGTCATCAGAATGTTTGGACCAAAGAATCCAGCCATAGATACTCATCACAGTATAATAAACATTGATGAGCATATCTCCCAAAAGTCCGAAGACAAACATAATATAAATGAAAAGCACGGTGGAGATAATTCCTGTCGGGTAGACCCAGATGTTTTTTCGGATGGAATAATAGACACTCATCAACCCAAACAATACGGCAACAATTTCTAAAACAATAAGATAAGTCTCGTAAGAACTGTATTGTGCAGTCAGATATTCGAAGAAATTCATAGTCTCAAAGATAATTATTAATCTCCTAAAAATGTTAAACGCTATTGATAATTAATACAGATAAGTAAAATTAATTAGTTAAAAAAAGTTAATGAAAGCAATTTTTTAATATTTTCGTAATTCAAAAATAAATATAGAAGAAAAGGCCCCTTTGAATTTTTGGGGATAAAAAAAATTTTAAATTATGGCAAACATTTGGATTAAAAAGCCGATGGAAGCGTATGAAGCGGACATTAAAAAGAGTCAGCTAAAGCGTGTATTGGGAAAATGGAGTTTAACAGCTATCGGGATTGGTGCCATCATTGGAGGTGGTATTTTTGTTTTAACAGGTACAGGTGCGTATTATAATGCTGGTCCTGCTTTAGCACTTTCCTTTGTCATTGCTGGGATTGCCTGTGTTTTTGCGGCATTGTGTTATGCAGAATTCGCATCCATACTTCCGGTAGAGGGTTCAGCTTATGCTTATGCTTATGGAACAGTAGGAGAGATCTTCGCCTGGATCATTGGTTGGGGACTGATTCTGGAATATGCAATGGGTTCTATGACAGTTGCTGTTTCCTGGTCCGGATACTTTGGAAAATTACTGAAGATGTTTGGGCTGCATTTACCGGCTTGGTTAACGACTGACCCACAAACATATCTTGCTGCAGGTAATTCTGGATTTTCTATGAACCTACCTGCATTTTTAATTGTATGGGTAGTGATAGGGATTCTTTTGAGAGGAACAAAAGGCGCTGCAAAAGCGAATAATTTCATCGTGATGCTAAAAGTTTCTGCTATTATCTTCGTGATTATTGCCGGCGTATTTTTTATCAATCCTGAGAACTGGTCACCTTTCATTCCAGCTGCTACTACGATTACAGAAAACGGAGTTTCGCATTCTGCTTATGGTTATGCAGGAGTTGTTGCCGGAGCATCAGCCATTTTCTTTGCTTATGTTGGTTTTGATGCGGTTTCCACACAGGCTGGGGAAGCAATTGACCCTAAAAAAGATGTGCCATTTGCAATCATCGCATCTTTGGTAATCTGTACATTATTATACATCTTGGTATCATTGGTTTTAACAGGAATGATGCATTATACAGACTTCAATCCACTAGGAAAATATCCGGACGCGATCAAAGCGCCGGTTGCTTACGCCTTCGATATTGCCGGACAGGCTTGGGCTGGTTATATCATCACCATTGCAGCAACAGTTGGTTTGATTTCCGTACTGATGGTAATGATTATGGGACAATCCAGAATCTTCCTGGGAATGTCAAAAGACGGATTAATTCCAAAAACCTTCTCAAAAGTAAACCCAACGACAAGTGTACCATCAAAAAACTTAATTATTTTAGGGGGTGTGATTTCAGTCATTGCTTCATTTACGCCAATCAATGATTTGGCACATATGACCAGTTTCGGGACTTTGTTCGCGTTCACAATGGTATGTGTTGCAGTTTGGGTTTTGAGAGTTAAAGAGCCGAATCTTCAAAGAAACTTCAAAGTGCCTGCATTGCCGGTCATTGCGGTTTTAGGAATTGCAATTAACATCTATTTGATCATCAACCTGAGCAAAGAAGCACAAATGTATTCTTTAGGTTGGTTGGTCATCGGTTTCTTCATTTATTTCTTGTACAGTAAAAGAAATTCAAAACTTCAGAACGGAGGATTTGGAGAGACGTTCAAAGCAGAGCAAGAACCTTTGGAAGATGTTGATATTGATATCGACAACAAGCATTAAAATATAAATTCCGCATCTTTTGCGGAATTTTTTTTGGAGCTTGATCCCGCTATCCACTATATCTTTTTTGTCATTGCGAACGAAGTGAAACAATCTGTTGAACCATTCACTCATCGCAATAACAAAAAAGGATGCCGTTCCTATCGGGGCTATGGATTTTGTCTGTAAAACAAAAATTTTCTCAGTAATAATCAACATTACCCAACTTTCATTATTTTTATAAAATGAAAAAACTAGTACTATTTTCACTCACGATTATTTCATCATTTCTACTATCTCAGAAATTCACGATCGATACTCTATTGACAGATAAAATCAGCATCAGAGCCATCCAAATCTGGGACGGAAAAGTCTGGTATGCCGGAACAGATTCAAAATTCGGTTATGTCAATATAAAAAATAAATCAGATAAAAAGCAGATTAAACTTTCAGATAAAAAGCTACAGTTTCGGACACTTGCTCAAAATAAAAAAAGCTTTTACACAATTAATATAGAAAGTCCAGCTTACTTTTTTGAAATTGATAAAAAAAAATTAGATTTCAAAGTTGTGTTCAATGATAATGATCCGACGGCTTTTTATGATGCCTTGAAATTCACGGATAATAATTTTGGATTAGCATTTAGCGACCCGTCAGCCAATCAAAGATTGAATATCTCTCAAACCCGAAATGGTGGTTCAAAATGGATTCATTGCAATGATTGTAAAGATTTTCCTTATTTAGAAAAAGGCGAAGCTGCTTTTGCTGCTAGTAATACCAATATCGCAAGTTTTGGAAATGTTATTTGGATTGCAACAGGCGGAATGAAATCCAGAATATATCGTATGAGGTATAAAGATTGTAATTGGAAAATTTTTGAAACACCTTTTACACAAGGAACTTCTTCCAAAGGAATTTATTCTATTGACTTTTACAGTGAAACTAATGGAATTGCTGTCGGCGGAGATTACACAAAACAATCCGATAACATAAACAATATTGCAACAACCAATGATGGTGGGCAAACCTGGAAAATCCAAGCCAGCGGACAAAATGCAGGCTATATGACTTGCGTGAAATTTCGACCAAAAACCAATGGGAAAGAAATAGTCGCAGTTGGAGACCAACACATAAGTTTCTCATCAGATTACGGAAAAACCTGGACAAAAATCTCCGACGAAAAAAATCTATACGCCTGTGAATGGCTCGATAAAAACACTCTGATTCTAGCAGGAAAAGACAAAATAATAAAGTTGAATTTCCAGTAAAATTTCAAGATATTTAATTTGTATTTCTTAGCTGAACCAAGCGTCTTTGTGAACTTAAAAGTATTTTCAATAAATTCAAAAATCTTAGTGGACTTTGCGTTCAAAATTAAACGTTAAAAACATAATCCCTATTTTTGCACCGAAATTAATGAAATAGGTTAATGAAAAATACGGTTATTTTTGATATGGATGGCGTGATTGTAGATACAGAACCACTTCACAAAAAAGCTTACTATCAACATTTCAAAGAATTAGAAATCGATGTAGATGCAGAATTATTCTCAAGATTTACAGGAAAATCGACCCGAAATGTTTACCAGATGATTAAAGAGATTTTCGGAATCGAAACCAATGTTGAAGAATTAATCCAAAGAAAAAGAACTCTATTTTACGACTTATTCGATTCTGACCCAGCTTTGAAATTGCTTGATGGAGTAGAAGTATTAATAAAAAATCTTTATTCTTCTAATTTCCAATTGATATTAGCTTCTTCTGCAGCCAAATCTACGATTGACAGAGTTTTCAAACGTTTCCATTTATTTCCCTATTTCTCACATCTTGTAAGTGGCGAAGATTTCCCGGAATCTAAACCAAATCCTGCGATTTTTATCGAAGCTCAAAGATTATCAGGAAATGATAAATCAAATTGCATTATAATAGAAGACAGCACCAACGGAATCCAGGCTGCAAATGCTGCAGAGATATTTTGTGTTGGTTATAAAAGCGTAAATAGCAAAAATCAGAATTACGAAACCGCAGATTTAGTCATTCAACATTTTGATGAACTGAAAGTAGAAGAATTGGAGTTGATTTAAGAGACTCTTTTTTTATTGGAAGATTCTACCCATTCATCATTTTTGCAGACCTTACAATTGCTGTGTTCTCCAGATTTGAATTCCTGAGTATAGCCACAAAAAGTACAGGAATAATGAGTGTCTTTACTGAATGTCTTCAACGGGTTTTCTAATGAGTTGGGAAATATCGGTAAACCAAATTTGATGTCTTTATCCTCATAATAGAAAACACTGATTTCGCCAGAGATTTCTTCAATAGCTTTTTCAACCTGACCAAGTTGTGAAACGCCTTTCAGTCTTAGTTCCGCAAAGAATTCATCTTCTCCAAGTGATTCTTTTCGGAAATCATCAATGCAAAAAACACCATCCTGAATCAAGCAAATCGGTTTGCCTTCAACCAGTTTTTCAAATTTTTTGCTTTTGCCAATAAAGTATGTGATAATGGTGTATAAGCTGATTATCATTGTGAAAACAACAATCGCTGGCATTATTCCAACATCTTTGTAAAACATCGGATCACCGGCAGCAGAACCAAGTCCAATAATCACAACCAATTCAAAAACTGAAAGTTGTTTTACGCCTCGTTTTCCCAAAAGACGGAGCCCAAAAATAATCACCAGAAACATTATTCCGGTTCGGAGAACTGTTTCCAGAAGGAAAATCCACTCTTCTGAACCTAATAGAATTTGTTTGAAATCGAACATAGTTTTTTATCGCTATGTCCAAAAAATAAGCCAGAGAATTTAGCTTTGAATTGAAGCATGAGTGGTAGAATATTTAATTTTTTTTGTAGACAGTCATTTTTTTGTCACCTGTTTTTGTGATGATTTTACTATCAACAGCTGATTTCAAATCTCTGCTCGCAGTTGCCGAAGAAATATTTTTGAAATAATTGATGTAATCTTTTCTTGTGAATTCTTGATTGATATTCTCCATGAAAATCAAAATTCTATCATTTTCATAAAGTTTTTTTGTCGAATTTTCCAACAGTTCAGAAAGGGATTTATCTATGATTTGCAACATATATTCTATGAACTTGGTCGATTTTCCTTCCTTGTCAGAAGCCGATAAAGCACTGTAATATTCATCTTGATTTTTTGAAATCAAAGTTTCAAAAGGTATGAATTCAAAAATGGGATAGTCATTCATCAAAATCAAAGTCTGCCAAAGTCTTCCCATTCTGCCATTTCCATCCATAAATGGATGTATGAATTCCATTTCGTAATGAAACACACAGCTTTTTATCAAGGCTAATTCTGATTTATTCTTCAAATATGCAAAAAGGTCTTTCATCAAATAAGAAAGATTTTCCGCTGGTGGTGCAATATGTTCAACTTTCGAACCTTTTACAATTCCAACACTTTTCGTTCGATATTTCCCGGGATTTTCTATGAGGTCTTTCATCAGAGATTGATGTGCTTTGAGAAAATCTTTTTCTTTATCAAATTTTAGTTGAGCCAGATTTTTATAAACATTCAAAGCGTTCAGAACTTCGATTATGTCTTTTTGAGGTCCCGCAATACGTTTGTTTTCCAAGATTGCCGTGATTTGTTCTTCAGAAAGAGTGTTTCCTTCGATACTTAAAGAAGAATGAATCGTTTTGATTTGATTTTGCTTTCGAAGAGTAGGATTTGTTTTAGTCAGAAATTTAGCATTTACGACTCCGATTTTTTCTGAAATCGATGCAATATATTTTAATATTTCTGATGTAATATCGTAAGGCGGTTTCATTTTTGATAGTATCATTTGATAGTATCAAAGGTACAAAAAATTAGCTGCCAAAAAACGCCATAGAACTTCCAATCCAAATCGCATCTTTCTTGTTAAAATCCACATTCACCATTGCTGCTTTCGTCATTCTGACAAGGTTGACGAGTAATTCTGGGTTTTCTTCATCAGGATTCCACGCAAAAAGCAAACGGATTTCGGCTTTAGAAAATTCTCCGTTGATGTCTTCAAAAAGAGGTGCGTAAGTCACTTTTCTTTGAAGAATGTAATTTTCTTTATCGTCAATTTTATTGATGATTTCCTGTGTAGGATTTAGATTCACACCGCTTCCGGCAAAAGAAAAAAGTGGTTTCAAAACGAAATTTTCCAATGGTTCATTTTCAGGAAAGTCAGACAAGAAATAACTTTTCGGAACAAATTCGTGCTTTAGTTTTGGGAGAATATATTTTGAGATTTTGAAAAACCAGTTCGGGTGTGTAATCCATTCTACATCTACATCTTCCCGGAAATCAAATTCTGTTTCCAAACCTTCGATCTTATCCAATTCATCAAAAATGACACGATTGTAAATTCTGTTAATAGGAACTAATTTTCCACCATTTTCGTAGAATAACTTTTTGCCTTCTTTTTTAATTTTGGTCAGACAAACCGTTTTGATTCCAAGATATTGTTCAGTCAGAGCAAAATCAATCGCGGTTTTTTGTTTTTCAGGGTAGATCTCCAGAAGAATTACATTTTCTGGATTTTCGTTTCCTACGATAACTTGTTTCAGTTTTTTGATGTATTCATCTTTCGGAAGTGAGTTTTTCAATTCATTCAGAAAAGGATAAACTTCGGTAATCACTTCTTCAAACAATTTCTGAAAACCAAACAGACTCGGAAAAGCCTGCAACTCTATCAACTGCGGAATAACATTTCCATTCTCATCCTGACAAATTCCAAAATCTATCGCTATAAAATGAGGCTTTTGAGTATCATTCGGAACATTACAATTCGTAGGAATAGCTTTTCTCAGTTCTTCGTCAGGCATTTCTTTGATTTGAGAAATAATCGACTGGGAAGCATCATCCAGCTTTTTCCAAAATTCTTTGGTAAGAAATATTGGACTCTCAGAAAGTCGAAACGCGGCTTCGTGACCGCATTTCTCTTTTATTAATTCATTAACTTTTTGGTATTTTTCGTGAGAAAATTCTTTGTTAAATAGAGTTCTGTATTTTGGGATCATAGTTTGTGTTTGGTTAATAGATATTGGTTTAAGTTGTATTTAACCCAATACTAAGTTTTTAGTAATTTGTTCAGAAGCAAGTTGTAAAAATCTTGGGATGATTTGCGCTTTGGTTAACACGATTTTGTCGTCATCGTCCATTCTGTCGATCGTTTCAAGATATTTTTCCATTCCGAAGGTTTCAATCATCGCTTCCTTATTTTTCTCGTCTTCCAGGTTTTTGATGAAGCCAAGCGGATCCGCTTCCGGATGAAACTGAGTTCCGAAAATTTCCTCAGAAAAACGAACCGCCATCATTGCTCTTTCCAGATGGACTGTTGGACGGATTTTTTCCAAAGCCACAATTTTCATTCCCAACTCGTCCAATTTTTCCTGATTGGGTTCAATACATTGATACGCCCTGGAATCTACGCCGTAAAAAGGGTCTGGCAGATTTTTGAATAAAAATTCCTGCTCGCCGTCTTCCGATTTATGGATTGGCATCACACCAAAAGAATAGGATTTTCTCTTGCAGACATTCGCAATTCCGAAATGGATCACCGCCAGCTGGAAAGAATGGCAAACCAAAAACAAATATTTTTTCTGCTCATTGGATTTGTTATGGTCCCAAATCTGTGTCAAAAAATCAGCAAATTTCTGTTCCCACTCGTAACCTTCGCGATGCGGATTGCCTGGTCCTCCGGAAGAAATGAAGATGTCAAAATCTTCAATGTTGGGCATTTCATTTTTATAACGAACATCAAAAACATCCACAGAAACTTCATATTCCGACTGTTCCTGAAAGGTCTTCGAAAGCTCTTTTATGTTTCTCATCCCTTGATTCGGATGATTATTATTCATATCCAAAAGTGCAATTCTTACATCATTTTTACTCATATTCATAAATTTTTACAAAAATACGGAATCTGAAATTTATAAAAAGCGAACAAAATTCTTATTGTAATAGTTTGGGCAATTCCCTCACCAGTGCAAAATCCCAGCTCGGGTCGGGCTTTCCGTTGCAAACCTAGCAAAGTGGTTCGACGAAGTCAATCTTTTGCTTTTCCTTATGTGAAAGAAAAGCAAAAGGATTTCCACTGCAATCCCTATTGCGTACGGTTCGGAGATAATTAATGCATTAATCACTAAAAATTAATAATTACAAAAGCCCTTTCTCTGTCTCATAAATCATATAATCCACGACTTTCTTCATATCCCCGCCACTTTCGTGAAAAACTTTCAATTGTCTGTCAGCACCGGTTCCGTTTTTTATAATTTCTCTTGCATATTCAACTTCTTTTCTACAACCTAAATCATCAACAACATCATCGATGAAAAGTAATAATTCTTCCAACAAATCTTTATAAGGAACACTGGCTTCTTTACCAAAATCAATCAGATGTGCATCAATTCCGTCTTTGGAAGCGCGCCATTTGTTTTCCGTCAGAAGCAGTCTTCTGTAACTTCTGTAACTCGTATTTTGCTGGTGCATTTTGTAAACTTTTGCAACCAAAGCCTGCATGATTGCCGCAAGACAAACCGTTTCATCAATAGTCAGAGGCATATCACAAATCCTAAATTCAATCGTAGGATAGAACGGATGAACTCTCAGATCCCACCATATCTTCTTGGCATTATCAATCGTGCCGGTTTTCACCATCAGATTAACATACGCATCAAATTCTGCAACACTACTGAAATAACTTGGTAATCCTGTTCTTGGGAATTTAGCAAAAACTTCCTGTCTGTAAGATTTAAAACCTGTTAATCTTCCAACCCAAAACGGTGAATTGGTGGATAGTGCGTAAACGTGAGGCAAGAAATAGCGCATCACATTTTGGATTCTAATCCCTTCTTCACGATCAGGAATCCCGATGTGAACGTGCAATCCGAAAATCAGATTCGACCTTGCCACATCGCCCATATCACTGACGATTTTGTCATAACGCGCATCTTTTGTGATGATATTATCTTTCCAATGAGAAAACGGATGTGTTCCGCCTCCCGAAACTCGTAAACCTTGTTCGTGAGCAGTTTTTACAAGATGTCTTCTAAGATCGGTCAATTCCTGTCGTGCCTGCTGAATATCTTCACAGATGCCTGTTTCCATTTCAACAACCGACTCGTGCATCTCGTGTTTTAGATTTTCGCTGAGAACAGCCTTTCCTCCTTCTATTATTTTGGAAACGTGTGAAACCAGATCACGGCTTTCCGCATCTATGATTTGATATTCTTCCTCAACACCTATTGTGAATTTGTGCATTTTTTTTCTTGTGTTAATTAAGTTAGTCGTTAAGTTTTAAAGCTGATTGGTTACGAATTTTCCCCAATCGATATTGATTTTTCCAGGCTTGTAATCTTTAGCTTTTTCGATTGCTAGTTTTGCAGCGTGTTCCACGATCCATTGGAAATTTTCCTCACCGACAGAGTTTCTGTCAGCATCAGGAGCCGGATTACAGAAGTCAATCGCATAAGGAATGCCGTCTCTCACAGCAAATTCCACAGTGTTGAAGTCGTAGCCCAAAGCTTCATTCATTTTAATAGTATAATCCGTAATAGTTTTTAACAGTTTTTCGAGTTCTTTTCCTTCAGTTTTATGTGTTGTTGCATATCTCAAATGATGTGGATTTCTTGGTTCATAAGGCATAATGTGAACATATTTTCTACCCAGACAATAAACCCGGTAATAATCCTCGAAAACAATCTCTTCCTGAACCATCATTACCAGTTGTTCGGTTTCTGCGTGTTTTGCCCACATATCTTCAGGGCTTTCCACACGGTAAACATTTCTCCAGCCGCCGCCGTCGTGAGGTTTCATATAAGCAGGAAAACCGATATAGTTGAAAATATATTCCCAATCGTGAGGGAATTTCAAATTTCTGAAAGATGTTTCAGAAGTGTTTGTTGGTCTTTCGTGTGAAGGTAGTAAAACGGTTTTCGGCAACGGAATTCCAATTTTGGACATCAATGCATTATTGAAAAATTTCTCATCTGCGCTCCACCAGAATGGATTGTTGATAACGTAAGTTCCGTTAACTGCAGCATTTTTCAAATAAGCTCTGTAAAAAGGAACGTCTTGTGAAATCCTGTCGATAATCACGGCATAACCATAATCTGCACCTTGTTCCAGTTTGTCAATTTGAACAGGTTCTGCAATATATTCTCCTTTTCCTAATTCATTGACTTTATCGATGAATGCCCACGGAAAAGTGTCTTCCATCCCGAATAAAATTCCAATTTTTTTTGCCATAATGTTTTGTTTTTGGTCAGAAGTCCTGATGTTGGATGTCTGAAGTTTGTATGTTTGTTTTATTAATTTAAAATTATTTGCCTCGCTGATTAAGCAAATTAGGCAGATTTTTAACGATTGTATATTTGCTAAATCAATAAAATCTGTGAGAGATTTATTTTAAGATTTACCCGAAAAACCTTCCAATGAACTTCGGAAAAACCATTCTCCAAAGTACCCAATCGTGATCTATCCATTTTTGCTCATTATACCAATGATTGATTCCTTTTTCAGTTAAGATTCCTGCCATTTTTCTAGTTGGTTCCAAACAAATGTCACGGTCAGATGTGCTGAGAACAATATGCATATGCTTATATTTCCAGGCTTCGTCATTTTTCACGAATTCATCCGGGCAATTGAAATAAATCAGTTGGTCTTGATAACCGTCCATAAAATTCCTGATGTTAAAAGCGCCTGACAAACAGAAAAGATGCGAAACCAAATCTGGAAATCTGAACGCAAAATTAGCAGCGTGATAACCTCCGAAACTTGCGCCTGCAATAGCTACGCGATGTGTGTTGTGAGTTCTCTGGATATAAGGAATGAATTCCTGAACGAGAAACTGAACGTACATCTCGTAGTTTCTGATTCTTTCGTAAGGAGAAATTCCTTTATCATAAAAACTGAATTTATCAATCGTCTGAACATTGAATAATTTTAAAATTCCGTTATTAGTGAAATGTGAAATACTTCCGTTCAAATGGAAATCGGCATTCTGAGTATAAGAACCTTGCGAAGTCGGGAACATAATAATCGGATAACCGAAATGTCCTGTAACTTCGACCTGAAGGCTCATTCCAAGAATATGTGAATAATAATCTGTATGTGTGATTTGAGGCATCTTTTTTATGATTGATGAATGATAATTGATAAAAGATTAATTAAAATTGTGAGGTTTTCAAAGACAGAATCTAACTCGTTGGTTTTTCTTTTGGAGGAAGAATATTCAGGATTTGTTCTGTGACAACTTCTGCTGCTTGGTCTAGTCTTTCCTCGATGATATCTGCAGTTTTTGCTTTGTAAACAATTCCAATATGATAATCGATTGGTAAAAATTTTTCCACTTCGTCACTTTGTAAATTCTGAGTATTGGGATGCTTATCTTTTGCTAATGCCACAATCAATCCGGAATATAATTTTTGAGTTTCCTCAACTGAATAGTGAGTTCCTTCCAATAACGCATTTTCCAGCCTTGCCCATTCTCGCCAGATATTGACGCCGGTTGCAGCTTCAACCATATCAGGAATATGAGCACCACCAACTCTGGAAGATGTTTCAAGGAAATAATATCGTCCGTCTGTTCCTCTGATATATTCACTGTGAGTTGCGCCGTTTTGGATTCCGAATTTATCCAAGACTTGTTTGTTGATTTGATCTAAACCTTTTGCTTCCTCCGAATTTTTGTCCAAAGTTTTGGTGCGAAAAACACCACCTTCGTGAGAAACCTTCATTGGTGGAGAAAGATATTTCGAAAAACAGGAAAACACGATTTCTTTGTTATAAACCAAGCAATCCACGTGATAAACATCGCCTGGCTTAAAAGCTTCCAAAAGGAATTTGTAACGTTCATCGCCAAGATTTTCCACAGCCGGCCAAAGTTCATCCACAGAATTGATTTTCTTAATACCACTTGCCGAAGCTTCGGAGCGAGGTTTCAAAACCCAAGGTCCGGGAACATCCTGTGTGAACTGGTGAAGTTTTGCATCATTGAAAATGGAAGAAAACTCTGGAACAGAAATGCCGTTGTCTTTTGCCTGCTGACGCATTGCCAATTTATCCCGGAAATAACGATGCGTTGTCTGTCCCATTCCTGGAATACGGTAAGTTTCACGAATCATCGCTGCTTTTTCTACATCGTAATCGTCCAAAGCAATGACGGCGTCGATTTGATGATTCTTCATCAGGTAAGCAAATCCCTGAACCAAATGGTCGAGATTCCAAACCGATGGTTCAAGTTCTGGCATATAATAAATCTCATCTATGGCATGCCAAGGCCAAGGTTTTTCCTTCAGGTTTTCGGAAGTAATCAAAATGACTTTGTTGCCGAGTTTTTTGCACTCGTCCATAAAGTCATAACCTTTGTAATAACAAGAGATACAGACAATAGTTTTTTCCATATTCATTTTTTTGACGGAGGTCAGATGACTGATGCCCGATGATTTAATTATAATTTTCTATAAAGTCTAATAAAAGCTGAACGCCGTAACCTGTCGCTGCCTTATCCTTTGCATAACCGACATTCCCAAACGCAACGCCGGCAATATCCAGATGCGCCCAATTCTCGTGACCTTCTATAAACTGTTCCAAGAATTTTCCAGCAATAATGCAATCTCCGAAGGGTTTCATCGAAATGTTCTTAAAATCTGCAACATCCGAAGTGAAATCATCTTTCCAAATATCCCAAAGCGGCAGATTCCAAAGACGCTGATTGGTTTTGTCTGCTGATTGTTCCAGCTTTTTCTTCAACTCGTCATTATTGGAAAAATATGCACCGCAAGTGTAACCAAACATTCTGACCGAACTTCCAGTGAGCGTTGCCAAATCTATCAGAACATCGGTTTTGTAGTTTTTTGATAGATAAGAAAGTCCGTCTGCCAAAGTCATTCTGCCTTCTGCATCGGTGTCCAAGACTTCAATTGTTTTTCCGTTGTAAGCCGTTACTACATCACTAGGCAAATACGCCTTTTCAGAAACTGCATTGTCTGTGATCGGGAGAATTGCAATAATGTTGATTGGCATTCTCAGTTCAGAAGCTGTTATCAAAGCGCCAATCAATGCGCTTGCACCGCCCATATCACTTTTCATATAATGCATATTGTCCGATGGTTTGATGGAAATTCCACCTGTGTCGAACAACACACATTTTCCGACTAAACCGAAAGTTTTCACATTTTCTTTTCCGCAATTGTATTCCAAAATGGTGAAAGCAGCTTCCTGCGAACTTCCCTGATTAACCGCTACAAATGCGCCTAAACCTTCTTTGATCGATTCTTCTCTGTTGAAGACTTTATATTTTAAGCCATATTTTTCTGCTGTTGATTTCAGGAAATCTGAAATCTGATTCACTTTTTTATGATTAGCTGGTTTGTTCAGCCATTCCATTCCAGCGAATTGTCCATTGCAAAGTGCTTCTGTTTTTAAAGCTAAATTCTTCGCTTCTTCCTCAGAAATATTTTCAAAATGAAGTTCAAAATTCTCCTGCCAAAACGGATGAGATTTTTCAAAAGGGTAGAGATAAGTTCCCAAGAACAAACCTTTTACCAATTCTTCCGTTAAATCTAATCCTAACTTTGAATAAACTGAAGTTGGAACTGCTTGCAGATTTTTCTTGTAATCATTCGTGAATTTGTTCGCAATGGATTGAATTTCAAATCCTTTTGCGTCTTTTCCGATTCCAATGAAAAAACTGATTTCATCTGAATTGGTCTTAATGAAAACCTCGTTCTTTTTTCCATTGAAGAATAATTCAACATTTGGATGTGAGTTTTTTTCCTGTTCCCAATCGGCTTCGCTGAACAGATATATGTTTTGAGTTGTTGATTCTTTTTTATTGTAAATTTTAATCATTTGCTTCGTTCTTTTCTAATTCATTTTTGGCTTTCACAGGACTTTCCAGACTGTCTATGAAAAGCCATTCTACGGCTCTTGGAAATTCCTGCGACCAGAAAAATTCCTGATGTGTTCCTTGGTCATTGATATTGGTCCTGACTTCAAAATCGAAGGATTTCTGCGCTGTTAATTTTTTCAAAGCTTTTTCAAATAATCTTATTCTGCCGACCATTCGGGAACCTTCTTTTTTACCGCCATAGAGATAAACCTTCAGTTTGTAAGGGTTATCAAACTTTATCATCGGAAAATTGTTTTCCGGTTCTACCCAAAGCGAAGGTGAGAAAATCAGCAATTTGGAATAAACTTCCGGATAAAGAAATCCGCCATAAATGCTAATCAATCCACCCAAAGAGCTTCCGCCAATTCCTGTATTTTCTCTATCTTTTTTAGTCCTGTAATTTTTGTCAATCCAAGGTTTCAAAGTATCAGTAATGAACCTCAGATATTTTTTACCTTCTGCATTTTTCGTTACATCTTCATTATCAAAAATATATTCCTTGATTCGGTCGTCGTTTCCGTGTTCTACTGCAATGACAATCAAATCGCCTCGTCCATATTCTGCAAGAAGAGCTAGCTTTTTATCGATTTCCCAATTTCCATATTCGGAACCATCATTAAATAAATTCTGCGCATCCTGCAAATACAAAACCGGATAATTCTTCTCCGAGTTGTAATAATCGTAAGGCAAAAGCGCCCAGACTTTTCTTGTTCTGTCCAACTGGGGAATATAGAATTCTTCATCCACCAATTCTACAATAGGGAAAAATTCTTGTTTGAAAGGTCCCCAATTCAGTCTCCATTTTTCAACCTTATCTTGTGTTTTTTGTCTTTCTTTTTTTGTCTTTCTGTTCGGTGTGATGTTGTCGTATTTGTCGATCTCTACATTTTCCCAGCCACCTTTTGTAAACTTATATTCTATCTCATCGTTTAGTAATTCATCAGGAATATTGATGTAATAGTTGTTTTCATCCATCTTTTCCAGTCTGAATTTTGAATCTTTCGGATTCCACTTGTTAAAATTGCCGGTAATAAAAATCGGTCGGTCATCATTATCTTCTGATGTCAGAAAAAACTCCATTCGCTGTTAAATTCTTTTACTGTTTATAAATTTATAAAATTATTTCAATTAATGAAAAAATGTTGAGTATTTTTCTTTTAAAATTTGAGTTTATTAATGAATATTAATCTAATTTTTAAAATCATTGAATTAATAGGAATTTAATATTTCGAAATAATAATCATGAAAAATAAAAAAGCTTTCGAAGAAAGACTTCGAAAGCTTGAATTTTTGTCTGTAAAACTTTAAAATTTATTCTGATTTTATAACCTCTGTTCTTTCAGAGATTCCGTTGGCATTAAAGGCCTCAATTTGAAAATAATAGGCATCTGTTCTATCTGCGCCGGTAAAGAAATATTCGTTTTTTCCGTAAACCATAATGCTCCCATATAATTTTTCCGGCGATTTTCCCCAATAGATAACGTAACCGTCTGCATCAGAATTTTGCTGCCACTTCATCCAAATACTTCTTCTTTCGCCATATTTTTTCGGGTCAGCTCGCAGTGGAACAAAATTTTGAACTTTTTCGGGTTTTGTTCCAGCGCCTTTTCCAAACACTCGGAATCCACTTAAAGCAAATTTTCCTGTCGGCATTTTCAGGTTTTCCATTTTCAGGAATCTTGCTTTTGCAGGATTTTCTAATTCAATGTAGTCGTGAGGAACGTCGGTTTGGTTTTTAGATTTATCGACAATCACTTTCCAGTTTTTGCCGTCATTAGAACCATAGATTTTATACTGATGCATTTTGCCCAATGTTTTTCCCATAAACTCCACATCCTGATCCGCATAATTCACCTGAATCGCTTTAATTGTGGAAACTTCTCCTAAATCCGTCTGAAACCATTCTCCGGAATTTCCGGTTTTTGCAGACCAGTAAGTTTTGATATCCTCATCCACTGCATAATTAGAATGATAACCACCTAGAGTCGATGATACCTGAACGGGTTTGTTATAGTTCAACAACATCCAACCCGGAAATAATCCTTTTGAAAAATCTTTTCCTTGCGCATATTGTGGTAACAAAGTTGGATAATCGCCATAAGCAGTGTTGGTGTACATCACATCATCTTTATCAAATCCAGTCGGCCAAATTCCTAATCGTCTTTCGAAATTATTTTTTGTTGAAATAAAAATGGTTGAAATGTGCCACCAGTTTCCAAAGTTGTCCTGAAATGTTGCACCGTGTCCGGCGCCTCTTGCAAAACCTCCAGGTTTATAGGAAAAAGGATTGTGTTGTTGGTATTCAAAACCTTCCAATGGATTTTTTGAAACATAAACCCCGTCTGAGTAACCACTGAATTCCGTTGCTGGCGCACCATATTGAAGATAATATTTGTCTTTATATTTGGTCATCCACGCACCTTCCACAAATGGCTGAAGAAAAACATTGTCATTATATTCTCCAAATCTTTCCCAGCCGTGGTCTTCAGGTTTTAGTCTGATGACAGGTTTTACGAAACCTTCCGACTGTAAAGTTTTGGTTTTGACTTCGGTTCCAAGAAGAGGCCATTCGTTGCTGGAACCCCAATACAGGTATAATTTATTTTTGTCCTCATCGTAATGAAATGCGGGATCCCAAGCGCCGACTTTCAAAGTGTCAACAGCAATTTTCCAATCGTCTTTTGTGGGATTGGTACTTTTCCAAATCGGGAAATCCTGCTCCCAAGTTGAACCGAAAACGTAAAGCGTATCTTTCATTGCCCAAACTGCGGGTGCGTTCAGGTCGTGAGTGTATTTGTTATCTAAGAGAAATTTTCTGTGGACAAATTTCCAATCCAACATATTGTCAGAATACCAATAACCTTCCTGGTTGGTAGAAAACAGAAAAAGTTTTTTCTGAAAATTGACAATGACAGGATCAGCCGTTGCACGATGCTTTCCTTGTTTGGAAAAAACTTCGAAAGGTGTGTAACCGTAGTCTATATTGATCGGGTTACAGAACGTTTTTTGTTGAGAGAAAATTGGATTGAATAAAAGTATTAAATGTGTTAATAATAGTTTCTTCATTATATATTTATTTTATCGTGTTTTTGTCAAACATCATTATATTATTATTTTCAAACCTGAAGGTATCTTTTGTGATCCTGTTTTCGTTTTCCGGGTCTTTGGATAAAAGCAGAATATAATCTTTGTCCTGGATGTTTATCTTTGCCCCAACAGATTTTGCATCAAAAAATTTGTCTAATTTATATATAAAATACCTGCCGCTTTTCAAGGTTATAATAATAGGAAAATATTGTGAAGGTACAATGGACGTTTTATTAAAATTATTGCTGACATTAGCCATATAATCTTCTTCTCCGTCATGGTTAAAATCTCCTGAAACTAAAGTCAGTGCATTGTTTTTGATTAAATAATTTTCAAAATTGATGTCTCTTTTCCCATCAGATCGATAAAATTTCATTTCATCATTGATGTTCAGCTTATTGGTATAATAGCTTTTGCTGATAATGTCCTGAAGGGTTTTCAGATCCATGTCTGTTCTTATACAGGAAAGTAAGGATGCGCAGGCGAGTAATAAAATTAATTTTTTCATTAGGATAAGCTTTACTGATTTTTGTGACTTATCATGTCTAATGAAGCAATGCAAATTTTACGCAAAATTATATTTTCCAGTTTTTTTCTATCAGTCTCAATAAAAAATCAGGGCATCTCACGATTTTATTGGTTTCAGCATCCAGAAAAAAAAGTGTGGTTGAAGCTTCGGTGATTTTTATTTTGTCTTCATTATAAATTTCATAATCGAATTCAATTTTAACCCCCGGAATTTTTTTTACATAGGTGTGAATTTCCAAAAGCTGGTCATAAAGTCCTGGTTTCAAATACTTAATTTTATATTCGGAAACGGGTAAGAAAATTCCCTTCCTTTCGATCTCGTCATATGACATCCCGAGTTCACGAAAAAGCTCAACTCTGGCGACTTCAAAATATTCTGCATAGTTTCCGTAATAGACATATTTCATTGGATCTGTTTCTCCGTAACGTACTCTTATTGAGTGTGTTGTGTGTATCATTTTAAGTCGTTAATAATTCATACAAATATATTTTTAAATAATCAATAGCTAAAAAATTTTTTTATGAAAATTAATAATTAGATATTTGTCTTCTTCTAAAAAAACTAAAATCTTACCGGAAATAGCAGCAGTAAAATGAATGAAAATTTAGTATTGATCTGGGATAGATGCATCCAGTTTATGCGGGATAATCTAAACGCAGCGGAGGATAATACAGACCTCAAAAAGTTAGAGAATTCTTTTGACTTATTATTTGATAAAGTTCAGCCAATTTCTTTGGTGAACAATAATCTTACGTTGCTTGTTCCTAGTGATTTTTACAAAGAATATATCGAGGACAATTACTTGTCTTTACTGTCTGCTGCGCTTAAAAAAAATATCGGTAAAGGGGTGAAGTTGTGGTATTCTGTAATGGAAAACAAGCCTGCAGGAAAAGAGAAGCCAATTACAGTCAATGTAAAAGGGATTTCCACACAGGCACCAAAAATCCAGGAAGCAAGACCGGTTATCAAGGAAAACAACATTAATCCGTTTGTAGTTCCGGGAATCAAAAAAATCAATATTGATTCTAACCTGAAAGCGGATCAGTCTTTTGATAACTTTGTAGAAGGAGAGAGTAACAAATTTGCCTGTACCGTTGCGAAATCGATTGCAAAAAGACCAGGCTCAACAGCTTTCAATCCATTGTTTGTTTACGGTGGCTATGGTGTTGGGAAAACGCATTTGGCACAAGCAATTGGACTGGAAGTGAAAGCATCTTTTCCGGAGAAAGTGGTTCTTTACCAATCTTCAGAAAAATTCATTCAGGATTTTGTAAAAGCGGCTAAATCTCAAAACAAAACGGATTTCCAGAATTATTATCAGATGATTGACGTTTTGATTATCGATGATATCCAGTTCCTTTCCGGAAAAGCTGCGACTCAGGACAGCTTCTTCCATATTTTCGATTACCTTCATCAGAACGGGAAACAGATTATCCTCACTTCTGATAAAGCGCCGGCTGATATTTTGGATACTCAGGAAAGAATTATTTCCCGTTTTAAGTGGGGACTTTCTGCAGAAATCAAATCCCCTAATTTCGAGACGAGAAGAAAAATTATCGTTGATAAATTAAGCCGTGACGGTATCGAATTAACGGATGATATGCTGGATTATCTGGCTTCGGAAGTTAAAACCAACGGCGTAAGAGAACTGATCGGTGTTGTAAATGCAGTAATTGCTTACTCAACCGTTTATAAATCTGATTTCAGTCTTGATCTTTTAAAAGATACGATCAATAAGTTAGCAACTACTCAGAAAAAAACCATTAATATTCCTTATATTCAGGAGATTGTTTGCGATTATTTCGGAATTCAGAGAGAGCAGCTGTTATCCAAAACAAGAAAAAGAGAAATCGCTTTGCCAAGACAACTGGCTATGTATTTTGCTAAAGAATATACCAATGCGACGTTTACTAAAATCGGTGAGGAAATGGGTGGAAAAGACCATTCGACGGTAATGTATGCCTGCGATACAATTAGGGATGTTTCCAAAATTGATAAGGAGTTGAAGAAGTATATCAAAGATCTGAAAGAAAAAATTGCCCAATAAAATTTAAAGTCTGAAATTTTTTTCAGACTTTTTTATTTATGATATTTTCAGACTTCGTCTTTCCAAGAGAATTGTGTCTCTCCAGATGCCATCCATTTTGGAAATCTTTTCCCGATAACCGACTTCTCTGAATCCAAACTTTTCATGAAGCTTTATGCTGCTTTCGTTTTCTGGGAAAACACTGGATTGTAATGTCCATATTCCATTGTTTTCACTTTCAGAAATCATCTTTTCCATTAATTCCGACGCAAAACCTAATCTGCTAAAATCTGGATGAATGTAAACACTGACCTCTGCAACGCCATTGTAATTGCATCTTGATGACACAGGACTTAGAGCTATCCAGCCAACAATTTTATCATCAGTTTCTATCACCAATCTTGAATGCTGAAGATGACCTTTATCCCATTCTTCCCAAGTTGGAACAACAGTATTGAAAGTTGCATTTTTGGTTTCGATTCCCAATTTGTAGATTTCCAAAACTTCGTTCTTGTGTTTCGGTTCTAAGGGAGACACTTTGTATTTCATTAAAGATTTTCTTCCACAAATTTAAAGCAATATTGTTTTATTTGGTCTCTGACTTTTCTGAACTCAGCCATGATTTCTTCGTCAGTCCCAATAGCTTTCGCCGGGTCCGGAAAATTATAGTGTAACTTTTTAGCATTTGAAGTAAAGTGCGGGCAGTGTTCTTTTGCATTGTCACAAACAGTAATTACAAAATCAAAATCTATGTTTTGATATTCTTCTGTTTTATTGGACGTTTGACTAGAAATGTTGATTCCGTCTTCTTGCATTACCGCAATTGCTTTCGGATTCACGCCATGTGTTTCTATGCCAGCACTGAAGATGTCTGCTTTCCCATTGGCGGAATATCTCAGATAACCTTCCGCAATCTGACTTCTACAGCTATTTCCTGTACAAAGTACTAATATTTTTTTATTCATGATTTTTTTTGAATTTAATCCTAGCAACATCCAGAATCTGGAGTACAACAAGATTGCTTGTTAGATAGTGATGCAAGATTTAACTTTTGTTTTTCTGCAGGAATCCCACAAACATCCTGAGCCAGGCAAGCTGTTGTTTTATTTTTCAAAATAAAATTCTTACCGTTGAATTCCAAATCATACTTTCCGATAGTCTCGCTCTGATATTCCACTTCGATTTCTGCATTTTCTATTCCTAGTTTTTCTTCGGAAAGTCTGATGATATTAAATAATTTATTCGGTTTTAAGCGATGTTCATAATCATTCGCATTCCAAAGTTGAAAATTTATAACCTTTTCATTTCGGATAGTTCCGCCACAATCAATGAAGTTTTTATGGATGATTCCTACTTCTGTGACATGAAAATGTTTGGGCACTAAAGTTCCATTTTCCAATTGAAATTCTACATTTTCCAATGTTGGTAGAATCTCTTTGATTTGATTAAGAGTCATATTAATAAGCTTTTATATACATTATTCTGTTTTATTGCAATATTGCGATAATGTTTTCAAAAAAAGATGCCTAGCAACATTTTCCTTTAGAAACGGTTTCGATGATTTGTGAAAAATAAGAGTTGATTACTTCAATCGTCTTTTCGTCAATACAATAACATATTGAATTTCCCTCAACATTTCCTTTGATGATGCCTGCATTTTTTAATTCTTTAAGGTGTTGGGAAACAGTTGGTTGTGCAAGCGGAAGTTCATTCACAATATCGCCACAGATGCATTCGTTGACTTTAATTAGATACTCGATAATAGCAATTCTCGCAGGATGTCCAAGTGCTTTGGCAATAATGGCAATTTTGTTTTGTTGTGCTGTGAAATGTTCAGTTTTGGTGGCACCCATTTTTATTAATTTAATATTGCAATATTACGATTAATATTTTATTAGTCATAATTTTTGGGATTAAATTCTAAAATTGATAAATTGAGCTTTGGAACAATAATTTATATTTTTACAATGAAAATACTAATGGTCTGCCTCGGAAATATTTGCAGAAGTCCTTTAGCAGAGGGGATTTTAAAATCTAAACTTGATGATAGTTATTTTGTTGACAGCGCTGGAACCATCAATTACCACGAAGGAAGTGGTCCGGATGAGCGTTCTGTAAAAACTGCTTTCAAAAACGGAATTGATATCTCGATGCAAAAATCAAGACCGATCAAAAAGTCGGATTTGGATGAGTTTGATTTGATTTTCTGTATGGATAAGAACAATTACAAAGATGTTCTGAAAATGGCTGACGATTCTCAAAAGCACAAAATTAGATTAATCCTCGATAATGAATTAGAAGTTCCGGACCCATATTTTGGCGGAATAGACGAATTTGATAAAGTTTACAAAATGCTAGACGATTCCTGCGAAATAATTGCAGAAAAAATCAGGAAAAATATGATATAAGTCACAAACAATTCTAAATTTGTAAGATAAGTCTTTTTATGAATTTGGACATTGAACAAAAACCTGTAAAACCGAAAAAAATCTATCAACTTCTTTATATTCAGGTGCTGATTGCGATTGTTTTCGGTGTTTCTCTCGGCTATTTTTATCCCGATTTGGGTGAAAAAATGAAACCTCTCGGCGAAGGCTTTATCAAGCTGGTCAAAATGATTATTGCGCCGGTTATTTTCTTGACTGTTTCCACAGGAATTGCCGGAATGAGCGACCTCAAAAAAGTGGGCAGAGTAGCTGGTAAAGCATTCATTTATTTTTTCACATTTTCAACTTTAGCTTTGGTTATCGGTATGATTGTCAGCCATATTGTTCAGCCGGGAAAAGGCCTTAATATTGACCCGACTACTCTGAATGGTGCAGAAGTTGAAAAATACGTCAAAGCGGCGCACGACAACTCTTTGGTCAGTTTTATCTACAATATTATTCCGGAAACTTTGTTCAGTCCGTTAACTGGTGATAACATTTTGCAGGTACTTTTGGTTGCAATTTTATTTGGAGTCGCTTTGGCGTTGACTTCAGAGAAAAGTTATCCGGTTTTCGATTTTCTTCAGGCTTTGACTATTCCGATTTTCAAGGTTGTAGAAATTTTAATGAAATTGGCACCAATTGGCGCTTTCGGAGCAATGGCTTTTACGATTGGTAAATATGGTGTAGAGTCGCTTAAAAATCTGGCAATGCTTGTCGGAACATTTTATGTGACTTCGGCTTTGTTTGTTATTTTGATTTTGGGAAGTGTAGCTTGGTATAACGGATTTAATATTTTCAAATTTCTGAGATATCTCAAAGATGAGATTTTTCTGGTTTTAGGAACAAGTTCTTCTGAGCCCGCACTTCCCGGGCTGATGAGAAAGATGGAAAATGCAGGCTGCGACAAAGGTGTTGTGGGTTTGGTCGTTCCGACAGGTTATTCCTTCAATCTCGATGGAACGAACATTTACATGACTTTGGCAGCGCTGTTCATTGCGCAGGCTTGTAATATCGATTTGACTCTGGAACATCAGCTCGGCTTGCTTTTGGTGGCAATGTTGAGTTCAAAAGGTGCGGCTGGTGTTACAGGCGCAGGATTTATTACGTTGGCAGCGACTTTGGCAGTTGTTCCCGAAGTTCCGATTGCCGGAATGACTTTGATTCTCGGGATTGATAAATTCATGTCAGAATGCCGTGCATTGACCAATGTCATTGGGAATGCCGTCGCAACTGTTGTCGTCTCTAATTGGGAAAACCGGTTGGACAAAGACCGGTTAAAAGAAGTTTTGAATTAACTTTGTAATGATTTTGGCAGCTTAATCTACCTTCCGCTCCCAAACCTAACGAAGTGGTTCGACGTAGTCAATCTTTTTTGCAGAAAGTTATCAACAGGATAGAACCTAAATTACGAGCAAAAAAGGATTTCCGCTCAAGTCGGGCTGCAAATTCAACATAAAATAATAGTCAACATAAAAACATAATTTTGTTTTTCCGTAGGAATCTGAAATGCTGAAATTCTTACCTGATGACAAAAATTGTAAATACTTTATACATTTTACATTAATACGACAGAAATGCTATACCTTCTCCCTGCTTATCTTTCAGAAAATTCACCGATAGAATATTTTGCGCCATCAATCAAAGACATTATTATGAATGTCGATCATTATTTTGTGGAGAACGAAAAAACGGCCAGAAAAGTCATCAAATTTTTTGCGCCGGAAAAAAAACAGCCAGAACTCAAATTGTTTCTACTCGACAAGTATTCCGAAACAGCAGATTTGAAAGAAGCTCAAAAACTAATGAAAGAAGGTGTTGATTTCGGATTGTTGTCGGAAGCCGGTTTGCCTTGCATCGGTGACCCAGGAAATATTATGGTTGGCTGGTCTCACAATAATAACATCAAAGTGATCCCTGTTAACGGGCCCAGCTCTTTCGTTCTGGCTTTAATAGCAAGTGGATTCAACGGTCAGCAGTTTTCTTTTCATGGCTATCTTCCTATTGATAAAGAGAAAAAGAAAAAAGAAATTCAGAACCTGGAAAATGTGGTTAATAAAACAGGATTCACACAGATTTTTATGGAAACACCCTATCGTAACAATCAACTTTTGGAAGATTTGGTCAAATTCCTGAATCCAAATACGAAATTGTGTATCGCTGCCAATATCAACGACCCGGAAGCCGAATTGATCCAAACAAAAACAATCTCTGATTGGAAAAAGAATAAACCTGAATTGCATAAGATTCCGGCAGTTTTTCTCATCGGAAAATAAATCAATAAGATTATCAGTCTAACTTCTAAAAACCAATCATATGAATCAGACTTATCCATTTTACATCAAACTGTCTTGCATTCTTATCAGCATCATTATTTTAGGATTTTTGGCAATTATCGGACAGCAGATTTTGGTGCCGATGGTGCTGGGATTGCTTATTGCCATTTTGCTGATACCACTTTGCCGTTTTATGGAAACAAAACTGAGATTTCCCAGAGGCTTGTCATCTGTATTGGCAAGTGTTCTGGCTCTGGCTATTATCGGAGGCGTGATCTATATGATGTCAATGGAAGTGGCTAAACTGGCGAATGACTGGCCGCAATTTCAAAAGCAGTTTATCGATCTGATCGACAATTTACAAGGATGGATTTCCAGAACTTTTGGAGTCAGAAGACACGACCAACTGGAATATCTGAATGATACCTTGAAAAAGTCAATCAGTACAGGAACGGCAATTCTGGAGAAAACATTGACTTCCGTTGGCTATGTTCTGATGTTGACAGGTTTTACTTTCTTATTCACCTTGTTTTTTCTGTTGTACAGAACGCATCTTCTGAAATTCTTAGTTGCAAGTTTTACAGAAACTTATCATAAAACGGTATTCGAGATTGTTGAGAATATCCAGTTTATGGTGAAAAAATATCTTGTAGGATTGTTTCTGCAGATGATTATTGTAACGATTTTATCTTTTATAGCTTACACTATAATTGGTGTCAAATATAATTTTATGCTCGCCATTCTCACAGGTATCCTTAATATTCTCCCTTACATCGGAATTTTTACCGCGTTGTTGATTGGCGCTTTGATTACGTTTGCAACCTCGGGAATCAGTCACGTTTTGTTTATTGTGATTGCAATTGTTGTAATTCACGCGATTGACGGAAACATCATTATGCCAAGAGTAGTGGGTTCTAAAGTGAAAATCAATTCCTTGATAGTGATTATCGGTTTAGTAGTTGGCGAAATGCTTTGGGGAATTGCAGGAATGTTTTTGACAATTCCGGTTTTGGCGATTCTGAAAATCATTTTTGATAGAGTAGAAGGCCTTCAATCCTGGGGATTCCTGATGGGAGAAGATGATGAAGTTCCGGTTTTCAAATCGACTTTTGATAAATATTTCTACACTAAAAAAGCTAAAGTTGATAAAATAATTGCGGATTCTGATAACGAAACTCAGGAATAATAGTTTCCGAATATTACCAGCGAATAACAGCAGCCCGACTTGAGCGGAAATCCTTTTTACGCAACGTAGTGAAGTGAAAGATTGACTACGTCGAACCACTTCGTTAGGTTTGGGAGCCCTTCGACAAGCTCAGGATAAACTACAGGTGGATAAAGCTGCCCTAATAATTAAATTAACCTATGAAAAAATTAAGTTTTCTGTTCATTATATTATCTGTATTTCTAAATGCGCAGACGGAAAAAGAAAATATTGCGGCAATCAAAAAGTTTCAGAAAGAACTGAACGCAGAATATCTAAACCCAAAAGAAACGCCTTTGCGAGGTAATAACCTTAAGCAATTTAAAAAACATCCGTTCTTTCCAATCAATTTGAAATATAGAGTTACTGCACAATTTATAAGAACGGAAAATCCTGTTCCATTTGAATTGCCGACTTCTTCAGGGAAATTCAAACAATATCAGGAATATGGAAAAGCAACTTTTGAGTTGGACGGACAATCTTTCACATTGACTTTATACCAAAGTCTGGATCTCATGAAAATGGAAAAATATAAAGATTATCTTTTCTTGCCTTTCCGGGATTTGACAAATGAGAAAGAAACTTATGGCGGCGGAAAATATATGGATTTGAAAATCCCGACTGGAAACGAAATAGTTTTGGATTTTAATCAATCTTATCAACCGTATTGCGCCTACAATGCTTTCGATTATAACTGCCCGATTGTTCCGGAAGAAAATAAGTTACCAATAAGAATTGAGGCGGGCGTGATGTATGAGGATGTGTATCATCATTAAGATTTAACTTACCTTAACATCACTTTTGCACAATCCTTGAAATTTATCTGGTCAAATTAAAAAATTATGACTGATAAAAAAGTAGCCGGACTTTGGATAGACGGCAGAAAAGCAATCGTAGTGACAAATCATAATGCTCAGGAAGTGACAGATTTTGCAGTCCGAGAAGTTGTAAAAGCTGACGTGCAGCATGGCAACTCCAACGAGAATGCTGCGCACAATGTGGAACAGACCAACCGTTCAAAGTTTTACAAAGAAATCGAAAAGCTGATTACAAACAGTACTGATTTGTATATAACAGGACCAGGAACGTCTCAGGAAGAATTGAGAAATCATCTTTTGGAAACGCCTCAGTATAAAAACCTGAATATCAAATTGGGAACAGATTCGCAACTAAGCGAAGAACATGTACTGGAAGAAGTGAAAAAACATTTCAATTCATAAAGAAAAAAGCGCAGAATTTCTGCGCTTTTTATATTCTCTCCAATTCTCCGGAATCAATCGTTGTTTTGAAGGTTCCGTAATTCACAATGACTTTGTTTTTCGTAATTTTTTCAATAGTGCCGACACTTGTGCTTCCGGCGATCCGGACGCGTTGCCCGACTTTCATCCAGACTGCCCGTTCGGCTTGGCGTTTTTGCTCCAGTTTCTCGTTGGTTTCCGCAATTTTTTCAATAACCTCTTCTTTCTTAAGTTGTTGTGTGATTTTACGTTTCACCACCTGCAAACGTTTTGTTTCATCTTTGTCAGTTCCTAATTTTCGGAATTTTTCCTGTTCCAGAATTTTCACGAAATCTTTAACCACATCTTTTCTCGATTTGCCTTTTACATAACTGTCGATGAACGTTTCTATCTTGTTTCCAAATTGCAGTTTTCTGTGTTCTTCTTCGTATAGCTTTTGAAAATTGAATAACTTTTGCTGAAGCTGTTCATTCAATTTCTGGAGATTATCACGCTTGTCTTCTACAGATTCTTTGGTCTCTGCAAGATTGGATTTCAGTTTTTCAACTTCAAATTTTTCCTGCTGAAGTTTCACAATGGTTTTATCAAGGTTGACAATATCGTGTTCTACTTTCTTTCTTGCATTCTTGATAATGAATCTCGGAATCTTATTTTTCTCGGCAACTTCAAAAGTAAAAGAACTTCCGGCTTGTCCGATTTCCAGCTTGTAAAGTGGTTCAAGCGTTCTCTCATCAAAAAGCATTGCAGCGTTGGTGGCTGCAGGAAGCTGTTCCACAACTAATTTGATGTTGGTGTAATGCGTTGTGATGATTCCGAAACTTTTCTTGTCGTAGAAATATTCCATAAAACTTTCTGCCAAAGCGCCGCCTAATTCCGGGTCGGAACCGGTTCCGAACTCGTCAATCAACAACAACGTTTTGTTGTCGGCTTCGCGAATCATTCCGGACATTTTTTTCAGTCGGGAAGAATAAGTTGACAAGTGATTTTCTATGGATTGATTATCGCCAATGTCTGTCATTATCTTCTCAAAGAAAAACATCTCGGATTTTGGATGACAAGGAACTAAAATTCCACTCTGGATCATCAATTGCAACAATCCAACAGTTTTTAATGTGATGGATTTTCCTCCGGCATTCGGTCCTGAGATGCAGATGATTCGGTTGTGTTCTGTTAAGGTTAAAGTTTGCGGAAAAATCTCCTTGTTTTCATTTTTATTCCTGATCCAAAGCAATGGATGAAAGGCATCTTTCAAACGTAAGGTCTGATGTCTGTTGATCTTTGGTAAAATTCCGTTAACTTTTTCAGCAAATTTAGCTTTGGCTCGAATTAAATCCAAATCGAAAATATAGGTTTGATAATCCGAAAGTTGTGGCTGGAATTCTGCCAATTCCGCAGTCAGTTGACGTAATATTTTATCGATTTCTTTTTTCTCTTCTTCCTGATTTTCTCTCAGTTTGAAATAATGTTTCACCACACTTTCCGGCTGAATGTAAGTGATAGAACCTGTTTTGGAAATACCTAAAACACGACCGTTGACTCTTTTCTTGAAACCGGATTTGACAGCTAGAACACGTTGATCTTCAATAATACTTTCTCTGATATCTTCCAAAAAATCCGAATAAGTTGCCAAGGAGCGATTGAAGTTTTCATCAATTGCTTTTCTGGCGTGTTGGATTTCTGTTCTTAAGGTTTTCAGAATTGTAGAGGCTTCGCTTTTGACTTCTCCAAAGCGGTTGAACACTTTGTCTACTTTATCTATGATTTCTTTCCGGAATTCCAGATCTTTGATTTCGTCCAACAATGTTGGGAAGTTTTCTGCAAACTGTGGAAAGAACTTCTGCAGTTTCCCAACTTGTTCCGTTATAGTTTTGATTTTGATGAACGATTTGTTCTCTAATCGGTAATTTTCTATCGGCATCAGCTTCAGTTCCTCTTCGATATCCTCGTATTCATCAAAGGGAATGGCGTTGGAACTTTCGAAACTAGTGAGGAATTCTGAGGTTTTTTTTAAAGAAATTTCTGCCTCGTCTATTTCCATCGGATGAAGTTCCATGATTTGGTCTGCCGTTTTCGGCGAGTAAGCGAAAGGGGCGATTTCCGAAAGAAGTTCCGGGAATTCTAATTCGTTAAGATCGGTTTGATTAATATTCACAATACAAATTTACGAATTTGAAATGTTTTAAATTTTGAAAATTTTTGATGGATAATTTCTTTCAGAAATTGATTTTTTTATTTGTCTTCGAGAGCCTCAGACTGACAGTTTGCTAAATTGTGCGATACTTTATATGGTAACTTCTTTAGAATTAAGTTTTTATTTGTCTGCGATTGGTTTGATTTGAAAGTTGAATCATCAATAGTAGCGAAGCGCGTCCAGGCAAAGATTTTGTTATTGCGATGTACAAAAGTTCTGCAGATTGCTTCACTTTGTTCGCAATGACAGAAAAAAGTGGGAGCCGGAGCCGGATAAAGCCCAAAACCTAATGAATGGTTTGGTGAAGTTAAATAAAAAGGAACCTACAGCTGAGCCTGCAAGTTCCCTCGATTCACAATATCTTTCTAGCGTGATATCGTGACACTGAAAAATCTAATTATATGAAAAAGTTATTTGTTTAAATTTTTGTTGCTAAACTGAAGACGAGGTTCAGGTCATCTTTCACGACAATCATTCCGCCCATTTTTTTCGGTGGCGTGATGTTGAAATCACTGAATTTTACATTCTTGCGTCCTATTAATTTATTATTTTCTATTTCAAATTCTACGTTGTATCTTTTGCTTTGGTTCATCATTTTGACTTCTACAACGGCGATATAATTTTTCTGAACTTTGGTAAAGTTGATGAACTTGATAGTCATATTCGGATATTTTTCAGAATTCAGGATTTTCTGAAAATCTTTGGTCATCATCTTGTTTCCGCAGTCGAACTCATTGACTTTTAAAATGATATTCGGAAGGTTTCTCTCTGTGAAGGCGTAAACACCGGTTTCTGCTTTGAATTTGTTGTTCACACATTGAAATTTATTTACGTTGGTGCTTCCGTTAATCTGAACAAAATTTTCCTGAGCCTGCGCGAAAAGCGTTATAAAACCGAAAAGTAAATAAAGAAGTTTCATTTTTTTAATTTTTTAAAACAGAGGAAACCCGAGAATTTCCTCTGCTTCTGTTAACTGAATATCTAGAAAGCTATGGCTGCTTCTATTACATATCCTTTGAACTGACCACCATTATAGATGCTTGTAGTGGGGTATCCGTCGTATTTCTGGTTAACATATTCTGCTTTGGCCAGGATGTTTTTTGTCATAAACCAGCCACCACCAATGTTGAATCTTTTAACGGTAATTTTATCTCCTGAGATTAATTTTCCATCAGCCTGGTTGTATCGTCCGCCAAAGTAAAAGCTGTCTTCTTTTCCAAAACGGTATAGTAATTCTCCTGAATATTGACTGTATGTTCTTCTGTCTGTTTCTGCTAGGTTTCTACCAGATGTTGTTTCATAAGTTCCGAAGAATTCTAATCCTTTGTAACGGACGAAAGGGTTGATCATAACTGCTGTCATTTTATTGACAAAATCCGGAACTACTTTTGCTGAATTTAAGCTGCTTGCGCCGGTTGCTGCCGTGTTTTCCATTACAAAATAGTATCTGGATCCGGCTCTGTCTCCGTTGTAGAAATCTAACCTTGAACTGTTAGCATTATTATAGATAGATCCGGTTAACCTTACTCTGAGGTCCTGATTGATTTGTTTATCGTAACCTACTTTTGCATATAGTGAAGGCGCTGTTCCGCTGGTTGCGGTCTGGTTCAGTCTTCCGTTTGAAGCTCCAACCATTCCTATGAAACCGTCTCTTCTATAATACACTTCCATGAAAGGAAAAGTAGCATAAGCATCCATCAAAAGATTTCCTGCTATAAATGGGTTCGTAAGTGAATAGGCATTGTCTGTTCTTCTGAAGTGCGCATCACCGTAGTTAAGTTCATCTTGCCCTACTTTGATCGTTGCATACTTCATAAAATCTTTAAGGAAGTCTTTTTGTATGAAGTCTAACTTATCAATTTGTAAATATCCTCCTTTTACATAAGTCTCATTGTGGTGTCGGGAAGATAGGAAAGTTCTCAGGTGTAAATTAACACCATCGTATAAAGCAACATCTATATCTAAGTTGGCTGTTGGAAGATTGAAGTTGTTGCTGATTTTATATAACTGATTTTGATTAACACCATTAACAATAACGGGAGTTGCGGTATTTTCGTGACTAAGTCCTTGGAATTGTAATGCAAATGCACCGCCTACTTTAACTCGTAAATGATCAAAAGTTGTTACTGAATCCTTTTTTGGTTCAAAAGCATTGATAGATCTTTTGTCGCTGGGATTGAAATTATCTAATTGGTGTTCCTGTGCAATACCTAAGTTTGAGATTGCTAAAGCAGCGATTAGGCCGGCTTTTAATAGATTTCTTTTCATGATAACAGAATTTAAATATTTATAGAATTAATTTGTTGCACTGATGTTGATGTTAATATTGATCTCGTCACCTGTTTTAATGGTTCCCATCATAAAGCTTGGTGGCTTGATGCCGAAAGTGGACATTTTTAATTTTGTGCTACCTTTGATGATGTAGGTATTTCCACTTTTGGTTACAGTTACCGGGAATTTGATGGCTTTTGTAACATTTGTAATGGTTAAGTTGCCGCTGACTGTTGCTGTTCCGCTTGCTGGAAGTGATGCAGTTGTAAAAGTGATGTCTGGATATTTACCCGATTCTAAGGACTTATAAGCATTTTTGTCCATCGCAGATTCTTTGCTTTTAAGAGAAGTTGTTTTCATCACAAACTTTACATCACTGATTGTTGATCCGCTCGCGTTCCCGGAAAATGTAGCCTGAGCCGAAGCCATACTCCAATCATGCAAAGTGGAAGTCCCATCAATTTTTATATTAGAACTTTGAGAGGATAATTTTTGAGCATTTGATAATTGAGCTAAACATAATGTTCCAATTGCCAATGTCATTTTGAGTAGATTTTTCATTGTTCTCATTTTCGTAATTTTTAATTGTTATAATTAATTATATTTCATTATTGATAGGACAAAGGTATAATTGTGTTAATTATATTGCTATTTTTTTATTATGACAAAAATCTTATCAATGGCTTCAGTTATTAAATCGATAAATATTTTAAATAATACTTATTGATTTTATCTTATTTCAATTTATTTGATTGATGATAAAAAGCTCTTTATTCATAAATGATAACAAAAAATCAGAGATGACATTTGTTAGGTTAATAAATACTGATGAAAGTCAGTGTCTATATTTTTGATTATCTATAAAAAATGTTAAATTATTAAAGATTCAATAAAAATAGATGACCGATGTCATGTCTGAACAAGTGACGGATGTATGATTACTCTCGGTTGTTAATATCATTCTTTGATCGAACAAATGGCTTGATTTGTGAATGTTGATTTATATAATATTTAAAAAAATGAAAGATCAACAAACTATCGTAATTATAGGCGGCGGTTTTGCCGGCATAGAGTTGGCTGAACGTTTGCTGAAATCGGAATATGATGCATCAGTTATCCTGGTGGACAAGAATAATTATAATTTTTTTCCACCATTGTTATATCAGGTGGCAACAGGCTTTTTGGATGTTTCTAATATTAGTTATCCATTCAGAAAGCACTTTAGGTCAGAAAAAAAGTTTTCCTTTATTATGGGAGAATTGCAAGAGATTGTTCCGGGAGATAATAAAATCATTTTGAATTGCGGCGAGGTCTTTTATACGAAACTGATTCTTGCAACTGGTACGATTACAAACTATTTTGGCAACAAAAGCATCCAGGAAAATGCGCTTCCCATGAAAACCATTTCAGATGCAATTGATCTCAAAAACAAAATCCTGGAGAGATTGGAAAAAGCTTCCAAAATATCTGATGAAGAATTGAGAGCTAAGCTTACAACCTTTGTCATCGCTGGAGGCGGACCAACTGGTGTTGAGGTGGCTGGCATGCTCAGTGAGTTAAGAAAGGATATTTTATTTAAAGATTATCCTGAACTGAAGAATGCAGCATTTAACATCTACTTGATTGATGGTTTACCGAATATTCTTGCACCTATGAGTAAGGAATCTCAGCAATATGCCCGCAAAACTCTTGAGGGCAGTGGCGTTATAGTAAAATTGGGACAAGTTGTAAAAGATTATATTGATGGTGTCGTTCATCTGGCTGATGGAACATCCATACCAAGTGAGAATCTCATTTGGACGGCTGGTGTTACAGCGCAGAAGTTCAATGGTATTCCTGAAGAATCATACGGAAAAGGAAACCGCCTGATTGTAAACTCTTTTAATAAGGTGATTGGCGCAACTGAAATCTATGCCATAGGAGATACTTGTATTATGACCTCAGATCCTGCATTTCCGCAAGGACATCCTCAATTGGCGCAGGTTGCAATTCAACAGGCCAAATTGCTGGCTAGGAATATTATTGCTAAGCATCAAGGAAAAGGAAGAAAACCATTTATATATAATGATAAAGGATCTATGGCTATCATCAGAAGAAACAGAGCTGTTGCAGATCTTCCCGGGCCATTTAAACATTTTAATGGTTTTTTTGCATGGCTGATCTGGATATTCGTACATCTTATGTCATTGATCAATGTAAGAAATAAAATAACAACTTTCTTTAACTGGCTTAATTCCTACATTACAAAGGATCAGCCCCTGCGTATGATCATCGATCCCTCAAAAAAATAATTTTTCTAAAAATCCTGAAATCCCAAATATTATTAATATGTTTATTAAGGTTTTTACTGCGCCCAATACTTTCGTTCTGGTTAATGTTTCGCATATTGTTTACATTAATCCCGGAAACTCAAATCGTGGTTGTTCACTCATTCTTGATACTGGAGTGAGGTTGAATTCCATCGAGGATTACGACGTTCTGCTAAAACAGATTGAATAATTGTAGAGGTGAATTATGACCACAAACCTTTCCATAACAGCCAGAAAACAAGCAAAGGGAAATTAAAAATACCAAAAAGAAGTAGTTTCCATGACAATTTTATCAGGCCGATTTTTCCATCGACGAAATAGATTCTTCTGATGTATTGATCAAAATAATTCATAATTTATTTTTTTTCGAACGCATCAATCCAAATACTATTCCTCGCTGGCATTTTAATATTAAGAAAAAGTTAATTATAATCTTGCGTCTCTTTTATTATCAAGAACACCTTTAAACTGATGCGTGTAGTCTTTGATGGTTTTTAATTGTTCTGCAACTATTTCTGCGCTTTTATCGTCCAGGTCGCCACTGTCCAATGCTTCCTGATAAGCCTGTATTGCTGCGTTCTCTCCAAATAAAACGTTTTCCAGGGTAGAGCTTTCAAGACTGCCCAGCAGAAAGGCATTTTTGATATCGATCCATGCACGGTGAAATCCTCCGGCAACAGATGTTGAATCATCGGGTTTACCACCTTTTTCAGATATAAGATTAATTAGCTGATTTTTCATGATTTTGCTTTGAGAAGTCATATGTTCATAAAAATCCTGCAAGTCGTGGTTCATTTCCCATATTTTACCTTCTACTTTCTCAAAACCTTCCAGTCTGTCATTGGCAATATGAAGAAGGTCATTCAGGATACTGATAATTTTTTGATTGTCCATTTTGTAATATTTTTATTTTGTTACAACAATTATAATGCCCTCAAATATTATTTTTTTTTGGGGGTGGAATATTTTATTTTTTATGATTCAGGTCATAATTTTTTGGGTAAACTTCTGTATAACTTTGGATTACCAAAAAATAAATATTATGAAAAAAATGATTTTATCTGGAACAATTGTGCTTCTGTTCAGTTGTAAGGATAACAAATCTGCCGAAGTTTATAAAAGCGATTCCATCTCTGTAGATAACACTGCGTCGGATTCTGTGATTGTATCTTCTCAAAACAATAATTCTGCTACTGATAGTGTTGCTAATAATTCTTCAACAAGAGACACTTCATCTTTGAAAAGAGATTCTGTTCAGAGGCGATAAAATTATATTTTTTATAGAATTTTTTACTTATCAACCTTGCTATTTTTGTAGCAAGGTATTTTTGGTTTAAATGTAACTAATTGATAATCAATTTGTTGGAATGGTTTTTGTAATCTGTATTTCAAATAATTCCAACATCATGAAAGAAAATAATTCGCACAAAAATGTAAAGTTGCAAAAACTTCAGGATCATATTACTGATAATGAAGGAGAAAAACTTTCCACCAATCAAGGCCTCAGAATTAATAATAATCAGGATTCTCTCAAGTCAGGAGAGCGGGGACCAAGTTTGTTGGAAGACTTTATTCTCAGAGAAAAAATTACTCATTTTGATCATGAAAGAATTCCGGAGAGAATTGTTCATGCCAGAGGTTCCGGGGCTCACGGTGTTTTTAAACTAAATCAAAGTCTGGAAAAATATACCAAAGCCAAATTTTTAACTGAAGTAGGAAAGGAGACACCAGTTTTTGTGAGATTTTCAACAGTTGCGGGATTCAGAGGCAGTACAGATCTGGCAAGAGATGTTAGGGGATTTGCGGTTAAATTCTATACGGAAGAAGGTAATTATGACCTGGTAGCGAACAACATGCCTGTGTTTTTTATTCAGGATGCGATTAAGTTTCCGGATCTTGTTCACGCGGTTAAGCCGGAACCTGATAACGAAATACCGCAGGCTGCTTCTGCCCACGATACGTTTTGGGATTTTATTTCATTGATGCCGGAAAGTATGCATATGATTATGTGGCTCATGAGTGATAGAGCGATCCCAAGAAGCTACAGGATGATGGAAGGTTTTGGCGTTCATTCTTTCAAATTTATCAATAGTGAAGGCGATTCTCATTTTGTGAAGTTTCATTTCAAACCAAAGCTTGGCGTTCATTCCGTTGCTTGGGATGAAGCTACGAAAATTTCAGGTAAAGATCCTGACTTTCACCGGAGAGATCTTTGGGAAGCTATAGAAAATGGTGCTTTCCCCGAATGGGATTTTGGAGTACAATTAATTCCTGAAGAGAACGAAAATGATTTTGATTTTGATCTTCTCGATCCAACTAAGATTGTTCCTGAGGAATTGGTTCCCGTTCAGATTATAGGAACATTAACCCTTAATAAAAATCCAGATAATTTTTTTGCTGAAACAGAGCAGGTGGCTTTCCATCCGGGACATCTGGTTCCGGGAATCGATTTCAGTAATGATCCATTATTACAGGGTCGGCTATTTTCTTATACCGATACTCAGTTATCACGATTGGGGTCACCAAATTTCCACGAAATTCCAATCAACAGATCGATTAATACGGTTCATAACAACCAACGGGACGGCCATATGAGACAACAGATTGTTAAAGGCAAGGTCAGCTACGAACCGAATTCTATCGGTGGCGGATGTCCTTTCCAGGCAATGATGAAAGAAGGCGGATTTGTATCACAAGCTGAGCGTGTAGATGGACACAAAGTCCGTGCAAGAAGCCAGAGTTTTGTAGATCATTATTCTCAGGCCAAATTATTTTATAACAGCCAATCCGAGCCGGAAAAAGTTCATCTTCAAAATGCATTGATTTTTGAATTATCCAAAGTAACAATTCCCGCGATCAGAGAAAGACTGGTGGGACAGTTGTTATTTATTAATAAGGAATTAGCTTCAGTTGTAGCCAAAAAAGTGGGTGTTGATGTGATCAAATTAAAACAACCAAACGGCAGTATTCCTGCAGATGCTGATCCAAAAACTTTACAGAGCAAAGAAAGAGAACCGAGTATTCCAAGTTCCGAAGCTCTGAGTATGGCTAATACTATTAAAGATACCATTAAAAGCAGAATTATCGGTTTTATTATGGAGCAGGGCGTGAATGGAAAAGAAGTGAATCAATTACAATCTAAATTAGAAAAAGAAGGTGCTGTGATTCAGATAGTTTCCGGAAGTCTTGCGCCTGTAAATGCGGATGACGGAACGGTTTTCGAACCTAAGCATTCTTTGACCAGTACTGCCAGTGTTTGTTTCGATGCGTTGTATATCTGTGGTGGAAAAGAGTCAGCAAAAAATCTACTCAATCCGGAAAACAAAGCTGGAACATTACTCTTTGTGAACGAGGCTTACAAGCATTGTAAAGCGATCTATTTCGGTTCGGATACGGATCAGATTTATATCGAAAGTAACATCAGTCTGAAACAGCACGAAGATTCTGCCATTATTCACGCTACGGAAAAAAATAATGATAAATTATTTATAAAAGCTGTTGCCAATCATAGGGTTTGGGAATTTGAACAGCAAAGAAATAATCCTGCATAAAAAGAATGATATGGAGCAGAAGAAAAATAAATTTGAATGGCTTGCAGATAAAGTGACGCAATGGTCAGGTAGCTCTTATGCCTTTGGTGTTGCAACAGGGATGATTGTAGTCTGGCTAATTTGCGGACCTGTTTTCAGGTATTCGGACACTTGGCAATTGGTTATCAATACAAGTACAACAATCATTACTTTTCTGATGGTTTTTGTTATCCAGAAATCTCAAAACAAAGATTCCAAAGCTATTCAATTAAAATTAAACGAACTGATTGCGGCCAGCAAAGAAGCAAGTAACAGGCTTGTGGATGTGGAAGATATGGATGAAGAAGACATCGATACGTTACATACATTTTATGAGAAAATTTCTTCGGAATGTGAAAATGACGAGGATATCCATAGCTCGCATTCAATAGACCGTGCAGAAGAAAACATTGAAGGAAAGAAGCCAAAAAGGAAAGCATAGTAAGATTATTACCGCTAATCAATAAACATTTATAAAAAGAAGAATCATGGAATTTCCCAAGATATTATTAGATAAAATCAGTTATAATTTGAGGCAAAGAAATGAGTCGATTTCTATTGCGGAAAGTGTGACGTCAGGATTTCTGCAGCTTGCATTTTCTCAAATGCCTAACGCAGAGAGTTTTTATAAGGGTGGAATTACTGCATATACGCTTGAAGAAAAAGTCAGGCATCTTAACCTGGATTATGATGAAGCGAAAGCTGTTAATTGTGTTTCAAGACACATTTCTGAAGTAATGGCTCAAAATGTAGCATTACTGTTTGATACAGAATGGTCAATAGCTACCACAGGCTATGCAACGCCGGTTGAAGAATCCAATAATGAAATATTCGCCTATTACTGTATTGCTTACCGCGGAAAGATCATAAGAAGTGACCGTATAGAATTACATCCGATGACCAAAGCCCTGGATGCACAGAAATATTTCATGGAGTACATTCTGGGTTGTCTCAGATGTGAAGTAAAAAGGCATTTGGAATATATCACAATTTAAATATTTAATCTAATGAAAAGTAATAACAAATATGCATTGGTAACAGGAGCAACTAGCGGTATTGGCTACGAACTCGCTAAGCTTCTCGCACAAGACGGCTATAATCTTGTCATTGTTGCCAGGAATCATGATGAACTGAATGTCAAGGAAAAAGAATTTCGAGCGTATGGAATAGAAGTCATTGTTATGGCAAAAAACCTTTTCCAGGCTGGTGATGTTTATTCTCTTTACGCTGATCTTGCCTTGAATGGCATTAGTCCGGAAATTCTTGTAAATGATGCTGGGCAGGGTGTGTATGGGAAATTTCAGGATACAGATATTCATCGTGAGATTGATATTATCAACCTGAACATTATTTCGGTGATAATTTTAACTAAGCTTTTTATCAAAGACAGACTGGAAAAAGGAGGTGGGAAAATTCTCAATCTTTCTTCTGTTGCCAGTAAATCGCCCGGACCTTGGCATTCTGTCTATCACGGTACCAAAGCATTTATCCAATCCTGGTCAGAAGGAATCCGTGAGGAGCTTAAAGATTCCGGAATCACTGTTACGGCATTATTACCAGGTCCGACTGATACGGACTTTTTTAACAAAGCGGATATGAATCAAAGTAAAATCTTAAAAGACAGAGATGATCTCGCTAATCCTGCGGATGTTGCAAAAGATGGGTATGATGCAATGATGAATGGTGACGATAAAGTCATCTCTGGTCTCAATAACAAATTAACTGTGGCAATGGCAAACATGACAACCGACAGCATGGCTGCGTACAGGATGTCAGAAATGCAAAAACCTGTCAATGAAAAATAAAAAATTATGACGAAGGAAAATCATTTACAATTAGAAGGAAAATCGGTATTGATCTCTGGGGCGGACAGCGGTATCGGAAAAGCAGTAGCATTACTTTTTGCAAAAGAAGGTGCTGATATTGCGGTCATCTATCACAGCGATGACAAAGACGCCGAAAAAACAAAAAAAGAAATCGAACAGTTGGGGAGAAAAGTGATCTTATTTTCAGGTGATGTCAACAATTTCCAGTTTTGTAAGGTTTCCGTCAACAAAACAATTTCAGAATTCGGAAAATTGGATATCTTGATTAATAATGCCGGCGTTCAGTTTCCTGCAGATGATATCCTGGATCTTGAGGAGGAAAATATCAGAACCACTTTCAATGCTAATATTATCGGGATGATATTATTGACCAAAGCAGCATTTCCGCATCTAAAACAAGGTGATTCTGTAATCAACACAACTTCTGCCACCGCTTATCAGGGGCATAAAGAACTTTTGGATTATTCTGCAACCAAAGGTGCTATTGTTTCTTTCACAAGGTCTTTAGCTCTGCAATCCAAACCAAAAGGAATTCGTGTTAATGCTGTTGCGCCGGGTCCGGTTGCGACACCGCTTACCAAAGAAACCTTTGGCGAGGAAGAGGAAGATCCAAATAAACCACCATTTGAAAGAAACGCAACACCTGAAGAAGTAGCTGCAAGCTTTCTTTTTCTCGCGACTGATGCTTCATCTCAGATTACCGGGCAGGTCTTGCATCCGAACGGTGGATTGATCGTAAATGGCTAATTAAATTTTTTAAAACTATGAACGGCGTTATCTTGCAGTTTTTCCATTGGTATCACCCTGGGAAACTATGGAATGAATTTATTGATAAAGCAGAATATCTAAAAAGCCTCGGCTTCACATCGGTTTGGTTTCCGCCGGCAATCAAATGTACTTTAGGAAAAGAAGGGCGTGGTTATGATGTATATGATCTGTATGATCTTGGTGAATTTGATCAGAAAGGTGGGATTCCTACAAGATATGGAACCAAGGAAGAATATCTCAGGACAATAGAAAAAGCACACGAGGTTGGAATGGAAGTTTATGCGGATATTGTTCTCAATCACAGGATGGGAGCTGATGAGATGGAAACTGTAACGGTTCATCAGGTGAATGAGGAGAACCGGAACGAGGTTATTCGTGAAGCTTTCCAGGCGGGTGCAATGACCAAGTTTACATTTCCTGGGAGAAATGGAAAATATTCTGATTTCATTTGGGATTATCAGTGTTTTAGCGGTATTGATAAAGTTAAGACCGGAGATGAAGAACAGAATGGGATTTTCAAAATCTATAACGAATATGGAACTGTGTGGAACGAGCACGTGAGTCATCAATTCGGAAATTATGATTATCTGATGGGCGCTGATGTCGAATTCCGTAATCCTTATGTTGTGGAAGAACTGAAACGCTGGATCAAATGGTATATCGACACAACCAAAGTTGACGGTTTGAGAATGGACGCATTGAAACACATCTCAACCGAATTCCTGAAGGAATGGATCGATTACATCAAATCCGAAATCAATGAAGATTTCTTTATGGTCGGCGAATTCTGGAAAGATAATGTTGACAAGATCACAGGATTCTCCGAAAAGATGGATCATCGCATCTGTTCCTTTGATGTGCCTTTACATTTCAATTTTTTCAGAGCATCACAGGAAAAGCAGAATTACAACCTGAGTGAAATACTGAAAGGAACTTTCCTCGATTGCAACCCGGAATGCTCGGTGTCATTCGTAGGAAATCACGATACGCAAAAGCTTCAGGCTTTGGAATCAACAGTAGAAGATTGGTTCAGACCGATGGCTTATGCAATTATTTTGTTATCAGAGAATGCTTATCCGTGTGTGTTCTATCCGGATTTGTTCGGAGCGGAATATATCGATAAAAATACAGATGGCATTGATGAAAAAATTGTAATACCGAAAGTAGAAATTCTTCCACTTTTGATGCGGGCTCGTCGGGAATTTGCTTACGGAGAGCAGGTCAATTATTTCGATCATCCGAATTGTATTGCCTGGATCAGGAAAGGAAATGAAAATCACAAGGGTTGTGTTGTTCTGATTTCAAACAGCGAAGAAGGTTATAAAGAAATGGATCTTGGAAAAGAAAATGCATCAGCAAAGTTTACAGATTTTCTGGGATTTCGGAAAGAAACCATTGAGTTGGATGAGGACGGTAAAGGAACTTTTTGGGTTAATGCAGCATCGGTAAGTGTCTGGATAAAAAATCAGGACCAATCAATCTAAAAAAATAAAAGTTATGAACAGAGACGGCGTTAGGAAAAGTATCTGGCAGGAAGAGATCAAGCCTTTTCCTGCAGCTATTAATTTTGAAACCGAATATGATGTCGCTATTATTGGCGGTGGAATTACAGGCGTTTCTACAGCTTATCAGTTGCAAAAATCGGGAAAAAAATGCATCTTAATCGAGGCGGCTAATATCGGATTCGGGACTACTGGAGGAACCACAGCTCACATCAATAACTTTCTGGATACTACCTATTCCGAAGCGACAAGTAAATTTGGTCTAGAAGATGCCGTGCTTCTTTATCAGTCAACAGTTGATGCGATTGGTGTTATTGAAAAAAATATCAGCGATAATCAAATTGATTGTGATTTCGAAAAGAAAACGGCACAATTATTTGCTTTGGATGACAAGCAGTCAAAACAGCTGGACGATATTTTGGAAGGTGCCGAAAAAGTCGGTTGTCAAATGAATTTAATTAATAATATTTCATTTCCGATTCCTTTTGTAAGAGCAGTGGAAATTCCCGGTCAGGCACAATTCCATCCAATTAAATATATTGATGCGTTGTGTCGTAGCTTTCTTAATTTCGGTGGAACTATTGTAGATAATTGCTTTTGTAAAAATCATTCGGAAGAAGAGGAGTGGATTGTGGTCAAAACCTCAAAAGGAACTATCAGAGCCAGAAATCTGATTTATGCAACCCACATTCCGCCGGGTGTCAATATGTTACATTTTACCAATGCGCCTTACCGGAGTTATGCAATGGCTTTCACATTAAAAAATCAGAATTATCCCAAGGAACTTGGCTATGATCTGATGGATCCTTACCATTATTACAGAGTTCACGAGATCAACGGAGAAAAACTCTTAATTGCTGGTGGGGAAGATCACAAAACGGGACATTCCGAAGATACGGGCGTTTGCTTTACCAATCTGGAAAATTATGTCAGACAATATTTTGATGTTGATGTTGTAAAATACAGTTGGTCCAGTCAATATTACGAACCAGTGGATGGTTTTCCTTACATCGGAAAGATGCCGGGAACGTCCAATGTTTACACGGCAACGGGTTTTCGCGGGAACGGAATGATATTCGGAACAATATCGTCAAAAATTATTTCTGAATTAATTCTGACCGGAAATAGTCCGTATAAAAAATTATTCAGCCTTTCCAGGGTTACACCAATTGCATGTTTTACGGAATTTGTAAGGGAAACGGCAACGGTTGTAACAGATTTTATCAAGGATAAATTATTTGTTGAAAAAGTTTCGTCTTTGGCGGAAATCAATGAAGGCGAAGGAAAAGTTGTAGCATACGAAGGCGAGTCCTATGCGATTTATAAAGAAAAAGGCGGACGGGTTCATGTGCTGAAAAGTACCTGTCCGCATGCCAAATGTGAGGTGCGGTGGAATAGTGCGGAAATCTCCTGGGATTGCCCTTGCCACGGGTCTCGCTTCAGTGTGAATGGCGAAGTTTTGACGGCGCCTTCTGTGACTGATCTTGCTAGAATCAGAGAAAAAGATTTATAACTAAAATTTGAGATGATGTCTAAGAATAGTTTCTTTTACCGGAATAGTTTAAGTATTGTATTGATTTTATTAATGCTGATTTTCTGGGCAGGGCAATTTTTCACAGGTTGGAAAACTGAAAATAAAGAATTGGCGGAAGAGGGGCGAAGGTTATTAAGTTTTGGACAATATGTTCAGAGCGGACATTTTATACAGGCCACGTTTGAGAATTGGGAAAGCGAATTTCTGCAGATGATGCTTTATGTTTTACTGACAGTTTCTTTAAGGCAGAAAGGTTCCAGTGAATCCAAATCCTTAAGTGAACAGGAAGATGTCGATAAAGAACCGAAACCGCATCCAGACGCACCTTGGGCTGTGAAAAAAGGTGGGATTTGGCTGAAGATTTACAAACATTCTTTGTCTCTGGCTTTTGGTGTTTTATTTCTGATCAGTTTTGTTCTTCATTTTTATGGCAGCTATAAAGATTTCAATTCGGAGCAGATGATAAAAAATCAACCGGCAGTTGGTGTGAGTGATTATTTTTTTTGAATCCAGGTTTTGGTTTGAATCTTTTCAGAACTGGCAAAGCGAATTTCTGGCTGTGGCATCTATAGTGCTTTTGTCAATATGGCTTAGGGAAAAAGGTTCACCCGAATCCAAACCTGTCGATATGGCTCACGACGAAACACCCTGATGTGTTTTAATTGAGTTTTTATTTTACCTTATTTTCTTAGAGGTTGTTTGTAAAACAACTTCTGATGCATTATGCATAATAATTAAATGTTTATTTTATTAATAATTCATTTATAATAAAATATATTTGTTTTGTTTTGGTATAATGATTGTAATATTTGATTTATTAACATTAATTAATACAAAAATAAAAAATTATGGCAACTACAAAATCAGCTACAGCTACGAAAACAAAAACAACTGTCAAAAGTTCAACATCAACAAGGAAAGCACCTGCAAAAAAAGATGCTGCCAAAGACCTAAGCGATCTTTTTGAAGATAGTTTAAAAGACATCTATTGGGCAGAAAAAGCTTTAGTAAAGGCTTTACCGAAAATGATGAAAAATGCAACTAACGAAAAGTTAAAAGCTGCTATCGAGAAACATCTTGGTGAAACAGAAACTCACGTTTCTCGTTTGGAAGAAATTTTTGAATCTATGGGCAAGAAAGCGCAGGCTAAAAAATGTGATGCGATGCAGGGTCTTCTGGACGAAGGTAACAGTATCATAGAAGAAACAGAACCTGGAACTGTAAGAGATGCTGGCATTATCGCTGCGGCACAAAAAGTGGAGCATTATGAGATTGCCACTTATGGTACATTAGCAGCGTTTGCTAAAATCCTGCAAGAATCAGAACCATTAAAAATCCTTCTTAAAACTCTGGAAGAAGAGAAAAAATGCGATGAACTTTTGACTAATCTTGCGGATATTAATCTCAATTCCAAAGCAGTATAAGTTTAAAAATAAAAACTTGCTAAATTAATAATTATGAAAGTACAAGAACTCAGACTTCACAATCTACTTCAATATAAGAATGATGTAGTACCTGTAGTGGGATTCAATTTGGATAAAGAAGCGAATCAAAGTTTGGTGGAGATCCAGCAAGGGAATGTCAAAATTCCCATACATTCGGAAAAACTGAGGCCGATCAAACTTACAAGCGAATGGCTTTCCAAATTTGGTTTCCGGGAGAGTTACCGTTCAGATACCAGGATCCGTTATGATTTGCCGAATTTTGGAAAGTATGACTTTGATCTTACAAAAGATAAGATTCTGGAAGGCTTTTTATATTTCGGAAACTACATAAGATGTCCTTATCTGCATCAGCTGCAAAATCTTCATTTTGTACTGACTGGAAAAGAATTGAAAGTGGAGAGCAATTAATTGCTCTCTTTTTTTGAAAATGCCTTATGACTAAGATCATAAATTAAAAAGGCTTGGTTTTATAGCTTTGAGGATATTGAAATGGATTAAATGAAAAATTTATTACTCATCTCTTTAACAGGGCTGATTTTCAGTTGTTCAAAAAATAATACGGATCACGAAACAAATAAAGATTGTCTTATGATGACAGATGGCAAAATGTCTTCCAGTCGGGCAGGAAAAGATACGGTCAAAGTATCAAAAGACATTAGAGAACGCAACATAATGAGAAGAAAGAAACTATTCTAAATCAAATTACCAATGGAAGCTAAGAAAATACCAGGGGTTCCTGAACAAAAAAAAGGAGCGTTCCATGACACCGAAAGTCAAAAAAACTTTATTGTAAGCGAGCTTGCAGCACAACAATTCGGAATTTTGAAGGAACGTTTTTTTTCTATCAATCATTGGAAAGATTATTGCGGAGATTTATCTTCGGAATTCAAGCTTTATAACAGCCAAGGGTTTCCTATTGACAGAGTCCCGGAAATAGGCGATTTTGTGAGGATTGATATTCCCGGGCCAGGAGATCCCGAAGCCAAAGGTTATGATTGGGTGGAGGTCGTAATGGTTGATGATCGTTGTTATAATGATGAATTGGAAAGATATCTGATTTCCTGCAGGCCGTCTGAACCGCCGGGGAGAAATAGAAATGGAAATGTTGCTCATTTCTATTCCCGTGAGTCTTCTTCCACTTTCATTATTTCCCGAGGTGAGGATTATATAAAAGTTGGTGTGTATGGGCGCAATGAGATTGCTAATTTATCCGATAAGGGAATTTTTGCGAAAATCAGGAACTTTTTGGTTTCTCTCGGAGGCTTTTCCAGGTTGACGAAAATCCAGTGGAAAAGCTTAACGGACGGATTGCTGGACTTTTGAATCAATTAATTATCAATTTAGTTTATGCATAAAAAGATTTTATATTTTCTTTTTTTTAGTTCCTTCTGCTTTGGCCAGAGCTATGAGGAGCTTATGAAATATGCTCATTATTATGGTAAAAATATTGATGAATTCAAGGGGTTTATAAATGCAGAACCATCGGCCAGCCATTCAGATGCCGGTATCCAGCGGATTGTTTATGAGTTATATAATCATCATATTGGCATAGAAGAGCATAGAAGCAACAGTGGTAAGATAGGAGAAATATTTGTGTTTCAGATTAATGAAAATCATATTAAAGCGAATTATCAATGGAAGAGATATTTTGATTCGATGCAAGCGGATGAATCTTTACAATTTGTGAAGGCAATATTTGATAATGGCATTATAAAAGAAAATGATTTGTCGCTTTCGGAATTCAGATTATTACTGAGTTCGGAAAATATGAATTCTAATGCCAGCTATGGCGTGAGATACAGGAAACAGAATGCATATTATTCTTTATTTGTGGTTAAAAGCAAGCTTGTTTTCACTGTTGATGATAAAAATTTTTAGATCTGTTTTTTTTTAGGATTTGCAATGAGCGGTCAAATCTTTTTAATGATACTCATTTCCCCATTTTGTTCCATATAGATTTTCGAGATCTGTGAAAAATCTTCATTTCCGGCGGATAAGCGGATCGCCTGGAGAATGTCCTCGTAAGATACCAATGCGCGATGCATGTTTTTTAACAAAAATTCTCCCTCATCATATAGCAGAATTTTCTTACCGTCAATCCATTTCCCCGAGTCTTTTATTATGACTTTGATATAGCTTAATAAGCGATGCGAAAAAGCAATGATAAAGCTGGCTGTTACGATTGGTAAAAATGGAGAAGCGCCAACAACTGCTCTTGAAAGTATTGCTCCCAAAAGTATAACAATAATATTGTCCGAAGCGGTTTTCATTCCGAACGATCGGCGACCGGATAATCTTATTAACAATAATGCAATTATAAAGATAACAATCGCCCTGCATCCCATTTGAAGAGATGTTAATGTATTGCCTTTTCCCCAAATGTCATCAAGAATTTCCATGTTTTGATTTGAACAAAAATTATTCCTCAGTATTAATAAAAAACTGGAAATTAAATTAGTTGTTAATAACAATAAAAACATTTATATAAAGCAGCTGTTTTTAAAGATAATATTTGTTACAGTTAGCTTTTTTCAAATATGATCTCCGGTTTATTTGTTGAGAATAAAATTAAAATTTAAGATAAAAGTTGAAAACTGAAGTTGTTCCCTTTTCCGCTTTTATTTAATTATGACTTCTTTGGAGAGTTTTTGTTCTATTCTACATAGCAAGAATTAAAATTAATAATAAATCTTTCGATTAATTATCTTAACAATATTTTGCTGCTCCATTTTTTTTATTGTTCTTATCACCGTTTCAACTCTTAAGCCGGTCATCGATGCTAATTGCTGTCTTGTAAGAGGCACTTCAAAAGAAAATTGTTCCTGATTATGATCGAAACTTTTATGATAATCCAGCACACCTTTGATTCTTATATCAGCGTATAAAGAGGAATTATTTTTAAGCATGATATATTTGTAATAAAGACGTTCGGATAAAAATTTATTAATATCTCTTGATATGTCGGGATTCTCTTTTACAAGCTGTGTAAAGCTGGTCTTGGAAAGTTTTAGAACACTGCATGGTTCAAAGACAACTGCATTGACAGGATATTTTTCATCAATAAAAAGCAAAAGTTCACACACGCTGAGACCTTTGGATAATATAGCCAGAATTAATTCCTTTCCTTCCTCATTGAAATGGTTCAGCTTAACCCTTCCGGAGAGTACCTGGTAATAGAATTTGGGAGTTTCCCCTTCATTGAAAATAATATCACCGGAATCAAACGTTTCGGTTTCGGCACCATAATTTAACAGAAGATTTGCGGCGATTAGCATATAAAAATTTTAGTAGTAGTTTTCAAAACAATTGATAGTTTGCAAACAAAGTACCAATGCAATAAATTAATGAAAAAATAGTATTGATGTTTTATGACTGCAATCATAAACAAAAAATTCTCTGTGTCATTTTAATGTTGCGATTTGGAGATATAATTTCTACCAAATTATTCCAAAGCAAATCAATTCCAAATGTTAAAAATTAACCTTTAAATGTTAAATAATGATTTTGTTTTAAATAAAATTATTTTAGGGTTAAGCTTCTGTAATTCTTTTTAACAGCTGTTTTTTTAGTGTTTTAAAATTAATCAATCGTTTAAAAATAATACCGTTTTTTAACTCTTATGACTCAGATCATAACATGACAAATGTCACATTGTCTAGCTTTGAATTACCACTTTTCACAAAAAAGTTGCTGTTATAAATACTAGTCACAGACCAGCAATTTTATCACTAAATATTAATATAAAAAATTCAAAGTTATGAACACTAGAAATTCAAACAGCCGTTCAAACAATTCTTCCAATTCTTCAAACGATGCAAGATCTGTTTTTGAAGAAATTTATCAATTAGGTTACGACCATGGTTTCAACGATGCCTCAGAAGATGAGGATTATGATAACGATTTCTCGGACTACGAGGACGAATTTGACGATTACGAAATATCAAATTATGATGATGACGATGAAGAAGATTACGATGATGAGGAATACGACGACGAAGAAGACTATGATGATGAAGATTACGATGATGACGAGGAAGACTATGAGGATGATGACGAAAACGAAGATGATAGTCGCGGGGGATCACGAGGCGGAAGAGGAAATCAGCAACGTGACAGCCAGGGAAGATATACATCCGGTGGAGGACGTTCTGGATCTGGAGGAAGCTCACGTTCTGGCTCACGGGGCGGCAATTCCGGATCTGGAAGTGGAACATCCAGAAGAGGATTTGCATCTATGAGTAAAGCAGAACATACAAGAATCGCAAGAATGGGCGGCGAAGCTTCTCACGGTGGAGGCCGGTCATCCGGTTCGGGTTCTAACTCTGGTCGAGGCGGTAATTCTAGATCTGATAGAGGTCGATCCAATTCCGGAAGGTCAGACGGAAACTCTGGTTCAGGCAGCGGAACATCCAGAAGAGGATTTGCATCTATGAGTAAAGCAGAACGTACAAGAATCGCAAGAATGGGCGGTGAAGCGTCTCACGGCGGAGGCCGGTCATCCGGTTCAGGTTCTAACTCTGGTCGAGGTGGTAATTCTGGATCTGATAGAGGTCGATCCAATTCCGGAAGATCAGGTGGAAACTCTGGTTCTGGAAACGGAATATCCAGAAGAGGATTTGCATCTATGAGTAAAGCAGAACGTACAAGAATCGCAAGAATGGGCGGCGAAGCTTCTCATGGCGGTGGACGATCTTCTGGCTCAAGGAGATCAGGATCTGGAAGATCCGGTTTCGGAGGAAGAAGAAACAATTCTTAATCTTTAATTCTTCACTTCATTATATGCATGATTACCTCTCTTGGGAGGTAATCATTTTTAAACTCATTTAAAATCAATCATTATGGCTACCAAAACAGAAAATAATACGAGCTCTACAGTTAAAAAAGATATTGTAGAAAATCTAACTCAAACACCGGAATCCAAAGATAAAGATCAAAATATGGCAGATTCGCCTTTGCACAAGCTTTTTGTAGATGCTTTGAAAGACATCTATTATGCAGAAAACGCAATTGTGGATGCATTGGAAAAAATGGAAGCAGCCGCTACAACAGAAGAACTGAAAGATGCTTTTGAAGATCATCAGCTTCAGACCAAAAAACACATCAGCCGTTTGGAAAAAGTATTCAAACTGATTGGTGAACAGGCAGAGAAAAAAGAATGTAAAGCTATTGTAGGCATCATCAAAGAAGGCGAAGAGATTATCAAATCTACAGAAGAAGGCTCTATGACACGGGATGTGGGATTGATTATCGCTGCTCAGAAAGTGGAACATTATGAGATTGCAACTTACGGTGGTCTTGTTCAATTGGCGATTACAATGGGACATGAGAAAGCTGCCGATCTGTTGGACAGAACTTTACAGGAAGAAGAGGATGCCGATTTGTTATTGACAGATATTGCAGAATCTTCTATCAATATCAATGCGGAGCAGGAAGATTAAATTTTAAGTTTTACATATTGAGCCATACAGAATCACTTTTGTATGGCTTTTTACATCTAAAAATTTTGCGAACTAAATTAATTAAAAATGACACCAAAAGGCAGATTAATAATTATTGGAGGAAAAGAAGACAAAAGCGAAACCGTTCCTGAAATGGAAGATGTCAATCACGGTTTTATTCCCAAAGAAATTCTCAAACTGATTGCAGAATCCAAAGATGACCGCATCGAAATCATTACAACTGCAACGTCAGATCCTGATGATATGGAGAAAACTTACAGTCAAACTTTTAAAGATATCGGTTACACCAACTTTGGATTTCTCTATATCACACAAAAAGATAATAAAGAAAGTTTACAACGACTACAAGATGCTAAAACAGTATTTTTTTCCGGAGGTGATCAGTCAAAAATCTGTGATGTCTTTAAAAATTCCGAGATTATTGAACGGATCCATGAAAGATATTTGCATGAACAGGATTTCACAATTGCCGGTACCAGTGCGGGTGCAATGTGTCTGTCATCAATTATGATTGCTGATGCCATTAATGGGGAAGCGATTGTCGGTTATGATCTCGAACTGGACAATGGTCTCGACTTTCTGGATTGTATTATTGATACGCATTTTGTTCATCGTGGTCGTTTTGGAAGATTAGCGCACGCTACGATTTTACACCCGGAATTTTTAGGAATTGGTCTCGGGGAAGATACATCGCTGATTATAGAACAGGGTAAAACAGCAACTTGCAAAGGTTCCGGAATGGTAATCATCATCAATTCGAAACAGATCAAACAAACCAATATCGAAACGGTAAAAAAAGGCTGTCCTGTTTATGCGGAAAATCTAGTGATTGATATTTTGACAGAAGATTGTAAGATTAATTTGGAAACAGGAGATATTGATGTTCCGGATGCAAGATAATTTTCAAATTTTAGCTAAATCCTAATCAAAATTAAGAAAAGAGCAAAAAGTGGTTTCTTAATTCTTTTTTCATTGAAAAATGTGATGCAACTATTTTATTAATAGTGAGTTATGGATGTTTTTTTTAATATCGAAATCGTGGAAGTTTACATAATTACGGTAGTGTTGTCCTGTTATTTTAGGTACAGCATTTATAATTTAGAACTTTCAAAGCGATCAATTCCAAAAAATGTGTTGGAATATTAAATCAATTATAACTAACTAATTAAAGCAGTATGAGAAAAATTAACTATTTGGCTTTTTTATTAAGCGGATTATTATCTGCACAAACTACCTTCACTTTGGTAAAAGACATCTATCCCGGAGCAACGGGTTCAGGACCTTCAAATTTCACACTTTACAAAGGAAAATTATATTTTTCTGCCAGTTCTAGTGTCAATGGTACTTCCATTGGGACTGAACTTTGGGAGAGTGACGGAACGGAAGCCGGCACCAAGCTGGTTTCTGATAATATTCCTGGTTCTTCTTCCACTTCACCAGGTGGTTTATTTACATTTAATGATAAAATTTATTTCAGTGGAACCAATATTGTGAATGGCACTAATGTTTCAGGATTGCTATTGTCTTACGATGATGTCAATGGTATCCAGACTGTATCTACCGTTTCTAAGTTCAGTACCAATTTTACAAAAGTAGGCAATACATTATATTTTAAAGCAACTAATACATCTGTTACGCCGAATACCCAAAGGCTGTATTATCTTGACAGCTCCGGCCAATCTGTTATTGCTGATGATAATCTTAATGTGAATACAATTGGTTTCATCGGGAATAAAGTTCTTGCAAATGCGCAACTAGCCAATGCTGCGAGCCCGTTTTTAACGCAGCTTTTTAGCTTTGAGGGTAATTCTACATCGCTTGTTAAAACAATTAATCCTTCCACGTCTTCTTATCCGCAGTATTTTTTGCACAGCCCGGCGTTAGGTAAGACTTTTTTTAATGCCAATGGTGGAAACGGAGGTGAGCCTTGGATGACCGATGGAACCGAAGCAGGAACATCCATTGTAAAAGACATTAATGTTTCCAATGCTACTGCCGGTTCTAATCCTACAAGTTTCACAGAGTATAACGGAAAAGTTTATTTTGCAGCTTCTGATGGGCTTACAAGCGGCATAGAACTATGGGTGACAGACGGAACTGAACAAGGAACTAAAATGTTCAAAGATATCATACCCGGAACAACAGGATCTTTCCCGGAAAAATTAACAGTGTATAAAAATAAATTGTACTTTTTTGCTACAAATGCAAGCAATGTGAAACAGCTTTGGGAAAGTGACGGGACAGATGCCGGAACAAAAGCGTTAGTTTCTATAGGCACAGCTTCTGCTCTTGTTATATACAATGATACGCTTTATTTTTCTGGTAGAATTAATAATACGGACACACTAGGTGTTGAGTTGTATAAGGTTAATCTTCAGGATGATACATTGGCTGCTTCGGAAATGCAAAATAATAATATCAGCGTATATCCAAATCCTTCAAAAGGTGAAGTTTTTATATCAAATTTAAAGTCGGGAAAATTTGAATTGTATGACACAACAGGAAAACTGATCAAAGGAGGTAATTTCTCTGATAGTAAGATTCTCTTAAGCGCTCAGCAAGGTGTTTATGTGCTGAAATTAAAATCAGAAAATTCAAAAACAAACTTTGTAACAAGAGTTATTATCAAATAATCTGATAAAAATTAAAACTGAATTTTTACAAGCTGGAATGTCATGACATTCCAGCTTTATTTTTTAAATAAGAGAAGACTTAATAGGATTCTATTAAATCCAATTTAGGCTTTGATTTTTTTTCAAGACAAATAAAAAGCTTCCCTATTAAAGGAAGCTCTAAAAAACACAAATGATGAAAAATCTTACTTAACCATTATCTGTAAGAAAATCCATTTATTTTTTGATTACGTTTTTTGTAGCAGTTGTATTATCACTGAAAGTTGCTTTTAATATATACGAACCTTTTGTAGCTTTGGAAAGATCTAATTCATTGGTTGCTGAGGTTGACAGACTTTTTCCGCTGATTTCGTATAGTTCCAATGATTTAACATTTTTTTCCGATTTTACCGAAATTTTTCCTGCAGTTGGATTTGGAAATACAGTGAAATTGGATTTGCCGGATTCTGTTACATTCATAGATGACTTTAACTGTACTTTAAAATTATCTACGAAGATTCGGTAGTTTGCCTGAGAGTTAAAAACCGTGCCGTCTGATGCGTAAAATGCAAACTTGACATTGTTGCTTTTGTAAGCAGAAACATCGATCGTCAGTTTATTTCTTTCATTAGAAATGGTGATATTGGGATTATCCCAGTTTCTCAGCTCTTGCCAGGTTGCTCCATTATCTGTCGTAACAAGAATCTTAAATTTGTCTCCTCCTTCAACCTGTGGTGCCGGTCCATTAGGATTAGTCATAAAAGGACCGTTGGTTGTTGCGTAATCAAAGCTGATTTCATAATCACCAGCTGATAGATCAAAAGCATTAGTTACAGCCCAATAAGAGATATTAGATGTATACATGTTAACGCAAAGCGACTGGTCATTAGCCGCAGTATTTCCCATAAAGGGCTTCTGTTGCCAATAATTGGTTGAAGCGTTAGTTGGTCCGTTTCCAACGTTGGCATTAAAAGTATAGCCCAGATACCAGCCGGTTAATGGAAATGTTGTAAAGTCCTGATTATAAGGCGGAGTAGTTTGTGAGTATAAAGATGATGCAAAAGCCATCATCGCGAATAGATAAAGTTTTTTCATTTTTTGTAGTAGTTGAGTTAAAGAGATGCCCTGACTTGATAGCCAGGACATCACTGATAAAAAATAATTTATGAAGTTATTGTTTGATAAGTTTCTGCGTGTCAGTTTTACCATCATCAAATGTTATTTTGATAACATACTGGCCAGTGGTAAGCCTAGAAACATCAATTGTTTTCGATGTAGATTCCATTACTTTTCTGCCATTCATATCAATGACTTCAGCTTTTTTAATGCCTTTATCATTTTTGATATTAACCATATCTTTGGCAGGATTCGGGAAAATAATTGTACTAATTTTTTTATCGGTTTCAGTTACTGCAAGCGTTTCTTTTAGAATTGTGAAGGTGTAATCTTCAGCCTGTCCCTGGTCAAAAACACTACAAGAATAAGTTGGATAGTTAAAAGCTTCTGAGATGATTCTCACTTTTGTATCTCCTAAGTTGGCCGTCAGTGGGATTGACAATTGGTAAGTGATGGTGTTGCCATTTGAAGCATTAACTTTTCCAAGATTATAAATTTCTCCCACATCGCCCAAGAATCCATTTTGATTCCAGTCTATAAAAGCTGTTAGGGCTTGAGTAGATGAGCTATTATAAGTTTGCGCATTGATCGTGATTGGATAAGTTTTCCCTCTTTCAAGATCCGTTTTGATTACAGAGAAATCTTCATAACCTACCTCAGCAGTAGAAGTATTGTTGATTGTTCCTATTTTTACCTGATCAATTGGCATCAGGAAATTAAATCTAGGCATACAATAGCTATCAGTAGGATTGGTTTCTACACAGCTTCCAACTAATGTGAATACACCATCAACACCATTGTTAACAGCTCTCCAGATAGATCCGTCATTGCTGTAATAGGTTTCTTTTCCGCTGTTACGTATAGAAGTCGCTTCTATAAAGGATGCATTTTCCGGAACTTTATTTACAGCTTTTACAACCAGCCAGTATCTTGAACCCACAGCTCCGCCGGTAATAACAAGCGGTTCGGGAAGATTGAAAGTATTTTTTCTGAACGTAAATCCTTCTCTTTCATTCAAGTCTGTGACCGTATCAGGAACGATCGTGTTATAGGCTTTTACTGCGTCTAATGGCAATCCGTCAGGACCAGCTTTCATAATGAAAATATCGAAAGATTCTATACCACCTTTGTCAATTGTGTTCAGGATGATACTGGTTACAGTTAAGTTAGTATGCGCTGCAACATTAAAGTCATTAGCAAGATATAAAAGCTTCAGATCACCAGTTCCTGTTTCAAAATTGTTGCTCGGCGTAGAAGGCGCACAGGCTGACGGGTAAGTTTCAACACTATCACTATTTCCTACAACAATGTCATCCAGAACATTAGATCTTCCGGTTTTCATTACAGCTTCAAAACAAATCTGCAGTTGGGATGATTTTTCCGGTAAATTAATAATTTGCTGTTTCCATTCCGGAACATTGAAATTATAATTCTTCAGCGTTATCCATTCGGAGGTAGGAGAAACACGATAATAAACATTCAGTAGATTCTGATAGATTCCCCATGCTTCTTGTCCCATAAAGAATGAAACCGTTGGTGTTTGTAATGCTGTAACATCCATTACAGGACTGATTAACCTGACCTTTGCATCAGGAGAGTTAGCTGCAATCTGAGCACAGGCATTCAGTTGTCCGGAATGCGCATTTACTATATTATAATCAACACCTCCGCCAGAACCTTTTTTATAAGCCCAGCCATCATAACTAGGATAGTGTCCGCCGATAACCTGTTGTGTCCAGCAGCTTCGGGTTGGGCTGTCTGTTTCAAAAGTTTCTTTGAAGGGAAAGCTGCTCAGTGTATTACAACTTTGAGCATTAAGACCCGCATTAATTATGGCAAAGAATGCTGCGATCAGATAATAAAGTTTCTTCATTTCAGTTAACATTTAATGAGTACGAAAATATCCCTTAATCAATGTAAAAACAAGAAATTGAATAGCTTTATTATAGAAAATTTATGATTTTGACAGTGGATTTTTTAATTTAAACTATTGATTGATAGGTTTATATATTTTTGAATGCCTCGTTCTTCAACAACTTGCGTTTTTGCTCTTTTCTAATGGTTTCGATCAATAAAAAAATGATTAATCCGGAGAAAAAAACTGAGGTTACCAAAATCCAGATGGCATATTTTTTTCCGATAGATTCTTTTTCGGAATCATTGCGTTTGTCTTCTTCAAGAATTAATTGATTGACTAATTTTGCGGCTTCACGATTACTTTCCTTAACACGATTATTATACATCGTGTTATAATAATTGTACTGTTTGATGTCAGATTTTTGTAAATAATTATCGGCTAAAAGTTGGTAGATTTCATTCTCTATGTCATCTCTTGCCGGCTGATTTTTTCGCAGGTTCAAGATCCTGAAAAGAATTTCGTTGGACAAATCCGGTTTTTTCTGAAGCGATAAGATTTTTGCTTTTCCCATCTCAATAAATATTTCCTGAAGCTCTGCAAACTGTGGAGGATAAGGACGTGATGTCTCATAGATGTTAACGCTTGCCAGTTTCAAATTTTCTGCAGCCTGATGCAGTTGCTTCTGTTGTATCAATGCATAAGCTTTGTTGAGATAAGCTAGTTTGATATTAATTTCAGCTAAAGAATTTTTCGATAAAAGATATTGATTAATAGCCTTGTTGAAATATGATAATGCAATATCACTGTCCAGACTGTAAAAATAATTCATTCCTTTCAGGTAATAGATATTTCCTTTTACAAGATTAAGCGAATCCGAAGCTTTGGCTGACGATAAAAGCGATTCTGCCTGATCCAGATAAACTCTTGTTTTTTCATTAAGCTGCAGTGACTGATAGGTGTTTCCAACAATGCCCAGTATTTTGATTTTGATGATTTTATCACCGCTGTTGTCCGCATTTTCCAGAGCTTCATTGCCATATTTTATAACATCCAGAGGTTTTTGCAAAATATTGGAAGTGTTGGTTAGTATAAAAAGACATAAAAGCTTCTGCTTATGATTCAGATCCTTATTCTTATAAATTTTTTCAGCAATCTTGCATGATGCTGCAGGATCTAGAAGCATCAGATTTTCAGCTTTACTTAAATCATCTTTTGGATCAGAAGATCTTGCGGCTACTAAAAAACTTAGAAATAACATTATTATACAGATAATCCTTTTCATTATTCCTTCTGTTTTAATAGTTGGATGTAATTGGCCGGTGACATTCCGGTAACGGATTTGAACACTGCTGCGAACGCACTGTGAGTAGAAAAACCACTTTCTTCTGCAAGGTATTTTATTTTATAGCTTCTGTATATTGGCTTGTTTTTTAGTTTGCCGATGATGTAGTTGATACGAAGCTCGTTAATATAGGCATTGAAGTTTTTTTGTTTATGGTTATTGATCGCTTCGGAAAGATATTTTGTATTGGTCTCTAATTTTTTAGCGAGACTTTGTAAAGAAATATCAGGATTGATACAATCATCGGTATTTTCAAAGTCATCGAGTTTTTTCAATAATAGATTTTCCGTTTTCTCCGGTATTGTTTGTGTTTGTGGTGTCTTTTTATCTTTTAAGGCATTAATTTTATTAATGAAGTTTTGATATTCTTTGATATGAAAGTTAGTTTGATAAAATCTTAATAAAATCAGAGTTACACTTATTAATCCTATGATAACTATGGTTAATATTATATTTTTCCTTTTGGTTATCATGAGGTCAAGATCATCATTATTTTTTTCTTCGGAGATGTTGAACCATTTATTCTTTGCCGAATATTTTGCCTGATCTATTTTTTTTAGCAAATCCTGCTTTTTATTAATGGAGTCTGAAAAGTTGTTGGAATCTCCAATTTTGGAATAATAGGATGCCAAAAGATCGTAATACTCATATTTGATTTTTGGATTTGATGATTGTTCCAATTGCTCTTTGGGAAGGCTGAGGATAATTTTTTTTGCCTTTTCCAGATTGTCATTATTGAGCAAAAATTGGCTGTACACAATATCAAATTCTATATCATTTTTATATAGATTTCTTATACCAATCAGAAATTGATCTGATAGTTTGTTAGTAGCTACATAATCAAACAGACTGAGTATATCGTCCCTAAGAATCATAAGATTACTGGACTTTGCCTTTTCCAGAACAGCCAGCAAATTATTGTTGAGGTTGTTTGTTCTATTCTGATTAAGTTTGGTCAGAAGGAGAATGATTTCATCAGAAAATACAAGGTCTTTATTTTGTGATGTTTTTTTAGTTGCAGATACATCGTTGGTGCTGATGCTAAGATAATTTAGGATGCTTCTTTTAAGAATAAAGATGCTTATTGGCAGGTCATTATTATTTGCGGAAATTTTTTTTAAAGCATCGGTAAGATTATTTTGGTAATACAATGATTTGATTCTCAAATAATCGGATTTCTCTCTTTCGTCATCTGTGAGTATGAAGTTTTTTTCAAGATAGTCCAGAGATTCTGTAGCTTTATCCGGCATCAGTGTTATTTCATAGCCGGCTTTTTGGAGAAGCTGTTTTTTCTCCAGATCAATAGGTTTCCCACTTGCAGCAGTAAAAAATAATATAAAAAAAACAAAAAAAAATTTTAGCACCGGACTTTAATTGAAGGTTAAAATTATGTTTTTATTTTAAACCTACAATCGCTCTTTTGAGAAAATATCATTAATAAAAAGCAGATAATAACCATATCAAGCTAAAACAGAGCAGTCCTTTAAGAATTTTATAACTGTTACAAAGGCCAAAGGTCATTCTGGTTATTGGAATCTTAGGAAGGCTAATGCACTTTAAAAAATTCAATAACAAATTAAAGTTGATAATTACCGGTCATTCTGCTAAGAATGAAGTTGACAAATTCATCATCGATTTTCTTTCTGTCAATTAACTTATTCCTATACTCATAAGAAGTTAACATTTTTGCTAACCGACCATAGTTTTGATAGTCGGATTCTGCGATCATCATTCTTCCGGCTCCGCTTTTTGTCTTTATAATCTCATTATCGATTGTTCTGAGTTTGATAACAATGTGATAAAATTTCGACAGGTCTTTGCCTTTATATCTTTCAATGATATTGATCTTGAAAGCATTAAAATAGATTGTTTTAAAGCCAAGATTTGATCCACGCTCAGGCGTATTGATTTCTAATGTAAAATTCATAAATATTGCTGCAAATATACTATCGGATTTGATAAATACAAACCAAAAGTGAAATATTATTGAATTTTTATGACTAAATATTATTTTTTATATATTTTTTTTGTCGTTTATGATTTGGATCATAAAGCTGTACTGGACGAATAACTAATTTTATTTTGTTTTATCTATTTTTTTAATCAGAATTAAATTCAAAGTCTTTTATTTGTAATTACAGGTTTAAAATCCAATTATTCTGTGATTAACAATAATGTATGAAGTTATGTAGAAATTAAACTATGGATATATTTAACAAATCGGAAAATAAGCAAGCATTACTCAATGCCATAGTGATGTCTAGTCACGATGCTATTATCAGCAAATCACTAGATGGGATTATAACAAGCTGGAATACCGCTGCCGAAAGAATGTTTGGTTACTTGCAGGATGAAGCAATAGGAAAGCATATTTCATTGATCATTCCCGCAGATCGGTTGAATGAGGAAGATTTTATTATTGGTCAGATAAAGGCCGGGAAAAGAGTTGATCATTTTGAGACCATCAGAAAAACTAAAGATGACCGATTATTTCCGATTTCTGTTACAGTATCGCCCGTAATTGATAAAAATGGCAACATTATTGGCGCATCAAAAATTGCCCGCGATATTAGCGAACGTCATAATGCACAGAAAGAAAAGGCGGAATTGCTTGACAGATTAAAGGATCTCAATAAAAGAAAAGATGAATTCATAGCATTAGCCAGTCATGAGCTAAGAACTCCATTGACCAGTATGGATGCCTATCTTCAGATCTTATCCAGAAATATTAGTGATGAGAAAGTGAAGGTCTTTGTAGAAAAAGCACTTTCACAATCAAAAAAAATTAACCATCTGATATCCGATTTGCTGGATGTTTCTAAAATAGAATCTGGTAAATTGATCTTACGTCCTGAAGAATTTGATGTCAAAAGTTTACTTGAGGATACGATTGAACTCATTTCAGATTCAAATGAGAGCTTCGTCATTACTTTACATTCTGATCTGGAGTCTGTTATGTTGTTTGGTGATAAATATAAAATCGAACAGGTAATCGTTAATCTGTTAACTAATGCAGTGCGGTATTCAAATGACAACAAAAATATTGAAGTCTCGCTGAAAAATGATAATGATAATATTCTGATAAGTGTTAAGGACTACGGATTAGGTATTGATCCCGACCATTTTGAAAATATTTTTTCAAGATTTTACCAGATTCATAACTCGAGCAATATTTCCGGATTAGGTTTAGGTCTGTATTTGTGTAGACAAATTATTTCTCAGCATCAAGGTCAGATTTGGGTTGAAAGTGAAATTGGAAAAGGAAGTACTTTTTGGATAAAGCTTCCTGCTAATATAGCTATAACTTAAGTTTATTAACCTGATGGAATACTTTTAACATTCAGTTCAGGGTTATTTTGATCCGGTTTTTGTTCCATTACCTTAATAAAGTTTAGATTTGTCATTGAGAATCTGATGCAATATTTCTTTTTGTTCATTAGGATCAAATCCTGCTAAACTTATTCTGAATACCTGAACTTTCTTTTTGGAGTTTGTAGAATTAAGAACCTGAAGGTAAATCACTTGAGATTTGAGTTTGCAGTCTTTAATGATTTCTGAAGGAAATTCCAGTAAAGGAAATACAAAGCCACTCCCATTCAATAGATGCTTTTTCTTTATCGATATAACAAACCCAGAATTTTCAAATTCAGTGTACTTAAGCTTAGTCATATAAATGACCAATGCAATGAATAATATTAGTAATGTTATTATGAATTGGTCTGGTTGCCTGACTATTAACCATTGCATACCGATAAGCGTAAGATCCAGTATTAGCATGAACATTAAAAATAGTCCTAATTTCTCAATACTTTTTTTGTTGCTGACTTTCATCTTTATTAAAGGCTGGACAGAAAAAACACAAATTATAAGATTTCTAACCTTCTAAAAAAACACTGCCCAGCCATATTTTATTTATTATTTATCTTTCTTTCTTAAGGCGCTTTCCAGAATGTCCACATACTACCATTATAAACGGCCAGCCTTTTTGCGCCTTCTTTGTTGATATAAACCATCATGCCCGGAGCGGGATCAGGAATGTCATCAGTACTATTTACCATAGGAAGAACCATTGCTTTGCTGTCTGATTCCAAAACCAAAACGCCATCTGCAGAAGTACTGTCTGCGCCAATAATTACTTTTGCTGCCGGATCTTCCGTAACAGTCGCAGAAGTAGGCTGTGTAGCTATTACAGTTGAGATGTCAGCTGCATTACCATTGCTGAGATCAAACCATCCATCAGAAGATTGCATATCTGTGACGCCATTATAATATTTTATTTTTGCTTTGGTTGCATCTCTGGCGTCCAGAATAATGGTGCCTTCTGTAAGGCCAATCCCAGATGGAAGTGTTCGTAAATAAGGCAGCACAATACCTTTATTTTGGCCTGCTGCGAACTCCAGCAGAACGGAAGTTTTTTGTCCGACAGGCACAGTTCCTACTGCATTGCCGATAATCACTTGTGAAAATGCTGTGGAATATAGAGATAGGGCGATTATTGAAAATAAAAGTTTCATTATTAAATTATTTTTAATTAACAACATCACTAAGGACATGCTTGTTTGTTAAAGCAACTCCAGATACCGTCGTGATAGATTTTTAGACATTTAGCTGTAGTATCATAAACCATCATGCCTTCCTGAGGGTTTGTAATTTTTGGTGTAATGACTGTTGGGTTGGTTTGTCCCTGGATTTCAACAGTAGACAACCGGGTAATCACAAAACCTTTGTTATTCGATTCTAAGGCAATATGCCCTGATTTTCTTGCCATCGGCCAGTTCCCGGCTGTATCGCCACCAGCCCTTTTTAAAAGTGTGATCCCCATCTTGGTATCCGGGCCGTTACCTGTGAGTATAGCAGGCCGATAGCAGGCACAAGGAGTAATGTTAAGTCCGTACCCATATCCGTCCATGATAGTAAGCCCAACAACATTTTGTGTCACAGTAATATTATTGGTTCCTGTATGATTCCAGGTAATAGCGTTCAATGTATTGCCATTGGTCAGCACCAGCGGCTGAAGAGGACCATATGAAGCCTTACTGCCGTACAATGAAATAACTCCCGCCGGGCTGATAGAAATACGGATCAGCGGATTAGCTGCATTGCCTCGCATTTGCCATATATCAGCAGCTGATCCATTATGAGTTGTATTGATTTCATATTGAGAGCCGTCTGCAAATCTGACATTAATACCTGATGTACCTGACGACTGGAACTGAAGTTCTTGGGCTGCTATTAATGTACCGTTGATATTTAGGTTGAATGAGTTATCCAGTTCATAAATGTCAAAAACAAAACCGTAATTGGAAGCAGGCTGTGTTATGTTTTGGGTAACATATGGACCTGGTGAATCGGCAATGCTCCATTGAAATGTGTTACCATTGACAGGTTCTGTACAAATTTCACCAGGTGTGAAAGTTACCGTGTTATGATTAACAATATTATTGCAAACACCACCAAGTCCGTTATTGGCACATTCATATTGCGCACTGGTAGGAGGGACTCCCGGTGTTGTATTAGTAGCGTCAGGATCCGTTACATCGTTCGGTCTGAGAATAGCAGCCTGAACCTGTACAGGGCCTGGTGTTGCAGCACTGCTTACAAGCATTGTAAAAGTATAAGTAATTTCACAGCCATTTGGAAGATTAAGCTGTGAGGAATAGGTATGTGTTGTAGCGTTGTATGTAACAGCTACCGCCTCACCACCACAATTATTACCGCTAAAAGTAAAAGATTGCGGATCAAATCCTGAAGGAACTATAAAAGTGAAAGGTGCATTTTCGACATCACTGGGACCATTGTTTTTAACTTTTACTGTGTAGGTAATCTGGTCTGCAATAGCAAGAGTTGTTTTATCTGCGGTTACCGCCGTAACCTGCAGGTCTGCTGTTTTGACAATGACAGATGTTTCAGACTGTGCAATTGGACCTTTGATATAGGACCAGGTATCAATAGATTTTTCATTTCCAAAACCATTTCCAAGATTTGCGGATGATAGAGGACTGGTATTATTGGTTTGCTGTCCCCACATGTGACCTCCGGTTCCTGTTGGTCCACTTAATGAGCCACTTACACTAGCATTGGCGGGAGTAGAGCCTTTTCCTTGATTATTGGTTGTCGTTCTTGTAATATCACTGTCATCCCAGTATACGCGGTAGCGTTCATTAGTAGTATCGGTACCGTTTAAAAGCTCAAGTACCATACCGTTAGGATTAATTTCCATATCAATAAATGGAAAATGGACTTCTGCACCACGCAGTTGTACTTTGAGTCTTATCGGCTGATTGCCTTGCGGAAGATTATTTCCGTTACCGTCTTTTCCATCCCAGAATATATTATTGTTACCTGCAGTGGCAATTCCTGTAAGTGTCCTTATTACAAATGTTGCCGGCGTAGAGGCACTTTCTATCGTTATTGTATATGAGCCCTGTACCGCAGCATTAAACCTGACATAGCCGCCTTTGACGCTGCTGACCTGTCCCGGTGTTGTTTCTGCACCGACGAGACTAACATTAAACACTGTTGGCTCAACTACGGTGGTTTTAAGCCAAGTGGTATTTCCGGGTACACTGCCGGTTGCTGTCGCCGGCATATCGGATGCCGGCTGGCTGTAGAATATTTTATGGGTTATATCTGTAGAAGTATCGGCATTAAGAGGACTTTGTACATAAGAGGAAATTCCGCTTGAAAAATCCATACTTTTATAAGTTGAAGTATTATTAGAAATAAAACCTCTATTATTCACAAAAAATGTAAAACCAACACCGTTATTGCCATTATTATTGACTCTATAGATGTAGCCATCTTTTGTTAAAGCATAAACCTGTCCGTAAAATCCACTTTGGGCATTACTGATATGAAGATTCATTACATTGGAATAGACTCTGCCAGCTATCCACGAGCCCGATGACTCCACAGAGACATCCCAAGCTGCTATTAGTTCAGAATTTGCAGACTGTGTCCACGCAGCATCCGCAGCAACACTTGTCACGGAAGGTGTAGCGGAGGAATTAACATCACCAGTCGGCGTAAATTCGATTTTCCAGATACCAGCCTGATTAGCTGAAGCTGTTCTGTTAAAAGTGGAGTAGCGGTTAGATCCAGCTGCCTGTGCCAGGAGTCTGGGGCCTGCCAATTCTGCAGTTCTGCTACCAATCTGTCCTGTTGTATTATTAGGAGAAGTATAAACGGTGCCATCAGGCGCAGTTAATATAATCCTGCCGTTTCCGCTACCTTGGGCACTTGATGCCGCATGAATAGCTTCGCCCGCTTTAACGTATGCATAATGGGTTCCTGCGGATTTGAATGGCCATGAAGCCATTGTTGTGCCACCAGCTGTATATGAATTGCTGTATAAAAAAGCTCGTCCTCCGGATACACCGCTGGGGTAGAGGTCTTTTGAGCCTTCAGCATAAAAAAGATTGCAATTAAGAAGGATCATAGCAGCGTATATGAACCTTCCTCTGTTGAGAAAGTTTAAAATTTTCCGTGTCATCTTGTGTTGTTAGTTATTAACAGCTATAAAAGCATATTGATTCTTGTTCTCATATGCTGATGTAAAAAATACTTTCCCGATAGATTGTCGGGAAAAGCATTTTAGATTTTTTTCCATCATTTGTATTCTGTTTCCAGCAAGTCAAAAAATCTGGTGCAAAATAGCAGCTATAAAAGCGGGTGTGCAATAAAATGAAGGGTCATATTCGGGAAAATGAATCAGGATAAAGCTTTATTAATAGAGATTTAATAATTTAATAGTCTGTTATTTAGCGAAAATAAAAAGATGATGTAAGCTTGAATAATCATTTATCTTCCAAGAATGGTATTATGAAGTCATTAAACAGCTGTAATTCGGCTTCAGCATTGAATTAATTGAATACAATAACTGAAATTTATCACAAATGGATTACGATTTATAAAACATAATACATCTGTTTCCTAAAAAATCTATCGTTTAATTAAGATGCTGGGATCTTAAATGTTCAAGAAATTCAGACGGTGACACAGTTGTAACTTTTCTGAATGCAGCTGCAAACTTACTCTGAGATGAAAAACCGGCTTCTTCAGCCAGACTTGAAATTTTATATTTGTGATACTGGCTGTCATTTTTCAATTTATAAATAATATGTCTGACTCGTAGCTCATTGATATAATTCTTAAAATCCTTCTTTTTATAAGTGTTGACAACATACGAAAGATATTTAGTATTCGTACTGCAGTAAGCAGCTACATATGGAAGTGATACATTATTTCTTGTAAATAATGTTGTCTGTTCAAACTTATCCAATTTACTGAGGATTTTTTTCTCAGTAGCAGGAGTCATCAGCGCCTGTGACTCTGGCTCGGTGTCATAATTTACAATATTTGGTTCCGATACATCTTCATACGCTAAATTTTGTGTAATCTCGGTTTCCGGAAGAGATGCCGGTTTGGTTTGTTCGATTTCTTCTAGAATCTGCTGGATTTTAGCAAATTTTTCTTTCTGTCGTTTTCTATAAATTACAAAATAGACAATAATGATAATTAGTATCAAAAGTACAGACATAATGATGACATTTTTCCACCCCGATTGTTTCTTGTTCAGTTCGTTATCTTTCTTTAGTCTGGTGTAAGAGTCGTTGATATAAGCTGAAGCTTTATTGCTTATCTTTTCCGAGACAGAATCCTGTTTTTTCTTAGCCTGGTTCAGTTTTTCAATATCTTTGGTTAAAGCATAATATTGCTGGGAGCTTTCATATATTTCATTTTTTAGACTGAGATATGGAGATTCTTCAGCCATTTTTTGTGCCTGGTCTATCAAAGGTTTTGCTTTTTCAGGATTTTTTTGAGCAATATATATCTGCGCCATTCCATTCAATACGAGTGCTTTAAGAAAGTTGTCTGACATATGATTCAGCTTGTCCAAAGCTTGCTCATAGTAATCCATAGCCTTAGAATAATCTTTCAGATAATAGTAATTCAAACCTAAAAGCTGTTCATTATTAGCTGAGAGAAACGGATTGTCCTGTCCGCTTAATTTAAAATAGCTCGAAGCGTCATTAATATATTTGATGGATTGTCTGTAATTTTTATGTTCGTTTTCATAGTAAGCTTTTTCCTGCATCAGAAAACCGTTGGTCTGATTCACAAGTCTGAGATCATCTATCTTTTTGATGGTTTCTGACGTTTCTTCAATATATTTTTTAGACTGGTCAAAGAGCTTCAGATGACGGTACTGAGTAGCAAGGAAACCGGATATTTTTGCTTTCCACACATTGTCATCGGTGTCTTCAAGTATTTTTTCTGCTTTTAAAGCGTAATCAATAGCATCTTTAAATTCACCGGATTGTTGAAGTAATGAAGCTGAAAGCATCAGACTTTTGGCCTTATAGCGAGGGGTTTCAGAAGTATTATATAGAGAGTCAGCAATTTTTAAAGCTTTCGGAAAATCTTTTTGAGAAATTTCAAGATAGGTTCTTGTGTAAATCTGATTGTATGCTTCTGCATTTTGGCCGTTTAAACTGTTGATAAGAAAATTAGTAAAAAGAAATACCAAACGGAAAACAATAATCTTCCAACATTTTAATTTTATAGTCATCATGTATTGTTGTTGAACTTTCAAAGTTAACATAATATATTTTTAACAATTATGACCAGACACGTATTCTGTCTTTTGTTTTGAATCAAAATCAGGAAAATGGCTCTTAAAAATATTGTTGTATAATTTTGTTTTTCAGTGTTTTAATTAAAAAATATATTTTTAGTTGATTTACATATTATACGATAGTAAAAAGATTGACAAGACACATTTCTAATTATATAAAGGCTTAATTTTTCTGACTAATTAATGATCTTTTTTCAATAATACCTTTCAGGATGGCGATCCAGATGGTGGAGAATAACAGAGACAGGCAGGTGATTCCAAGTCCGGTCTTGTATAAGCTGTATTCAATAATCCCTGTTTTATAAGCAACAGATAATGCCAATATGCCAAATTCTCCTGTTTGAGATAGTAAGGCACCGCCATACCAACTGTCCTTCCAGTTATATTTTAGCAATCGGAAAATGATAGCCGACATCACACTATTGCTTGCCAGAACAAAGAAAGTTCCCAGCAGAACAGTTTTTATATTAAAATACAGATACGAAAGATCAAGCCGAAGTCCTATGGAAACAAAAAAAAGCGTTGTGAAAAATACTTTAAAAGGCATTAATGAATGTTCGAGCCAGTTAAATGACTTCACTCTTCCGACAACAACGCCGGCTATAAAACTTCCGAGCGCACCACTCAAGCCCACTGTTTCTGCGAATAATCCAAATCCAAGGCAAATAATCAATCCTGAAAACACCTGCAGGTCATGATCACTTTCAAGAGTATGAAAAAATCCCGGAAGCCTGATTTCCTGTATGTTTCTCACTCTTCTTAAAAGCAGAAAAATAGCAATACAGACCAATATAGGTAATGTAATCTGTAGAAAATCAAAGTTCTTATTGTCCCATACTTTCAGTATTGTTAACACAGGAGCAAGCAGCAGATCCTGAAATATCAGCATATTAAGGATCATGATTCCGAATGTTGTTTTTAAAGTATTGTGTTTTTTCAAAAACTCACTGACTACCGCAGTACTGTTGAATATAAAAAGTACAGCAATAAGGATCATACTATTCAGAGAAAGCTCTGTCATATAACCTATCGCAAGGGCACATATTATACTTAGAAGTATTTTTATGCTTTGTGCTATCACAGGTTTTATAAGTAGGCTTCGGTTATTCGGAACATTGATCTCCATTCCCAAAAAGAACATCAGGAGCAGAATTCCGATTTCACCGATGATTTCTATTTCATCCGGTTTGGTAAAAACTCCTGAAACATATGGTCCCAAGATTATACCTGCAATAATATAAGCAATAAGATAGGGTTGATTCAGTTTTTTCAAAAGAAGCATTATGCCTAATGTGGTGAGGCACAAAATGCATATGGCCGAAAGTAATCCATGCATAATTTAATAATTAAAATTGATAATGAATTAATTACCGGATAGAATAGAAAATTGGTTTCCAAAAGGAAACCAATTATAATATTATTGAATCTCGATCAGCTTAGGAGGACGTTTTTTAGCTTCCTCCTTTTTAGGAATTGTGAGCTTCAAAACTCCATTTTCGTATTTAGCTTCAATATGCTCTTCGTCCACTACATCTCTTGCGAGCTCAAAACTGCGCTGAAAAGCCTGATAGCTAAATTCTCTACGGGTATAATTGTCATTTTTGTCTTCCGCTTCATTTTTTTTCGAAGACGAGATGGTGAGGAGATTACCTTCCAGGCTAATTTGGAAATCTTGTTTTTCCATACCCGGTGCGGCGACTTCCACTACAAAATTTTCAGGATTCTCTCTGATGTTTACGGATGGGAGAGTGGTAAGAGTGGAAGAATAATTATTGTTGCCCCAATTAAAAAGTTCGCGACTGAAAAAGTCATCGAACAGTGTACGTGGATTTGCAGGGAGCAAACTGCCATTGTTTCTTTTTTCGATTGACATAACAAACGTTTTTTAATGTTAAACAATAATTCAATGATCACAGTTGAAAATTTACAAACGATATACCAAAAAACAGGATGGAAAAAATGTCATGCTGCGAATGAAAAAATGTCAGAATGAGGATGTTTTTACTCTTTCGTATCATAAAATATCTCTTTCGTATCAGTGGCAATAAAGCATAACATTAAATTTGATAATCTGAATAACAAATTTTATCATGCAAAAGTTTATCCTAAGATTATTACTTATAATCATTTCTGGGGCGTTATTTTCTCAGGAATATAAACCTCTATCGTTGGAACAAGCCGGAAAACGTCTCCTGCCACAATTTTCAATTGCCGTTTACACACCAATTACGGATATTACATTGGATGAAATAAAAAAGCAACGCAGGGAACTTCTCGATAAACCTTGGCCGGAATTGAAAAACAAAGACAATTTAGATGTTATACAATCAAAAATCCAGGGGCTGGAAAAAAATGATGCTGTAATTCCAATTACGATTTACAAACCTAAAAATGCTGAGAATCTCCCTGTTTTTATATGGTTTCACGGCGGCGGTTTTATTTTTGGGACACCAAAATGGGATCACCAGCGTTGCGCCGATTATGCTGTTAAAGGTAGGGCCGTGGTCATCAATGTAGATTATCGATTGGCGCCAGAAAACCCTTTCCCTGCGGCACTTCATGACGCTTATGCAGTACTCGTTTGGGTCAATGAGAATGCAAAAACTATCGGCGGAAATCCAAATTTAATTGCTGTAGGAGGCTCTAGTGCAGGTGCTGGATTATCAGGAAGTCTGGCGCAGTATGCAAGAGATCAGAAAGGGCCGAAAATCAGCCTAGAAGTATTGGAAATTCTTCCGGGAGATTTTCGTACTGATTATCCTTCTACAATCGAGTTTACCCGTGTTCCCGGACTGAAAAGTCAGGATTTTCCTATTATGGAAAGCTTTTATGTTGGTAAAAATGGAAATTCCAAAGCCAAATATGTTATGCCCGGCAATATTGATGATGTAAACAATCTTCCACCCACAGTTATTTTTGTAGCAGGAGCCGATCCTCTTCGTGACAGTGGTTTAGCGTATGCAGACAGGTTAATGAAAGCCGGAAATTTTACTGAGCTTCATGTCTTTGCAGGTTATGCGCATGGAATGCCTCTTCCCGGAAGTATGGACATCACATTACGACTTATGAAGCAATTTTTAAAATAAAATACTCTGGATGTCCCGCAAATTTCGATTAATATTTGTTTTTCATATCGTTTTCTCAATGTTCTTTTCCCAATCGAATGATTGGGAAAATCCTTCTTACCTGCAAAAAGGAAAAGAAAAATCACACTCTGCATTTATAATTTTTGATGACGAAAATTTGGCGTTGTTTCAGGATTTTTCAAAATCAGATAGTTACAAATCATTAAACGGAAAATGGGATTTTAAATATTTTGCTGATTATAAAAAAGCCGATTTCGATTTTTCAAAACCTTTGGATTGGCAATGGGATTCTATCTCAGTTCCTTCTAATTGGGAATTGCAGGGTTTTGGGATACCAATTTATACCAATATTCCGTATCCTTTTCCGAAAAATCCACCTTTTATAGGCGATAATAATCCGGTCGGAATTTACCGTAAAAACTTTGATAGACCTTTTAATAACGGGCAGACTATTCTGCACTTCGGTTCAATTTCAGGTTGTGCTTTCGTTTGGATTAACGGACAGAAAATTGGGATGACGAAAAATTCCAAAATCCCTGCGGAATTTAATATTACAAATTATTTAAACGAAAAGAACAATGAATTGATCGTTAAGATTTTCCGCTGGAGCGATGGAAGTTATCTTGAAGATCAGGATTTTTGGCGGCTTAGCGGAATTGAACGCAATGTATACTTGTATCAGCTCCCCAATGTCACTCTTTGGGATTATTTTTTCAGAACTGATTTAGACAAAAATAACCAGAATGCCAAATTTTCGGCAGACATCGATGTAAGGAAGTTTTCAAATTCTCAAGGTCGAAATGCCGAGTTAAATCTCAGTATTTTGGATCAGAACCATAAAAAAATATATTCTGAAAAGAAAAATATTATCTTAAATAAAGATACTTTACAAACCGTTTACTTCACATCCGGGATTAAAAATCCAAAAAAATGGTCAGCTGAAGATCCTAATCTGTACACGGTTCTGATCTCATTTAAAACAGAAAATTCAGAAAAATTCATTTCCGAAAAAATAGGTTTCCGAAAAGTGGAAATTAAGCATGGGCAGCTTCTTGTAAATGGAAAAGCTATCAAAATCCACGGTGTCAACCGCCACGAACACGATCCGGAAACCGGACATTTCACCACCAGAGAACTGATGCTGAAAGATATTTTGCTAATGAAGCAATTCAACATCAATGCAGTCCGACTTTCGCATTATCCCAACGATCCGGAATTTTACAAACTTTGCGACCAGTATGGACTCTATCTCGTGGACGAAGCTAACATCGAATCCCACGGAATGGGAGACGCCAACTCACCCGGTCTCGACACCATTCATCATCCCGCCTATCTTCCGGAATGGGAAAAAACACACCTTGACAGGACGGAAAGAATGATAAAAAGAGACAAAAATCATACGTCCGTAATTATTTGGTCGCTCGGAAACGAATGCAGCAACGGTCCGGTTTTCAAAAAAACGTACAAGATGGTGAAAGCTTATGATCCAAGCCGTCCCATTATGTTTGAACAGGCACACGAAGAATGGAATACGGATATTATTGCCCCGATGTATCCTTCATTTACGGAGATGAAAGAATTCTTCCAAAGAAAAAACCAGAAACGACCTTACATTATGTGCGAATATTCTCACGCAATGGGTAATAGTAATGGGAATTTCAGGGATTATTTTGAGGTTATCTGCTCATCCGAATATATGCAGGGCGGATTTATCTGGGATTGGGTTGATCAGGGGTTGAAAACCAAAGATTTGAATGGGCAAACTTTCTACGCTTATGGTGGAGATTTGGGAAGTTTTATGTATTATAACGATGAAAATGGCGTTGCAGATGGAATTCTGAGTTCTGACAGAACACCAGATCCCGGCGCTTACGAAGTACGGAAAGTTTATCAGTACATCAATTTTAAAACTGAAGATATAAAGTCCGCAAATTTTGAAATTAGAAATGAATATGATTTTTCCACTACCGAAAAATTTAACTTTGAATGGGAAATTCTGGGAAACGGAACAGTCATTAAAACCGGAAGTTTTCGGTTGAATTTAAAACCTGGGCAAACAGGAAAAATCAAAATCGATTATCCGGAAATTGTTCCAGGAGAAGAATATTTCATTAATTTTAAAGCAATAACCAACCAAGATTGGGGAATCTTGCCGAAAGAAACCGAACTGGCTTGGGAACAGTTTAAAATTTCGGGCAACTTTTTTGAATTTCAAAAAGAAAATTCTGGAGATCTCAAAATCTCTGAAAATGATAAAGAAATCTCATTTGTTTCGGGAAATACAAAAGGTGTTTTCAATAAAGAAAAAGGTGAATTCACGTCATATTCCAACAGTTTTGTACAACTGAAACAGCTTCCGGAGCCATATTTCTGGAGAGCGCCCACTGATAATGATTTCGGGAACAAAATGCCACAAAAATTAGGCTTTTGGCGAAATGCGCACAATGATTTAAAATTGAAAAATCTGACAATTTCTCCACAAAATAAGAATGGTTTTGGAATTTTGTGTGAATATTCGCTCAATAAGATGGATTATCAGATTTTATATAATATTCTGAATGACGGAAGCATTCAACTGACGTTTTCCATAAACAAACAGACGGAATTTTCCGAGATTCCACGTTTTGGAAGCAGGATGATTCTTCCGCAAAATTTTCATCATTTGACTTATTACGGCAAAGGTCCCTACGAAAATTATCAGGATAGAAACACCGCTTCCTTTGTAGGGATTTATAAAGATTTTACCGAAAATCAATATTATAAAGGTTATATTCGGCCACAGGAAAGCGGAAACCGAACCGGGATCCGTTGGCTGGAACTTGGAGACGAAAACGGACACGGAGTTTCTATTGAAGGTTTGCAGGAACTTAATTTCACAGCGATTCATCACAGTACAGAAGATTTGGATCCAGGCTACACCAAAAAACAGCAGCATCCAACCGATTTGCCACCAAGAAAAAATATTTACCTGAATATCGACCTTAACCAACGCGGCATTGGAGGCGATGACAGCTGGAAATCGCTTCCCCACGAACAGTATTTGCTCAAGAATTCTGATTATGAATTTTCGTATATTTTAAAATTAAAATAACTTCCCAAAAATGATTTAAAAATGAAACTTTCGTTAATTATTTGTATGTTTTTCATCCAGTTATTTTTTGCACAGGATTGGAAATCTTCTTCCACAAACCTTTCAGGAAAAGAATTTCCAAGGATAAATGCTAAAAATGAAGTTGAGTTTAAAATTTATTTTCCCGATGCGAAATCCGTTGTTCTGGATGGTGGTGACGGAATGAAAAATGTAAAATCGGTTTCTGAAAAGGATAATAATGGATTTTGGACTATTACTACTTCACCTGTAGAAATCGGATTTCATTATTATTGGCTGAATGTTGATGGAAAACGAACCAATGATCCGAATACGCAACTGTATTTCGGTTATGGCCAGCCAACAAGCGGAATAGAAATTCCGTCCGGAGAAGACTTTTTTCTTAGAAAAAATATAAGACACGGCAAAATATTGAATGATAGTCTGTATTCAAACATCACGAAGAATGTGAGGAATTTCAAAGTTTATCTTCCTCCCAACTACGAAAAGGGGAAATTTCCGGTTTTATATCTCTACCACGGAACTGGAGAAGATATAACAGGCTGGGAAAGGCAAGGTTACATTGAAAACATTCTAGATAATCTTTTTGCAGCGAAAAAAGCTAGAGAAATGATTGTTATAATGGATTACGGTGTTGCTCTGACTCCCGAACTGGAAAGAATGCCCGACAATTATCCGAGAACAGTACTGTCTTCAAAAAAACTCGACAAATGGTTGGTTTCAGAGCTAATGCCTTATATCGAAAAACATTATAAAACTAATGGAAACAATGCGGTGGCAGGGCTATCAAGAGGAAGCTACCAGGCCATGCTGATCGGTGTGAATCATCCGGAAAAATTTTCTGCAATAGGAGCCTTCAGTCCGGTCATTTATGAAGGGACACAAGCAGAACCTTATAAGGAACTTCCCATCCAAAATTTATTGAAATCTGAAAAAAAACCATTCTTCTTCATTGGAATTGGAGAAAAAGAGGGAAACCTTTTTGAAGAGTTTAACAATACTCTCACCGCTTTTTTGAAAAGTAATGATTACCCTTTTGTTCAGTACAGATCTCCTGGGACTTACCACGAATGGCTTACTTGGAGACGATGTCTGTATCAGTTCGCTCAAAAAATTTTTAAGAAATAAACATGACTTTTGTCATGTATTAAATTTTTGTTAACTTACCACAAGCAAATCTTTCTTTCTCATGGAATTAGTTCTTCCTTATCTCGAATCCGAAGGTTTTAAGCAAGGCCTGCTTCATGATTACAGGTTTCGGCATCAGGATTTCCTAAATTCGACATTTATGGAAATGCCCGATGATTTGGGAACAGGTAAATTAATTCTTTTCAGCAAAAAAAACTTCCATTTCTTCCGTGGAAAATGGAATTTTGGAGAAGAAACCATTTTCCATTCGCCACATAAAGTTGGTGAAAATGACCTGATGGATTTCCGAATCAGTACGGAAGGAAAGATCAGCAGTAATCTTATCAGCGGAGAAAAAGAGTTCGAACACGATACCACCGATATTGACGGTATGAGAATTTTTATTCCTAAAAATCTATTTCCAAAGGACAACGGACTACTGATGGAAAAGCTGAATAATGCAGAGCGTAATTATCTGAGTCAGGAAAAGCTGAAAACAATTTTTGATACACCATTTGAAGATTTTTCGGGAAGTATAATTCTCGAAAGCCGTATTCTGGAATTTCTGAGTTATTGGATTCATTATCTTCTTTCCGATGAAAAAACCTTTGAATCCAAAAAAGCTTTTGAAGAGAAAATAAAACTGGCAAAGGATTTTGTAGATACCAATGCTTTCCGTGAGCTTGCTATTAAAGAAATAAGCCGATACTGCGGGCTTAACAACTGCGACCTGAAAAAAGGTTTTAAAGATTACACACAACTGCCAATCCGCCAGTACATTATCAAGACTCGTATGGAAGCCGCCCGTCAGATGCTTTTGGAAACAGAAAAATCGGTTGGAGAAATAGGCGATTCCATCGGTTACTGCAACCGGGGCCACTTTTCACAGCTTTATCAACGCTATTTCGGAAAATTACCTTCGGAAGAAAGATTATAAAAATTAAACAAAATTTTGCTAATGTCAAAGAACTACTATCATAAAGAAGTTCTTTGGCATTTACTTTTTATACACTTTGGAAATATTTCCGTTTCGTATCACAAAATATCTTTTTCGTTTCAGTTCAACTTTTTTGGATGATTAATTTGGAGTTAAGATTAATGAATAGAAAAATTCCCATAGTTAGGGGATTTACTAAATGAATATTAACTTAACATTAATAAATTATATGCTGAACTTATCATTTTTAGTGGAACAGGGTGCAAAAAGAAATCCAGATAAGCCGGCTCTAAGCTTGGGTGAAGTTACACTGAATTACAAATCTTTCCATGATAAAGTGTGTCAGACTGCCAATGCACTATCAAAGAAGGGAGTTGGTTATGGAGACAAAGTGGCTTTGCTTTGTCCCAATATTCCACAGTTTCCCATTATTTTCTTTGGGATTTTAAAAACAGGAGCTACCGTTGTTCCACTCAGCATTTTATTAAAGACGGATGAGATTGCCTATCATCTTGCCGATTCCGAAAGCAAAATATTCTTTTGCTTTGCAGGAACCCCGGAGATTCCTATGGGTATTTTTGGGAAAGAAGGATTTGATAAAACCAAAACCTGCAAGGATTTTATAAGCATCGGACAGATTTCAGATGAAATTCCTTCTTTTGATGAATTAATAAAAGATGAAAAAAAAGATTTTGAATCTTACATTACATCTTCCGAAGCCACAGCAGTAATCATTTATACTTCCGGAACCACAGGAAAACCTAAAGGTGCAGAACTTTCGCATATCAATCTTTATACAAATGCCGAAATCAGTACAGGAATTGTACGATCACAGCTATTTGAATCCCAAATGGTTGTGCTTCCGCTATTTCACATCTTTGGTTTAACGGTAATGATGCTTGCAGGTATACGTCAATCACTACATTTGATTCTGCTTCCAAAATTCGATGCAAAAACGGTTTACCGGTTAATATCGATATTCAATATCAAAATCTTCGCAGGTGTTCCGTCAATGTATTGGGCACTGCTGAATGAGGAGGATACGGTAGAAAATCATAAAACTATTCAGAATCTGCGTATTGCTATTTCAGGTGGCGCTTCACTTCCGGTTAAGATTATAGAGGAATTTGAATCTCGTTTCGGAGTTCCTATTATTGAAGGATACGGCATGTCGGAAGGATCTCCGGTGGTGACATTCAACCAATTGGAAATAGGTCGCAAGCCAGGCTCCGTAGGGACTCCCATTTATGGTGTGGATGTGAAAATTGTAGATGATGAAGGAAATGAACTTCCCACAGGCGAAAAAGGAGAATTGATCTACCGCGGTCCGAATGTGATGAAATCCTACTACGGAAAACTATCAGAAACTCAAAAAGTTCTCAAAAATGGTTGGCTTTACTCCGGAGATATTGCTATAAAAGATGAAGACGGTTTTTTCTTTATAGTTGATCGTAAAAAAGAAATGATTATCCGTGGCGGAATGAATATCTATCCACGCGAAGTGGAAGAAGTGATGATGAAACATCCTGATATTTCTATGGTTGCTGTGGTCGGAATTGCTGATGAAAAACTAGGTGAAGAAGTTAAAGCTTTTGTGGTGAAAAAAAATGGAAGTGATATATCGGAAGAAGAAATTAAAAATTGGACAAAAGAAAAACTGGCATCTTATAAATATCCAAGAAGTATTGAATTTTTGAATCAACTTCCCATAAATGCATCAGGTAAAATTCTTAAAAAATTACTTAAAACCGAAAAAATATAGCAATGAATTATTTTAAAATTATTCTTATGACGGTTGGATTTACCGTTCTTTCCTGCTCAACTGGACATGAGATAAGTGGTGTAGAAAATTCTGTTTCTCCCACTAAAGAAGAAGTTCTGAAAAACGTAAAATATGGCCCCTTTGAAAGAAATTTGATGGATGTTTATCTGCCTGCCAACAGAGATCCAAAATCGGCTTTTCTTGTAAATATCCACGGAGGCGCATGGACACAAGGCGATAAAAGATTTGATGACAAGCTTTCAGAATATTTGGTTTCTCAGGGGGTTGCTGTTGCCAATCTCAATTACCGTTATGCTGATTTGCAGGATACGCATCTTCCGCAGCTTTTGGATGACATCAATAATGTGGTAAAATATCTTTCTGAACATTCCAAAGAATGGAATACAAGAAAAACCGGATTCTCTATATCCGGAGGAAGTTCCGGTGCACACGTTTCTATGATGTATGCTTATACCAGAAATCCGGCAATCAAGACTATTATTGAAAGATGCGGGCCTGTTGATTTTACCGATATACAGACCTTACAATATATAAAAGCTGCCAATCTTTTCGAAGTTTTGGATAAAATGTCTGGCAATAAAGCCGTTTGGAATCCTGGTGATGTTGTTCCTGAATTATATGCTAAAACCAGTCCGATAAAATTCGTGAACAAAATTCCAATAATGATTATCCACGGAGACAAAGATGAGGTAGTGCCAATTCAACAGGCTTATCTTCTTGAAAGTGCACTGAAAGCAAAAGGAACCACATACAAATTAGTAATAGTTCCGGGTGCTGGTCATCAGATCGAAAAATTACCCCAAGACCAGCAAACTGTTTTTACTGAGATGACCAGTTGGCTGAAACACTATGGAACAAACTAAACTATTAAGATATGAACATCAGAATTTTAAATTCAAAACTAAGTGTTGCAGTCATTTTTCTCACTGCTTCTACCTCGGTTTTTGCACAGCAGAAGCCTACTGATACCACAAAAACAAAAGATATAGATGAGGTGATTGTTACAGGGGTTTTCGACAAAAGAACACGGATGAATGCACCGATTGCTATTTCCGTTCTTAAAAGCGAGCTGATAGAAAAACAGGTTCCGAACAGTGCAGCCGACCTCCTGAAAAATGTTCCCGGAGTTTATGTGAACTCTTCTTTGGGAGAAATCAGGAATAATGTAGCTTCCAGAGGAATTTCCGCAGGTTCTGCAGACGGAACTTTTGCTTACGAATATATCTCGATGCAGGAAGACGGACTTCCTGTAACCAATACCACCTATTTTAATTATGGTCCGGATTTTTTCCTGAGAGCGGATGCTACTATTGCACAGATTGATGCAGTGAGGGGTGGACCAGCTTCTATTACTGCGGCCAATGCACCCGGAGGAATTTTCAATTACATCTCTAAAACAGGCGGCAATAAATTTGCTGGAGAAATCCGTGCAAAATACGGAGTACAAGGTGCGAATAATTCCGGCTATCATAGGATTGATGCAGATTTTGGCGGACCTTTGGGTAATAACTGGTTTTATAATATTGGTGGTTTCTATCGTTATGATTTGGGAGCAAGATATCCTGGATACCCATTCAACAATGGTGGACAGATCAAAGGAAATATTATGAAAAAATATGATCGGGGAACTATTAAAGTATTTCTGAAATATCTCGACGATACCAACGGGTATGCCCAACTTATCCCGACCAGAAACTATTCCGATCCGGAACCTGCAGAAGGTTTTAGCAGCAGTTCTTCTTTGCTGATTCCTAAGCTGCAATACAATTCTCAGGACTTTATCCACGGGGGCAATGTAGATTACAATTCAGGAAGATTGGTAGGGAATAAATACAGATCGATCGGGCTGAATTGGGATCACAATCTTGGCAATGACTGGAAATTGTTTCTTGCGAGCAAATATTCTGATAATGCTGTTGCCCAGAACAGTATTGGTAATTCCTTTGTCACTTCGGTGACCGATAATGTTCCGTATGCTTTGCTGATGGGAACTGTTGGAATTGGCAATTATTCATTTCGTGATGCACTTACCGGGCAAGAGGTTGCCGCAGTTACTGCTGGTTTGGGTACATCTGGCGTGACTTATAATGTGACCAAAAATCTTTTGTCAGGACAAGGCGTTCAAAATAATTCTATTTTGATGTCTCCGCTTAATTTTTATGAAAATAAGGTAAAGGAATCTATGTCCCAGCTTACCATTAATAAAAAATGGAAAAATATGAATTTTTCATTTGGTGGATATTATGGCTACTCAGATGTATGGAGATTTTCAGGAATCAATGGGATCGCTCTTACCACCTTGGAAGATCGTCCAAGAATGTTAACTTTAAACTTTACAGGCGGTTTATATTATCCTACAACTACAAATCCTTTTAATCTGATTCCAGGAGCTTTCCAGGTTACCAATAAAGATGGGTTTGCACAAGGAGCTGGAAGCACTGGAGACTTATTGGAATTTAAAGCAAAGCAACAACAAGGTGCTGCCTTTTTTGGGCACACCTGGGATATTACGGATAAATTAACCTTAGACTGGGGAATTCGTTATGAAAAAATATGGATAAAAGGAGAGAACATAAGAACTTTCCTTACTAATACTCAGGTGACAAATGGGAACGTTGCTTTAACACCGGGACCTGATAATAACCCTTATACTATTTACGATAATAACACCTTGGTGAAATTAACTAACGTGGATTACGACCGTCAAATCGAAAATTTTTCCTATTCGGCGGCGGTTAATTATAAATTTAACAACAATTTTGCGGTCTATGGAAGATACTCGCAAGGCAGTAAAGCGCCGGATCTGGATGTATTTTTTGCATCGAACAGGCCTGAGACCATCGGTCTGCTAAACCCGCAATCCCGAAAAACACAACAAGTGGAAATGGGATTGAAATCACGAACAACTTATTTTGATGCTTTTATAACGCCTTTCTACAGTTTACTGAAAAATGTACCTGTTGGAGCAATGGCGGATAATGGAGCAGGAGGGTTTTATACGACACCAACACTTTACAACGAAAATGAAACCTGGGGTGTAGAATTAGAAACTAATATCAAACCAATCACTAATTTTAATGTTCGTGCAGTGCTCACATTACAGGATCCAAAAGTAAAACAAGGATATTATTGGAATCTTAAAAGTCCAGGAATCACTGATGATGAAGTCGTTTCCTATTCTGGAACAACAGTTGCTTACACTCCGAAAATCATACTCAATGTTACCCCAAATCTAACCATAGGAAAAGCTTTTGCATTTTTAACTTGGAGTTATTTGGGCGAAAGGGAAGGCAGTAATACCAATATTTACAAATTGCCTGGATTTTCACAGTTTGACCTTGGTTTGGGATATAATTTCAATGAAAACCTGAGCGCTCTTATAAACGTCAACAATATTTTCAATAAATACGGTGTGATGAGCTATCAAAGACCAGGATCTCTTATTCAGCAATTAGCAGGTTTCGAAAGTTTTACTCAAGTCGAATATGATGCTGCAGTGGCTAACAATACACCATATTTTACAGTAGCAATTCCGCCAACATCAGCCTATCTTACCTTAACTTACAAATTTTAAAGGATGCAGCTTTCATACATCAAATTTTTTATGCTTTTTACATCATTTACAGTTTCAGCCCAACAAACACAGTTGGGCAAAACAGCTGTCAAGGATCTTGTGAAAAAAATGTCGGTGGAAGAAAAAGCCAGACTCCTTGTCGGAACCGGAATGCCGGGTTGGGTTGGTCTTACCAAACTTCCCAACCCTCCGAAAATGAAAGTTCCTGGAAGCGCAGGAAAAAATATGGCTTTCCCGAAATACAATATTCCAGAACTTATACTTGCGGACGGACCTGCAGGACTAAGGATAAAACCCGAACGCGATAATGTTTCTAAAAAATATTTTGCAACAGCATTTCCAGTAGCGACAGCTTTGGCAAGCAGCTGGAATGCAGCTTTGGTGAAGGAAATAGGTGAAGCTATCGGAAACGAAACCAAAGAATACGGTGTCGATCTGCTTTTAGCCCCGGGAATGAATATCCAGCGAAACCCTTTAAACGGAAGAAATTTTGAATACTTTTCCGAAGATCCTTTAGTAACCGGAACAATGGCTGCAGCCTATGTGAATGGGGTACAAAGGAACGGTGTTGGAGCAACTTTAAAGCACTTTGCTGCCAATAATCAGGAGAGCAACCGTTTTGGTGTTAATGAGCACATTTCGCAACGTGCGCTCCGCGAAATTTATCTGAAAGGATTTGAAATTGCCGTTAAAAATTCGCAGCCATGGGCAATAATGACAGCTTACAACAAAATCAACGGAACTTATGTTTCTGAAAATAAAGAACTATTGACGGACATTCTGCGGGACGAATGGAAATTCGAAGGATTGGTAATGACGGATTGGTTCGGTGGTTATGGAAGCGAAGATGAAGTACGAGCCAACAAGGTTTCCAATGTGGCAGCACAAATCAATGCCGGAAACGATTGGCTCATGCCTGGAACACCACAGCAAATAGAAGCAGTTATAAAACAGGTCAAAAGCGGAAAACTTAATACATCGGCAATGGATAAAAGTGCAGAACGAATTTTGAAAATCATTCTGAAATCCCCTGTTTTCAGGAATTACAAATATTCGGACAATCCGGATTTAAAAGCCCACGCAAAAATATCCAAACAGGCAGCTACTGAAAGTATGGTTTTGCTTGAAAACAAAAGTAATACACTTCCTTTAAAACTTAATGGGAAAAAAGTTGCCCTTTTCGGTAATACGTCTTATAATTTTATTTCGGGAGGTACAGGTAGTGGGGATGTGAATGAAGCATATGTCGTTTCGTTACTGGACGGGTTGAAAAATAGCGGTGCAAAGACTGATGTACGCCTTTCTTCAAAATACCTTCCTTATATCAAAATTGAAGACAGTATACAAACCGAAAGAAGAAAGCGGGAAGGAGCACTTTCTAAGTATATCAGAATCCGTGAAATGCCTTTTTCTGATGCAGAAATAGAACGTGCTTCCAATGAAAATGATTTTGCAATTTTCACCATCGGGAGAAATGCAGGTGAAAACGGAGACCGCCCCGTTTCGGATTTTTATCTGGCTGATGACGAGAAAGTAATGATTGACAGAATCAGCTCTGTTTTTCATCAAAAAAATAAAAAATTCATTATCATTATGAATATTGGAGGTGTTATCGAGACCTTAAGCTGGAAAGATAAAGCAGATGCTGTTCTTCTATCCTGGCAGCCGGGACAGGAAGCCGGAGATGCTGTTGCAGAAGTTCTTTCGGGGATTGTAAATCCTTCGGGGAAACTGGCACAGACATTTCCTAAAGACTATAAAGATGTACCTTCTTCTAATTCTTTTCCTGGTATTCCGGCTGATTTTCCGCTCGATTCCAATTACAATGAAGGAATCTTTGTTGGCTATCGGTATTACGACACGTTCAAAATTCCTGTGGCTTATCCTTTTGGTTACGGAATGTCCTATTCGCAATTTGATTTTAGCGATTTAAAAGTGCAAAATGACGAGTCTTCTAAAACATTGCAAGTTAGTTTCACAGTTACCAATTCCGGGAATACGGAGGGAAAAGAAGTGGCTCAGATTTATGTTTCGGCGCCCCATCAGAAAATGAAAAAACCGATTCAGGAACTTAAAGTTTTCGCAAAAACAGAACTTCTTCAATCTGGAAAGTCCCAGACATTTTCGGTAACAATTCCGTATTATGATTTGTCATCATTTGATTCGGCAACGTCATCTTGGAAACTTGAGGCAGGAAATTATGAATTGAGAGTTGGGAATTCTTCACAGAATATTTTAATAAAACAGGTTTTTCACGTTTCAAATCCAACGATGGTACTCAAAACGGAAAATCTGTTGAAACCAGATAGGGTTGTCAATGAATTATAAAACTGAGATAATTTATTTAACATAATTCTTATGATTTCTAAAATTATAAGGATAAATAAAAATTACAAACGAAATGAAAAGAGTCATTAATAGTGTTTTTGCTGTTATTATAATGATATTATTGCTTGTTTTAAGTATTTCAATAATATCTGTGTATTTGAAGTGGCCTATGTATCTTAGCGGTTACAGCAGTTTATTCACAACACAATTCAATTCAGGATTTATTGTGTTTGCATTGATATCATTACTGGTATCGTTTCTGTTTTTAAAAAAACAGAGGACCGATAAAAAAATCTGGAAACTGAATTTAATTTTAAGTGCTATTTTACTTATCGGACAATTGATTTTTATGCAGATCATGCTCAATACCGCTTCAAAATATGATGTAAAAGTTTCTCTTTTACCCACATTGAAGGGCTATGTGACACCTTTAAAATCGAAAGAAACATATCACTATCTAACCATTTATAACGAAAGGCAACTCTTTGATGTGTATCGCCCCAAAGTTGGGTCTGGTAAACCTACAATTCCAGTTATCCTGGTTCATGGTGGTGCTTTCATCGAAGGTGAAAAAGACCAACTTGGATATGCGGCCAATTGGTTTACAGAAAAGGGGTATACCTCTTTTGGTATCGAATATCCGTTGGCAAAAAAAAACCGTCAGACTTACGAAAGTGCTGTTAATTCCATTGCAACTTGCATGAGTTTTATCCGCAAAAATGCTAAAAAATTTAACATAGATGCTTCAAAGCTGGTTTTGGTAGGAGGTTCTGCAGGGGCGGCTCTTGTAATGCAGACCGACTTAGGACTAAGGGAAGGCTATGTGAAATCTTATGACGCCACAGAAGTTTCACCACCTGCATCAGTTATTGCACTTTATCCGCCTGTAAGTTTATCCGATCTTTATTATAAAATGAAACAAGGCAAAACAGTAGATCTTAATGAACCGATGAATAAATATTTGGGTGGGGACCCGAATCGGTTTCCAGACCGTTTTAAGCGTGTGAATCTTATTGATCACCTCAACAACGGAATTTCTCCAACTCTGATTCTCACCGGCGAAATTGATCATGTAGTGAATGTGGAGGCTATTCGGCGATTTGCAGAAAAAACCGAAAAAATGAAACTTCCTGTTACTTATGTGGAAATACCATACGGAGAGCACGTTTACGATGCCAATCCTAATTCTATTGCAGGTCAAATCACTTGGTCCAAGATTACAGCATTCCTGAAAAATAATCATCTGGAAAATCAATGAAGAAATACAGTGTAAAGATTTCCATTTTCGTCATTTTTTTTGTTTTTGGAGCACTGCTGAATAGTGTTGGGATTTTAGTGGAACGTTCCCAGACGTTATATGGTGCTACGAAAAGCGAGAATGATGATTCCTGTAAATTTTAGATATGAAGATCTAATTCCAAATCAAATGGCAGCCTTATTTTTTATCCCGATTATTATTCCTGCGGGTAAGGTTTTCTCTAAGTTAGGTTTATATCTTCTTCATATACAAAAAAAACCGGAAAGAAAAGTGAATTATCACCTTTTTCCGGTTTTGTACACTCGAACGGAGAATTATCGAACGAGGCATGTCAAGGATTTAGACGATTATACGAACTAAAATCTATTCTTGAAGCAGAAGGGCTTTATCCACCACCAACTAATCAAAAAACATTTTCTCGACCATAATGTTAGGCTATACCAACATACCAGCCTCATTATGCGAATATGCTTTGGTTAATCAGAAGATTAATCAATTAAAGTTGTATATCTATCTCAAAATTAATTGCAGCGGTGAAATCAGCTACGATGTGAGTAGTTATGGAAAATGGGCAAAGGAGTTGAGCGTAAGTTCAAGAACAATTAAAAATTCTTTAGTATGGCTAATAAAAAATAAGTGGATAACTGTCGACAGCATCCAAAATACATTAAGAATAATTAGTTATAAAAACTTAGCAATAAAATTAGACTTAAAATTTAAGACAGGTTTTTTGTTTGAACCTGAAAATTATAAATATTTTAAAGCCATGTGCTGTGGTGTAGTAATCACATTCTATATGGGGAGAAAACGTTATTTTAATAGACAGTCGGGAAATATCAAGGGATTTGCCATATCAAAGAACTGTAAGAAAAATGACGGCTTCACACCGATGCCAAATAACTATCTGGCAAAAAGTCTGAACGTATCTACAGCCACAGCATACCGCTACAAGGAGCAAGCAGAGAATGGTGGATTTATCGAAACAAAGTCAAATCTGAATTTTGTGATGAACAGCAAAGGAGAAAAAATTACTTCCGATAATTATTTTGCATTCATTCTTAATCATAAAGAGGAGGGTAAGCCCAATACTATCAGAAATCATAAAAAGCATTTGCAGGAAGTAGATGCAGACCTTATTCACAGTTTTATCACTTTGAAGAAAAAGAATGTTGGATTTTAATTTTTAAGTGGAAAAAACTGAAAAGGATATTAGGGACTAATATCGCAATCGCAATCTTTCAACTTTTTGCTGAGTGTCCCTATCATTAGTAGTATTAAAGGTTAATTTAGAGAGAATGATGAGAGTGAGAGGGAATGATTAAGAATTTTTATTGAAGATATAATAGATATAGGCTTTTTAGGGTTAAGGGCTATGCAGAATTAGAATCAAAAACCAATGACAAAATGAACAAAACTGAACACGAAAACGATATTATTAGACGAGAAAGACTGTCTACAGTCAACAAAAAAAGATTGATGCTAAATGCTCTTAAAAAGTCATTAGGAATAGTTGCTTTTGCCTGTAAGAAGACAGGAATCAGCAGAACAACTCATTATAGTTGGATAAAAAATGATTTAAAGTACCGAGAAAATGTAGAAGAGATTGATGCGACAGCATTAGACTTTGCTGAATCAGCATTATTTAAACTTATAGAAAAAGAAAATGCAATGGCAATTATATTCTTTCTCAGAACAAGAGGAAAGTCAAGAGGCTATTCTGAGAAAGTGAAAATTGTTTACAAGTCTCCAGCACCAAAACCTTTAAACGAGAAAAATTATCGTAGCCGAGAAGAGGTATCGGAATTGATAAAGAAATATGAGAAACTTCTTTCTTAGATAAAATTCTAAAAAATAAAGATTTATTATTGGTAAATATTTAGTAATCAACTATCTAATAGTATGTTTACATCGAAGTTAATTTTAATACTTATCAAATGCAAAAATTATTTTACACGATTGATTGCTCAAAGAGAAAAATCGAAGATTTTATATCACTACTTCATAGTCGTCAAGTAAATCTTCTTATTGATGTTCGTCCAAATCCGATGGAAAATTCTATTTCAAGTTACAATTGTAATGTTTTGGAGCAATATCTCATCAATGAAAAAATTTCTTACAAATTTATGGGTAGAGAATTAGGATACCTTACTAAGATGAAAGAATCCCGAATGACGATTAATTATCTCAACAGCATAAGTTATCTGGAGGCAGGTTTGGAATTTAATTACAGAATTGCATTAATGTCAGCCGATTCGGATATTCAGATTACCATTATTGAAGCAGATTTAAGAAAAAGAGGATACGAGGTAATGAAACTTTTAAGTGATGAGAATCTAAAGAAAAATGAACTTGAAGTAAGTTCATTTTTTATTTCGGGAGATCGTAACATTTCATAAACCCACATTTAAAAAATGTCACAAAAGATAGATTATGGAATATGTTAGTTATTACAGAGTGTCCACTCAAAGACAGGGCAATTCGGGACTTGGGCTTGATGCACAGAAGAGAACTGTCGAAACTTTTCTGAAAAATAAAAAACCTATTAAAGAATTTATTGATGTCGAGAGTGGGACAGCCAAAGGCAATAACCGAAAAGGCTTAAAAGATGCTCTCGAATATTGCAAACAACATAAAGTAACTTTAATTCTGAGCAAGTTGGATAGACTGTCAAGAAGCGTTTCTTTCATTGCTCAGCTGATGGATAGTGAAGTAGAATTTGTCATTTGTGAATTTCCGACCGCAAACAAATTCACTCTACACATTTTTGCAGCATTGGCAGAACAGGAAGCAAGATACATCAGTGAAAGAACAAAATCCGCACTCGCAGAATTGAAAAGAAAAGGAGTAAAACTCGGAAGTCCTCAGAATCTGAATGCAGAGGCCAGAGCAAAAGGTTTGGAGGTTAGACAGCAGAAAGCCCGAGACAACGAGAATACGAAGAAAGCATCTATACTTATATCAAGTCTTCGGCAAAAGGGACTAAGTTTTCAGGAGATTGCCGATAGTTTGAACGAGTATGACTACAAGACTAGCAGTAATTGTAAGTTCTCAAAAGTTCAAGTGAGGAGAATATTTTTGAAGAGTTAGTGATAAACTAAAGTGAAGATTTTGGAATTGTAATTAACTCCAAAATTCTTACTTTAGCAGTAGAAAATTTTAACGAAAAATATAAAAGCGTTTGCTTTTGATGGTCATCAGAAATCGCCAGTTTCAAATTAGCACCAACTCAAAAGTAAGATGTTCACGTATGGCGTGGACTATCTTACCTTGGTGCGTGGTTCTGGCGAGCCTCTGATGATAGGATAAGTTTAGTTCCACGCTTTTTCGTTGATTTACGGCTTTCCGTAGGTACAACCAACAAATAAGCCCTAAGATTGGAAACTCATTTTTATTAAATATCAGTTTCCTGTTTTAAAAATCTTTCTGGGACTGAAAGAGATAAAATTGAAGTTTAATTTTAAAAATATCAGTCTTATGAAAGTAGTAAAGTACACTTTAGGAGTATTCTTTATACTCGGAGGGATTGGCTCAATCTCACAAGGAATAATGATTGCAGGTCTGTTAATGTGTGTTCTTGGAGCATTGTTTTTACCGCCTGTCTCGGAACAACTTAAAGAAAAATTTAAAATCTGGCGAAGCAAAGGTATTAGATATGTTTTTTATATCGTCATTCTGGGCATCATAGGAGCATTTCTTCCCATAGATGAACTTGATGCTCAAGCTTTAAAAGAAAAAAGCTTTATGGTATCTCAGAAAGACGAAAATCCTAAAGAAGACGCACAAAGTAACAAGAAATCAAATTTTAAGACTTGCAACTTTGTTGGAGGAGATTTTTATATTATTCCAGATTTAATAGCGGTTGATATTTACACAAATCTACAAGAGAAAGGATTTTCAGTTAATAAAAATATTAAAAATGAAGGTATAGACATACATTGTTCTCTCTCTTACGGAGGTTTAAAATATGATGTAATTGTTACAGGTTGTACCCCAAGTGATATTATTTCGGTAGAAACTACAGCAATGGATGCTTCTGGGAACAACTCTGAGGCCATTAAATCATTTTTAGGATATATGGCTACCTTACAATATAAAAACTCGAAGCCACAAGAGGCCCGAGAATGGGTCGAAAATAATTTAAATAAAGACGGAGCGGAAACAACTATCGAAGGAATTACGTTCAGTATTCATAAATCAAAGTATTCAAAGTTTATGAGAATGCAAATTAAGGAAGACCAAGAAGAAATTATTGATGATAACCAACTAGAAGAACCATCAAAAGAAAAGAAGATTAGGTTTGATGGGAATGGAAATATAAAGTGATTTATATAATTATAATTAATATTATAATTATATAATCCTTTTAAATTAAATTTGCTTATTAATGATTATTCATAATTATGCTGGATACAATAAAATTTAAAGGATACAAGTCATTCAAAGTAGAAACAGAACTTGAATTGAAACCTGTAACAGTTTTGTTTGGGAAAAATAGTTCAGGTAAAAGTGCCGTTGCAAAACTTCCAACTTTAATTGAGGGAGCTCTGTCGTTAGATTTCGATGAACCTTTGATGTATATAAATAAAGGCATTGAATTAGGGGCGGATTATCGCGATTTGTTTTATAAAGGAGAAATACAAGGGGAAATAGATTTTTCTCTGAAGGAAGGCAATAATGAACTAAAAATATCTATAATAAATACATTATCCATCCCTTTAATATCTAAATTAGAAATTCACTCAGAAAAAGATGGAAGTGTTATTTTTGATTATAAAACCCAAGAAGAACAATCTACCCATAAGTCAACCAGAGGATTTCTATTGGATGAGCATCCTTCTAAATCTGCTTTCCATTTAAAAACAGATTATTTAGGACCTTTTAGAATTAAACCGCATAGAATTTTTTATATCAACGATTTAAGAGACCCGAACTCAATTGGTGGTATGGGTGATAAAGCTTATTACATAATAGCTAAAAATGAAGAGTTAGAAAAAAGGGTCTCTGAATGGTTTAAGAAGAATTTTGATGGATGGGAATTATTTGTTGATAGAAAACAACCATATTATGAGTTGAAAATTAGAAGGGATTCTAATTGGGATGGCGTTAATATTGTCGATGTTGGACAGGGCATGAGTCAGGCTTTGCCAATTATTATCAAAGCGTTGACTGACTATAAGAATGAAGAAGTATTAAACATTCTTGAACAACCAGAACTTCACTTGCACCCTGCTGCACATGGAAGTCTAGCAGAACTCTTGTTTAATTCAACTCAAAATTCAAATAATAGATACTTAATTGAAACTCATTCGAAAAATTTCATTTTAAGGCTTCGTACATTAATTGCAAAAGGAATAATGAAAAAAGAAGACTTAAATTTGTGTTTTGTTGATTATGACGAAGATATTGAAAGTTCAATAATAAAGAAGATTAATGTAAATGATATTGGAGAGGTTGATTATTGGCCAGAACATATATTTGATGAGAGTTTTGTTGAAACTATTGCTTTAAAGGTTGCTCAAAAAGAAAATAAAAGTGGTAGTTAAGATAAATACAGATTTGTTTAATCAAGAATCTTCCGTAAATAAGATTGATAGGGTACTAGATTATGTTCTAGACAGAAGGTATGATCTATTTTTTGATGATGAAGAAATCCTTGAAAATTCATATTGGATAAAAGAGGCAAGAGAAAATTATAAAGACTTACTTATTGAAACTTTTGTACAGACTGTAGAAGGAAGTAAGAAGTTTGATGTTGAACTTTCGATTGATGATGATGTAGAAAATGGCAAATACAGTATAGATAATGGATTAATATATCTCAATAATGAAGTTATTATATTTGTTGAAAATGCAAAATATGACAGTTATTTCATAAAGGGTTTGGTCTCTAAATTCAAAAAACGTGGAAAAAAAATTAATCGTTTTATTGATAAGAGGTGGGTAAAGTTTGGGAATTGTGGAGGAAGAACAGATGCAGTTAGTCAAATATCCCATAATCTATCAACATATGATACGGAGTCTTTAGAAAACTTTCATTATGTTAGAGCAATACTAATATTAGATAGTGACAAAACAAAAAAAAATGATTCAGATTCTGAAAGATTAAGAAAAGAATTTGAGATAACAGAATTTTGTGCGCAAAATAAAATTCTCTTACATATTTTGGAAAAAAGAGAGATGGAAAACTATTTGCCGTTAAGTGTAATAGATGGTATAGAGGATGTAAAGAAAAGTGAACTAGAGAATTTGAGAAGCGCTACTAAAGAAGAGAAAGATTATTATGATTTTGAGAAACTTTCAACCAGGGTTTATAAAACAAAACATGAATTTCCTAAATTATTTTTAAGCGAAAACCTTACACAAGAAATGCTTTTAAATGAATGTTCTCATCAAGATAATCCAGAAGAACTTCAAATGATAATAGACAAAATTAATTCTTTAATATAATCTGAGATGGATTTTAATAATAAAATAAGTGTAAAACCTGAAATAGATAGACTAATAAATATCCTTGAATATGTTAAAAAGGGTAGATTAGTTGTTCCAGAATTTCAAAGAGATTATATCTGGGATAGAAAACAGCGAATAGATTTGTTTGATAGTATCAAAAGAGGTTTTCCTATTGGAAGTTTATTGTTTTGGAATCCAGAATCAAATGAATATGAATATAATGATAAGGTAGGACCATACAAATTAAATATTAATCCCAATAAATACTCTTATATCATTGATGGATATCAAAGAATTACGACTTTATTTAGTGCTTTAACGAATCCGGAAGACGAATCCACCACTCTATCTAATAAAGATAAGTTACAAGAGTATATTGTTTACTATGATTTAGAAAACCAAGAATTTTCTCAACCCTTGAGTAAAAATATTGAACCATATTTTATTCCATTATACGTCTTGGTAGATACATTTTTATTCCTAACATTTTCAGATGAACTAAAGGAACAATATAATGAAGATTTAAGTACTAAATACATTAATAGAGCAAAAAAATTAGCAACAACATTACTTGATTATTCTATTGCATTTGTAAATATCAATGGAGGGACTATTCAAGATTCTGTTGAAATATTTTCAAGAATAAATAGTAAAGGTAGTGATATGTCTCCAATGTGGATGTTAAGTGCCCTTACATACAATGATGGTTTCAAATTTAGTGAAGAAATAGAAAAGCTAAGAGTTAAACTTTCTGAGTATAATTTCGATGATTTAAAAACAGAAATAATTTTACAATGTGTTGAAACAGCAACTGGAAAAATTTATTTTGATGTAAAAACCGAATCTTTGGCAAAAAGGGAAGATTTTAATACTTTATGTGATATAACTTTTAATAGTATATTGGAAACTGTAAAATTTTTATATAATGAACTGAATGTTGTAGCATATAAATTATTACCATATAACTTACAGTTAATTTTCTTAACCGAATTTTTTAGAACCAACACAATCCCTACTCAAAATCAGATTGAAAAGCTAAAAATTTGGTTTTGGCAAACATCTTATTCCAATTACTTTTCCTTGTATTCTTTAAGTAAACAACGAAGGGCTTTTCTTAAGTTTCAGAATTTTTCTAGAGGTATAGAAGAAACCCCTTTGTTTAAAGCCACAAATGAAAATTTTTCAGTTCCAGAATTTCCCAAATCTATATATTATGGTAGTGTAAGGTCTAAAACCCTAGCATTGTTTTTAATAAAATGTGTTTTAGAAAATAATCAACAACTTATTAATAATGATCTCGAGGATTTTTATAGTTTATATCCTTCCAACAAGGATGCAGAGTATATGTTCCCAAAATTTAGATATTTAGATTATTTTCCAGAATTTACAAGTTTGACGAGCAGAAAGAAGAATAGAAACTATTCATTTTTATTAACAGAGGATGTTCCAAATTTTGATTATCAAGCAAATTTCATTACTCCTATTATGAAAACTTATAATGATGAATTTAAGTTTGGAAGAGAAAGATATTACCTTATTAAGGAAGCAGAAAAGACATTTGTAAAATCTCTAGGAGATGTGGATTATGAAAATGAGAATTTTTTTGATTTTGGAAAATATTCACCCTTTGATTAAAATTATTGAATATCATCACAAAAACTCACATTTGTTTAGTAGTCAAAATCCTGTACATTAGTATAGGATTTTATTTGTTACAATAAAAAGAATTAAAAAAAATATTTTGTTACATATAAATGTAAAATTCATATCTTTGTAAAAATATTTTATTATGACTCTTGACATCGATAAAGCAAAAAAAATACAGGATAGATTAAATGAACAATCCGTTAGGGAGGTTTTGGGAGAATTGCCAGTGGCAATAATCAATTTACTGAATAGTAAAGTTCTAAACTATTGCCTGCACGAACATAAAACAGGAATCAAGACCGGACATCCAATAAGAATTGTAAACAGCTGGCTTGCTCAAGATGTTATCAAAATACAAGAGGGAGATAAAGGTAAAATACGCAGATTTGACCGGCTTGAAAATATCTGGCTAAATATTGTTTTTGATGCTCGAAAATTTGGAATTCCCATTGATGATTTGAAGTATACGAGAAAGAAATTGTTCGAATCTCCAGTCAAAAATTTTTCTTTGTTCAAATTAGGAGTTATAAAAACAATATTTGCAATGCCTCAAGTTTTAGTATTTCCAATTGGAGGTAAAGGAAGTTTATACTCAATAGATGCTTATGCACAATGGTTTTCAAAAAAAAGATTTCCTCCTCACGCTGCATTCAGGTTAGAAGATTATATTGCGTTAGAATATCCAAATAATGCATTTTCAGAAGATTTTCATATTAAAAACCTATTTGAGGATAAAAACAAAATGTTGCTTCAGTATTTCCTTAAAACAGGAGATTACCAATATGTTAAAGTGCACTTGAAACAGGGAGACGTGAGGTTAATTGAGAACTCAAAAAGTCTAATTCAAAATGAAGAGGTGATGCGACGAATTGGTGATTGGAATTTTCATAAAATCGACATTATTATCAATGATGATTTAGCAACAAGCATAAAACCTTGAATTATGGTTACTAAAGAGAAAGCTAGAAAAATTCTACTGGATGAGGGAGAGAATTTTTCTGATGAGGAAATGGATAAGATTATTGAACAACTTGATGAATATGCCACAATGGTATTAGAAATTATCTCCGAAAAAGAAAATATTGATGATGATTTAAAAAACACTGAAAATGAGAAATCTTGAAAGTAAAAAGGCGTTTTTATATGGTAGAGTAAGTACAACTGACCAAAAGGACAACGGTTATAGTCTACCACAGCAAAAAAAATATTTGCTTGATTTCTGTGAAAGAAACAAAATTGAAGTTTTAGGGTATTTTGAAGAAGATTATACTTCTACGACCTTTGAAAGACCAAAGTACAAAGAGTTAATTATTCAAGCCAAAAAATTAAAAATTGATTATATACTTTTTCATAAATGGGACAGGTTTTCTAGAGAACCTGAAGGAATACCAGAAGTTGAGAAATTGCTAAAGTTGGGAATTAAACCAAACTCCATCTCGGAATGGATTGATTTTAATGATGCAAGTTATTATTTTTATCTTGGTATTTACATCCTGCAAGCGAAAGTTGAAAATAAAAAAAGAAGTGAAAGAACGAAAGATGGTATAATTGGAGCACTACGAGAAGGTAGATTTGTAAATATGGCACCTATTGGTTATATCAATTCGAGAGACCCTGAAAATCCTAATAAACCATTAATAAAACCTTGCCCAGAAAAAGCAATTTTAATAAAAAATATTTTTGAAGATTTTTCTACAGGAAATTACTCACAGGAGTCGCTTAGACAAAAATATTATAAATTGGGAATAAAGAGAGGAAAAAGTCAGTTCGGCGAATTACTTTCCAATGCATTATACGCAGGAAAAATATTTGTACCAGCATACAAAGACTATCCAGAAGAGATTGTAAAGGGATTACACGAACCTATAGTGAATGAATCTTTATTTATTAAAGTTCAAATGGTAAAGAACGGTAGAATTCCGTTTAAAATAAATTCAAGTAGCAAAAGTAAAAATGATGAGGCTTTGCCTTTGAGGGGTGGAATATTAAAATGTGCAAAGTGCGGAGGCAATATGACTGGAAGTCCTTCAACTAATGGAAGTGGAAAAAAAGTTTATTATTACCATTGTCAGAAGCATAAAGGCTTAAATGAAAATTTACCTGCTGATGAAGTTAATGGAAAGTTAGAAGAATTATTAAGATCTTTAAAGCCATCTAAAGGTATTCTGGCTCTATTTAAAGCCATCTTGGATGATAAATATAAATTACATCAAGTAGATAGAGAAAAGTCTGTGAAATTGCTAAATACATCAAAAAAATCTATTGAAGAAAAATTGGATAAACTGACTGAAAAATATGTGGCTGATGATTTAGATAAATTGAGTTATGAAAGACTAAAAAATAAATATAACGGAGAGATGGAAGAGATTGTCTTAAAATTATCCGAAGCAAAAGACCAATCCAATGACATTCAGAAGTTGGTAGATTTCGGATTGCAATTGCTTTCGAACATCGATGTTTTTTATAGAAATGCAAAGACACGGGTTAAACGTCAAATTGTCCGTTCGATATTTGCCGAAAAATTGATTTTTGAAAATCGAAGATATCGAACGCCAAAATTGAATGAAGCTGTTGCCTTAATTTTCAGTTTTAATAGGGGTTTCCGAGATGTTGAAAACAAAAAAAGAGACTTTATTTCTAAAGTCTCCGCTTCTGTACCCAGGACCGGGATCGAACCGGTACTCCTAAGAACTGGTGTTTGAGACCAGCGCGTCTACCAATTCCGCCACCTGGGCTTGCTTTAAATTGGTGTGCAAATATATGTCAAAAATTATTGATTCAGAAATTTTTTTCAAAGTTTTTTCAAATTTAAAATTCGATTTCCAGACTGTCATAAGCAAGATGTACATTATCAGGAAGTTCACTTTCGACTTCTTCATGAAAACCCAAATGATGACTGATATGGATAAGGTAAGTTTTCTTTGGCTTCAGCTCTTCAACCAGTTCAAGAACCTGTGGTAATATGAAATGCGAGTGGTGAGGATCTTTTTTTCTGAGACAATTAATGATGAAAAAATCCAGATTTTTCAGTTTTTCTTTTTCTTTATCATCAATTTTACTCGCATCTGTTATGTAAGCCAGATTTTTGAATTTAAATCCCAGAATATTAATCTCAGAATGAATAATATCAATTGGTTGAACTTCAACTTCGTCAAAAAGAATAAAATTATTCTCGATTTCAAATAAATCAAAACTTGGCGCGCCAGGATATTTATGCTCAATAAAAGCATAAGGAAAACGATCCTTGATTTCTCCTGCAACTCGTGAATTACAATAAATTGGCATTGATGATCTATTTTTAAAAATCAGTGGTCGCAGATCATCCAATCCGATAATGTGATCGTTATGCTCATGTGTTATCAAAACCGCATCGATTTGCTCCTCGTTATTCATCAACATTTGTTGGCGAAAATCTGGTCCGCAATCAATTAATATTTTCTTTCCAGAGTCGGAAGTGATAAGAGCAGAAGTGCGTAAACGTTTATCTTTTTGGTCTTTGGAGAGGCAAACCGGATGATGGCTGCCAATAACAGGAATGCCTTGAGAAGTACCGGTGCCTAAAAATTTTAAAAGCATTTTTGTTTTTGCTGTTATTTTGGTAAATTTACAAAATAAATCTAATTCTTCGTGATAAAGCCAAAACTTACCCCTAAGCAGAAAGCATTAGCCATTAATTTAGATTCATCCATCTACGGAACTTTTGCGGAGATAGGAGCGGGTCAAGAAACTGTAAGGCATTTTTTTCGTGCCGGCGGTGCCTCTCAAACCATTGCAAAGGCAATGTCTGCTTACGATAAGGACTTTTCTGACGCTATTTATGGTAAAGAAACCAAAAACCGGTATGTAACGCAAAATCGTCTCAGAAAAATGTTGCGTTACGAGATGGCACTTATTGAAGAAAGAATCCCGAGAGAGAAAAATCCGGGCAAAAAATTCTTTTCCTATGCTAATACGGTTACAACCATTAATTTTGATAAAACATCAAAAGGCCATGGTTGGGTAGGAATCCGATATCAGAATAACGAGAACGAAGATTTTAACGAGATTGTTATCCATGTCAAATTTAAAGAAACCAATGCAACCCTTCAGCAGGAAACATTGGGAAGTCTTGGGGTGAATCTCATTTATGGTGCTTATTTCTATATTGATAATCCGCGCGTTTTAATCGAATCTCTTTATGATGATCTTTCTACCGACCGATTAGAAATTGATATGATTGATTTCAGCGGGCCGGCTTTCCAATATGTAGATAACCGTCTGATGAGTCTTCAGCTGGTAAAACTGGGAATGACTGATGCTGTGATTTTCAATTCCGAAGGTAATAATATGTTGCCCGCAGATATTCTTTACAAAAAAAATATTTTTGCAGTAAGAGGAAGTTTCCGTCCGGTAACAAGAGTTAATATCGATATGTTTGAACACGGATTGGAGATGTTCAACCAGGATAATGCGTGTGACCACGAGAATACACAGATTTTATTTGAAATTACGATTTCTAACCTTAGAGCTGCCGGTGATATCGATGAAAGAGATTTTCTGGATAGAGTCGATATCCTGGGAACTTTAGGCTATACCGTAATGATTTCCAATTTCTCCGAATATTACAGAATGGTAGATTATTTCTCAACCTTTACCAATCAGCATATTGGTGTTGCGATGGGCGTTAATAATCTTCTGGATGTTTTTGATGAGGAATATTATAAAAATCTTCCCGGAGGAATTTTGGAAGCCTTTGGTAAGTTCTTTAAAAAGGATATGCGTGTTTATCTTTACCCTTATAAAAATCCTGAAAACGGTGAATTGCTGACATCAGAAAATCTGAAGGTTCATGATAATCTGAAAGAATTATATAAATACTTCAAACTTAATAAGAGAATTGTGGATATTGCCAATCATAACCCAAAGTTCTTGGAAATCTATTCCCGCGAGATTCTCAAGAAAATTGTTACCCACGAACTGGGTTGGGAAGAAGAATTACCAAAAGGTGTTGCCGAAATCATAAAAGAGCGCGGCATGTTTGGCTACAAAGAATTGACATTTGAAGGATTAAATTAAACTTTATTATAACAGTTCTGGTTATAACATATAATAATTACAAAATGGTAGAACTTAGAAAGAGACTTTCGTTCATTTTGGAAAGTCCCGAACACGATACAAATTCAAAACTTCTGAAGATCTGTCAGGTTTTAGATAAAGAGATTTCTTATTATAACTGGACGGGATTTTATTTCAAGAACGGGGACAAGGATGAGTTGATTCTCGGTCCTTATGTTGGAGCGGAAACGGATCATACGATTATACCTTTTGGAAAAGGAATCTGTGGGCAGGTGGCAGTTTCCGGCGAGACTTTTGTGGTTCCTGATGTTTGGGCTCAGGATAATTATTTAGCGTGCTCGCTTGACACCAAAGCAGAAATTGTTGTTCCAATCTTCAAAAACGGAGAAAATATTGGTCAGATTGATATTGATAGCCACTCCAAAGATCCATTCACAAAAGAAGATGAAGAATTGCTGAACTGGCTTTGTGTAGAGGTTGCGAAGATTTTGTAATTACTTTTTCTATAAAATATTAAAGTCGCAATTATTGCGGCTTTTTTTATTGATTCATTCTATTCAAAAGAAGCTGATTTACCGGGTTTTTCACTAATTATCAATCATTAATTTTACTGATTTTTAAAATTATATTGTTAGCTGTAAAAATTATTTTATAGCTTTTTTGTAATTTTCAATTAAGAGATAAGGCAAAAGTTATTTTCGTTTTTTGATAAATGTCAAAGGAAACAAAGCCTTACATTCGGAAATTTGCACCAACAAACAGAACATAAAATGAAAACATTAAAGAAAATTGTCTCTTTTTCAATCATTTGTTTTCCTTTGGTTTTACAGTCACAATCTGCTCCAACATTACAAGAGCTGGTAAGTGCTGCAATGGCAAAAGATGCGGTAATTGAACAGCAAAACTTAGAGTCTAAATCTAATCTGCTGGACCAGCAAAAACTGAAAGATGTTTTTCTTCCAAAAATTGAATTTTCTGGAAAAACGGGGTATGTCAATGCAACAGCAAGACTTACCTCTCCGGAAATTACTCTGCCAGCAATCCAACCTGTTTTTCCAGGGGCAACAATCCCAAAAGGTAGCTTTAACAATAATTTCACCTTATCCGGTTTTGAAGCAGCGGCCAAAGCCGAAGCCAAAATTTTGATATACTCAGGTGGAAAAGTGAAACACCTAAAACAGGCTTTGATTGAAAAAAATAACGCCAGTCAGGCCCTAAAGGCAAAAAATATAGATGAAGTGATAACCGAAATTTCGAAAGCTTATGATCAATTTGCACTAATTGCAGAAAGTAAAAATGTACTGGATCAGGGCAAAAAAAGATTGAACATCAATAAAAAAACTGCCGAAAAAGCACTTGGTTACGGATTGATAACGCCGTATGATTTTAAAAAAATAGAATTGGCACAGGCTACTTTGGATTCTAAAATGGTAGAATATGAAGGCAAAAAAGAATTACTGATTACACAAATGCATATTTTGACAGGAATTGATAGGAATAGAATTGCTCTTATTAACCCAAATCTGGAAAGAATTGAATATCTGGATGATAATCAAAATATAGAAAACAGAGTAGAGCTGATAGCTTTAGATTATGGCATGAAAGCAATTGATGCTAAAATAAAAGCTGAAAAAACCTGGTGGATTCCAAAAGTTCAGGCTTCCACATCATTATCATATCTGGGCTTCTACAATACCAATATTTCTTCTTCCAAAGAAATAATACCAGGCACAGGATCTTCATTAGACTATAAGCTGACTAATCTGAATTTATTTCCAATTTTTCAGGCAGGTATAGGCTTCAAATGGGATGTTTTTGATGGGAATGAAGGAAAGCACGAAATCGAAAAAGCAAAGATTGAAAAGGAAATCCTGGAAAGTAAAAAATCGGATGCTAAGAAGAAATTGCAACTAAATCTTGCAAACAATCAGACCAACTACAATATTGCATTTTCTCAAATAGAATTGAAAGAGAAAGCGAGGCAAATTGCCAGAAATGCCTTAACCCAGGCCGAAAAAGAATTCAGATATGGCTTGATAAAATCCAGTCAGCTGATAGAAGCTGAAAATGATATGGAAACAGCAGAATTGGAATATCAGACCGCTATTTTTAATCAGAGAAGAGCCGCTGTAGAACTAATGAAGTCCACACAAAATCTATCAATTGAAAAACTTTAACAACAAACATTCGACATAAAATGCAAACTTATACTTTAAAATCTATCGCTATAGCAAGTCTACTTTCTTTAGTTGCTTGTAAAAATGAGAAACCTAATAAACTTATCGAAGGAAAAACAAAAAAGGAAATTATTTCCTTTGCTCCAAAAATCAGTGGTCGTATTCTAAAAATCTATGTAGAAGAGGGACAGACGGTCAAGGCAGGTGATACACTGGCAATGCTTGATGTGCCGGAAGTCTCTGCAAAAATTGCACAGGCAAAAGGGGCTACTGCTGCTGCCAAAGCTCAGGCGCAATTGGCAAAAAACGGCGCCACAGCAGATCAGCTTCGGCAGTTACGAGCCAAACAAAAGGGTCTGGCCGAACAATATGAATTTGCACAAAAATCTTATAAAAGAGCATCCAATATGTTCAAAGACAGTCTGATGTCACCCCAAAATTACGATGAAATTTTTGCAAAATATCAAGGTGCAAAAGCTCAGTTAGATGCCGTGAATGCGGAGCTACATGATGTAGAATTGGGAACCAGAGTAGAGAAAATAGAAATGGCCATAGGACAGGAAAATCAGGCAAAAGGAGTATTGCAAGAAGCTAATGTGGCCTATTCCGAAAGATATATCATTGCAACAAACGATATGGAAATTGAAACTATTTCTTTGAATGTAGGAGAGTTAGCGACCGCAGGATATGCATTATTCAATGGATATATACCGGGAACAACATACTTTCGTTTCACAATTCCTGAGAGTGGAATGTCCAAGTTTCATAAAGATTCAACTGTAAATATGAAATCTACCTATGGTAATCAAGAATTTTCAGGTAAAATAGTTTCCATCAAGCAATTGACAAAATATGCAGACATCACAACAGCTTTTCCGGATTATCAGCCGGGAGATGCAGTTTATGAAATAAAGGTAATCCCAACAGACAGAACAAAGGTCAACGGACTTTTGGTCAATTCTAGCGTTGTTTTGAAGTAATCTAAACTTACAAAAATGAAACAGTTAAGATATCTTTTGAAAAGAGAGTTTAAATTGTTCTTAACGAACAAAACAATGCTTTCTGTGTTTTTTATTGCACCGGTTTTCTATGCATTGCTGATGGGATTTACATACAAAAGCGGGAAGGTTACGGATATTCCTGTAATTGTGGTTAATTATGATAAAACACCGTTATCATACCAAATAATAGACATGCTGAATGATAACAAATCAATTAAGGTACTGAATTACGAAGAAGAGCCGGCTGTTATAAAAGACGAGGTTATAAAGACCGAAGCGGGTGCAGTTGTAATCATTCCGGAAAGATTTGAAGCTAATATTCTTCAGAAAAAATATCCCGAAATCAACGTGTATATTAATACTTCTAACGTATTGACTGCCAATTTTGCTTCAAAAGCTATTCAGCTGACTTTGGGAACTTTTTCGGCAGGTGTAGATATAAAGGCTTTGCAGAAAAAAGGAATGAGTGCAGAACAGGCAAAAATGAATATTGAGCCTTTCAAAGCAAACTATATTACACTTTTTAATACAACAGGTAATTATCTGGTTTTTATGTGGCCGGCTTTGATGGCAGTCGTTTTACAGCAAGTTATTCTGCTGGCAATGGCAGTTACCTTTTCTGAGGAGTTTAAAAGAGAATCCTTTATAAAAGATTTCGCGGGGAAACATAAGTATGCGGTTTTGGTTATGGCGATAAAATGTCTTCCTGTCTGGATTTTTTCTAATTTCAATATTCTGATATTCTATCTATGCAGTATTTATTTTAAAATTCCTGCACCGGAAAATGTCGCGAACTTCTTTTTATTGACTGCTGTATTTATAGTTGCAGCAACCAATCTGGGAGTTTTGGTAAGTATTATCATCCCTGATGCACTCAAAGCGACACAAATTCTTATGGTAATTGCTTCACCGGCGTTTATTATCAGTGGATTTACTTGGCCGACCTATGCAATGCCTTCATTTATCGCCAATTTTACCAATATCATTCCGCTAACGCCTTATTTAGAGGCTTTGAAGATAATGGTTGTAGAGAAAGGATCAGATTATCTCACCTATAAATATTTCTGGCATTTATTTATTTTAGGATGGGTTTATTTTATTTTAGGATGGATTGCTTTGAAGATAAAAATCAATATGCTATTCAAGGCTCATCATATTGTGGAAAATTATGAAGGTCAGGAAATTGACCCGGAATAAGTTTTCATTTGTTCTAATGTTTGTATGTGAGCGTTTCGGAAAATTTTGAAACGCTCATTTTTCGTATTTTTACGAAAAATAATCTATGGACATTCTTCTTGAGCTGGAAAAACATATAAAAATCGATACCGAAATAGAGCGTTTTTTTAATGAAGAATGTAATACTCAAAGTTTTGAAAAAGGTAAACTTCTTAGTCAACAAAACCACTATAACAGAACTATTTTTTTTGTAAACGAAGGTTTGCTCCGGATGTTTTACTATGAAAACGGAAAAGATATAACGACTAATTTTTATTCGGAGGGTAAGGTTACTGCGAATCTTGATACACTTTTTAAAAATGAAGTCGCCAGAAATAATATAGAAGCGGTAGAACAATCGATCGTTACCAGCTGCAATTACGACAAATTAGAAAAATTATGTTCAGCATCGCTTACTGCGGCCAATTTCAGCAGGTACATACTTGGGAATCTGATGACGCAAATGTTAGCCCGAATTGTGTCGCTCCAGCACATGACAGCTAAGGAAAAATATAAACAACTTCTGGAGGAAAATCCGGATATTATTCTGCGTGCACCTCTTGGGATGGTTGCTTCGTATCTCGGCATTTCACAGGAAACATTGAGCAGGATCAGAAGCGAAATTTAGTGCTAATTTTAATTTACAAATCTTCTAACAACTCCCGATAATAATCCCCACATTTCGCCAGATGTGTTCCGTGCCAGGAAAAAGCTTCGCCGTCAACTATCATAATTTTCTGATTTTGACAGACTTCCCGGATCTCGACAATATGTTTTTCTTTAAAAGGAAAAGGCTCTGACGACAGGAAAATCAGATCAGCATCCTTCAAATCTTCCAGCTGAACTTCCGGATAGCGATTCTGATCTTTGAACAGATTTTCAAATCCCAGTTCTTCCAGAATCTTCGAAATAAAAGTATCGCCGCCAACTGTCATATAAGGATTTTTCCAAATCAGATAAGCAACTTTTAAACGTTTATCAGATTTCGTAATATTAAAGGCTTCGTATGTTTTCAGGTTGAAAAACTGAGCTTTTTCTTCCTTTCCGAATAGATGCCCGAGTTGTTTCAATAAGTAATAATTGTCTTCCAGCGTTTCGATATTCGTTACCAAAACTTTGAAATCCTTCATCAGTTCTTCCACCTGCTCTTTGATATTTTCCTCCTTATTGGCAATGATGAGGTCAGGTTCCAGAGCTTTGATTTTGTCAATGTTGAGGTTTTTAGTTCCACCAATTATTTCAACTTTATCAACCCAATCTTTTGGATGGATACAGAACTTTGTGCGACCAACAATTTCATCAGTTGCTAAACCCAAATCAAACAAAGCTTCTGTGATCGAAGGAACTAATGAAATAACTCTCATAAATGACAAAAATTAATTTCTCGAGATGTCAGTCTGAGGCTCTCGAAGACTTTAAATATAAAAAAGCTCTCTCAAAAATAAGGAATTTTGAGAGAGCATATAATTTAAAAGACTAATAATTAATCTTCTTTCTTGGTCGTTTTTTTAGCAGCAGGCTTTTTAGCAGCAGGTTTCTCTGCTTTAGCTTCTTCTGTTTTTTCAGCAGCTTTTTTTGCCGGAGCTTTTTTAGCGGCAGGCTTTTTTTCTGCTTTTTCTGCTTTTTCAGTTTTTTCTTCAGCTTTAGTTTCTTCAACAACTTCTGCTGCAGGCGTTTCTTCTGGTTTTATAAAGCTTTCAGGAGTGATATAACCAGCTTTTTGAAGCAAGTTGTACCATTGAGCCAATTTTTTGATATCAGACTCATAAACTCTTTCCACATCATAGTTAGGAAGAGATTCTGCCATAAAAGCTCTCAACTCCTCGCTGGAAGACTTGTGGTTGATGGTTGGTTTGTAGTCGTATTTTTTTGCAATATTCTCAAAAACTTCGAATAAAGGAACTTCTTTATCAAATGTGAACATAGCGATATTGTCAAGAAGACTTACCTGGCTGGAGTTGGAGATGCTCGCTTTTTTCTTAGTGGTGATGTCCTCAACGATAAAACCGTTTTTAAGCTGAGAAACCAATTTGAAAAGTCCCGGTTTTCCGGAGATTGAAATAATTTTTTCTAACTGCATTTTAATATTTTTCTTTAGTATATTTTTATTAGTTGATAGTGTCGGTTTATAGTTGTTAGTCTAAAATCTAGATTCTAGCATGTAACGTCTATTTTGGAAATCTCATTTTATAGCTGACGTTCACGTCCCCGTTAGCAATTTTCTGTAGTTTTCCTTTGACGATTTTTTTCTTCAAAGCGCTCAGGTGATCTGTGAAAAGAATGCCTTCGATGTGGTCATATTCATGCTGGATCACTCTGGCTCTGATGTCGGAAAATGTATCGGTATGTTTAACGAAATTTTCATCATAATATTCTATTTTGATGGTTGATTTTCGCTTCACATCTTCACGGACTTCCGGAATACTGAGGCATCCTTCGTTGAATTTCCATTCTTCGCCAGATTCTTCTAAGATTTTTGCATTAATGAAAACTTTTTTGAAGTCCTTCAATTCTTCAGCAATGTCTTCATAATCTTCATCATCAGAAAGAGGAGAAACATCCACAACAAAAAGTCTGATATCCAAACCAATCTGTGGTGCAGCCAAGCCAATTCCATTGGCACCGTACATGGTCTCGAACATATTGTCAATCAAATTTTGAAGCTCAGGATAATCTTTTTCGATCTCATGTGCTTTTTTTCTCAAAACGGAATCTCCGAAAGCTCTAATTGGTAAAATCATCTTTTTTGTTCTAAAAAATTTTGCAACAATATTGTTGCACTTACTTTGTCAATCAATCCTTTTTCCTGCCTCTGCTTTTTGTTCTTTCCGCTTTGGCTAATGAAAAAAGAAGCCATTTTGGAAGTGAAACGTTCATCCAGACGATTGATTTTGTTATCAGGGAAATCCTTCTCAAATACCGAAATAAATTTCTGAATATCAGTTTCGATTTCGGACATGTTTCCTTTCAAATCTGTGGGAAGTCCTATGACAACTTCGTCCACGTTATTTTCGGAAAAATATTTTTTCAAAAAATCTACAAGTTTTGAAGTCTCAACCGTTGCAAGCCCACTCGCAATAATTTGCAGGTCGTCCGTTGCGGCGATTCCCGTTCTCACTTTTCCGTAGTCAATGGCTAGGATTTGTCCCATAAGTGTGCAAATTTACAAAAATTTTCAGCTTATGGAAATTGGTTTTTTCTTCATTTAAAAATGAACCCTCCGGAAGTTTAAACTGGAGGGTTTGTGATGAATAATTGTAAAAATTATTCTTTTATAATTTTTTTTGAAATAACATTGTTGTCTGTTTTAACTTTTACAACATAATTTCCTTTTTCCAATTTTGATAAGTCAATATTCTTGCTATTAGAAATTTTTAGAACTTGTCCGTTTACATTATAGACTTCTGCAGATAAGAAAGGTTTTTTTGTGTCTATTGTAAGATTTTTCTTAACGGGGTTTGGATATATTGAAACTGCTTCTTCACTAGATGCGTCCTCTGCTGACAGAGTTTCATTGATGGAATAGACCAAATCATCGTAATATACAGACGGTCCAGGCTGTACTTGGCTTCCTTTTTTGTATTCTACGGCAAAACTTTTAACATTAGTCCAATTTAAAACAATATATTGATAATCAAAATTTGAAAGAAATGTTGTAGGAGGAAGAGACTTGGAGTATAAGACATTTCCGTTGATATCATATCCTTTTAAATTGAGGTATTCTAAATCATTAGTATTACTTATAAAACAATATATCCAGACTCCGTATATATTGATGTTTTTGGTTGTGCTGAGTTTTGAACTATACTCACTGGCGGTTGCGCCATGCCCTGTTCCACTTTTAGGATTGTAGTTTCTAATGTTATCCCAACCGGACTGATCCCAGCTCCAATTGTAACCATCTTCTGTCCAGTTTTTTGTGCCAAACGGCTCATCGAAATTGAGGGTTACATTCTGTCCCTTCGTTTCTATATTTCCAAATATTATTAAACATACAACCAGCAGGAAACTTTTAAGCAGATATATTTTTTTCATATTAATAATTGTTTATTATGCTGTAAATCAGTAGCAATTTAACTTATTAATTTTTAGAATACAAAAAAAATATATATTTTTATTTTAAGTCTTCAACCAGTTTTTTGATTTTATCGATGTATTTTCCATAAAAATGTTTGAACCACCAATTTCCAAAAAAATAGAGTGCAAATAATCCAAACAAAATGGAAATGATGAATTTGACAGCTAATAGTCCGTCCGTATATTGATGTGAATAAGGAATCGATTCTGTAATGATGATGATTTCACAAACAAAAAATGGAACAAAGCTCAGATAGAACGAAAGGTAATATTGCTTGTTCAATTCAAATTGATGAAATAAATCCTTCAGAGAATCATAAGTTCCTAAAGTCGGATTGCTGATTTCCCTATAAAGTTTAAAGAATTTGCTAAAGAAGAAAACCGTCACCAAAGTCATTGAGGCCACCAGAACTTCGATGTAAAGCCTAAAACGAAATGGTATATTGAAAAACCAAATGGCGATTAAAACTATTGGTAAAAGAATAATGGTTGACCAAAATTCATTGCGCATATTTTTTCTGATTTTTTCCAGAGGCAGATGTATTTCTTTTTGTCTTTCAGTAGAGATTTCCGGTGTTTCGGAAACATCTTCTTTATTCCAAAGTGATTTAAGATTATCTAAGTCCATATCTTTGATAGTTATAGTTGATTGTTGGTCTGAGCTGAGTTGTTGGCTGTCAGGCTGACGCTCTCGAAGCCTCTTTATTAATTAATTCCTTTAACTTTTCTTTCGCACGGTTCAGCTTCACTCTTGCGTTTCCTTCCGAGATTCCCATTTGTTCTGCCATTTCTTTCCCCGAGAAATCTTCCAGGTAATAGAAGATCAGAGCTTTGTCAATCGGGTTCAGTTTTTGGATAGATTCGTACATCACTTTCAGTTTTTGTTCGTCTTCGTGGTTGTATTCGTCTTCTTTTATTTTGTAAAGTGAGACATCATCATTTTGAATGAAGTTCCGTTTTTTCTCAGATTTCAGAAAGATAATTGCTGTGTTCAGCGCAATTCTGTAAAGCCAGGTTGAGAATTCACTTTTACCTTCGAATGTCGAAAAAGACTTCCAAACCTGATAAACAATCTCCTGAAAAAGGTCATTCTGATCATCACGATTATCCATATACATTTTGGAAATCTTGAAGATGATTCCTTTATGTTTATCGATTTTTTCTAAAAATTCTTTCTCAGACGAACCCATTTTTGCTTTAACTCTATCCGGTTAGTAATGATATCAAAAAAATGTTACAGAAAAAAGTAAAGGTAACAGGAATAAATTGAAAATAAACTGAGATGACTGTTACAGAGTTTAAGTAGATTTTTACACGAGTTAAGTAGACTGTTACAGAAGCAAAGTAGACTGTTACAAAGTTTAAGTAGACTTTTACACGAGTTAAGTAAACAATTAAAGGAGTTAAGTAGACTATTACAGAGGTCAAGTAGATTGTTACAGGAGTCGAGTAGACTATTACAGAGGTCAAGTAGATTGTTACACGAGTCAAGTAGACTGTTAGAGGTCTCGAGTAGACAATCAGAAGAGTTGAGTAAACAATCAAAGGTATTAAGTAGACAGTCAAAGTAAATTAGAATACTTTCATTGCGTTGTGAACTTCAAAAATATGTTTGATGTTGTATAAAAATCTTTAGGCTCTTTGCGTTAAAATAAAACCAATCAATTTTCATAATTTTGTAACAATAAAAGAACAAGAATGTCTTTAAAAATTTCAGGACTTACCAAAAAATTCGGAGAGCAAGTTGCGCTCAATGATATCAACATAACGATTGCCAATAACGAGATTATCGGATTACTCGGACCAAACGGCGCAGGAAAATCCACGCTGATGAAATCCATAACAGGCGTTCTGAAAATTGATGAAGGCGAGATTCTTTTGGACGAAAAAAGTATTTCAGAAAACGAAATCGAATCCAAAAAGAAAATCGGTTTCCTTCCGGAAAATAATCCGCTTTACAACGAGATGTTTGTGAAAGAATATCTTCAATTCGTCGCGAATCTTCATAATATCAAAAAAGAAAGAGTAGAACAGGTTATCGATTTGGTTGGGATTACACCGGAAAAATCAAAGAAAATCGGCCAACTTTCTAAAGGTTACAAACAACGTGTTGGATTAGCGCAAGCCATTCTTCACGAGCCGGATTTGTTGATTTTGGACGAACCAACTAACGGACTTGATCCGAATCAAATCATAGAAATCCGAAATGTCATCAAAGAAATCGGAAAAGCAAAAACCGTGATTTTGTCCACGCATATAATGCAGGAAGTTGAAGCGCTTTGCTCGCGCGTGATTTTGATTCATCAAGGCAATATCATCCAGGATTCTCCAATTTCAGAATTCAAAGGAAAATTCGCTAGTTTGGAAGAGGCCTTCCAGAGTTATACGGTTTAGGTTATAAGTGATAAATGATTGTCATTGAATTTAAATTAGTATTTATTGGCTAAGTTTAACGGCTTTGTGATCTTAAAATATTCTCAATAATTAATAAAAAATCTTTGCGCACTTTGCGTTAAAAATATAACAAATTGCAATTCGCTCAAATCATTCTTCCACTCAATCTTAAAGGAACTTTCACGTACAAAGTTCCGGTAGATTTTTTAGAGAAAATTGAAGTTGGAATGCGGGTTTTGGTTCCGTTTCGTGGGAAGAAAATCTACACAGGGATTGTTGCGGAACTGTTCGATGATTTTGAAGAAACATTTGTTCCGAAAGACATTATCAGTCTATTAGACAATCAACCGATTGTTCCGAAACAACAACTGGGATTCTGGAACTGGATGAGTTCTTATTATCTCTGCAATCTGGGCGAAATTTACCGTTTGGCATTTCCGTCTTCTCTCAAGCTGGAAAGTGAAACATACGTCAGATTATTATCCGAAAGAACCATTGACTGGCAAAATCTGGACGCGAACGAAACGTATCTTCTCCAAGCTTTGGAAGTTCGACAAATGCTGAATTTGCAAGAGATCGAAGCCTTCATCCCGAAAAAAGAAATCATTAAAACCATCAATTCGCTGATTGATGAACGCTACATTTCAGTCGATGAAAAAATCACTGAAAAATATAAAGCAAAAGAAATTGCCTACCTGAAAATCAATGACGAAGCGCTGGTTTCTGAGAATCTGGCAATGATTCTTTTGAAACTGGATAAAGCCAAAAAACAAAAAGATTTATTCTTAAATATCCTTTCAAAACAAATTGATAATCCGGAAAATCCAATCAGGAAATCTTTGGTTTTTGATGAAGGCAATTTTGTCAATCAACAACTGAAATCCTTGGTAGAAAAGGGCTGGGTCACAGAATATTTTCTTGAAAAAGACAGAATCGATTCTTATGAAGGCGAGATTGAAGATATTGAAAAACTGACAGATAATCAGAAAATCGCCATTTCGGAAATCAATCAGGCTTTTGAAGAAGAGAAAAATGTGCTGCTTCACGGTGTGACTTCATCGGGAAAAACGCACATTTATCTTGAGAAGATTGAAGACTGCGTCAACTCCGGAAAAAATGTTCTTTTGCTTTTGCCAGAGATCGCCTTGACCAAACAAATCACAATCCGTCTGGAAAAAAAATACGGCAAAAAACTAGGTTTTTATCATAATAAACTGACTGATTTTGAAAGAGTAGAGGTCTGGAAAAAAATCAAAAATAATGAGCTTCAAATCCTGATTGGAACGCGCAATTCGTTGTTTTTACCATTTGAAAATCTGGGATTAATCATTGTTGATGAAGAACACGATTCGGCTTACAGACAAAGAGACCAGTACTTCTTTTTCAATGCGAAAGATTCTGCGATGATGCTGGCAGAATTTTATCAATCCAAATTGATTTTAGGTTCAGCAACGCCTTCTTTAGAAAGTTACGACTTGGCGATGAAGGATAAATTGCGTTATGTGGCTCTTAATAAAAGATTTGGGAAAGTGGATTTGCCGAAATTTGAAATCATCGATATCAAAGAAGCGCAAAATCAGAAGAAAATTGTTGGGAATTTCAGTCAAAAAATGGTTGAAGAAATCAATCTTCAACTCGATCATAAAAAGCAAACGATTATTCTTCATAATCGCCGTGGTTATGCGAATGTCATCGAATGTGAAACTTGCGGCCACGTCACTTATTGTAGTAATTGTGATGTGGTAATGACCTATCACAAAGCTTCGAATGAGCTGAAGTGTCATTATTGCGGCCACCGTTCCGGAAAACCAACGGTTTGTCCAAGCTGTCACGGTGAAAACCTGAATACAAGAGGTGTTGGCGTTGAACAAATCGAAGAGGAAACCAAAAATATATTCTCTGATTCGGAAGTGGACAGAATGGATGTTGACTCGATGCGAAAGAAATTTGCTTACGAAAAGCTCTATGAAAAGCTAGAGAACGGCGAAACCGATATCTTGGTTGGAACGCAAATGATATCCAAAGGTCTGGATTTTGATAATATAGAATTGGTGGCGATTCCAAAGGCAGATGCTCTGATCCATGTTCAGGACTTTCGTGCGGAAGAGCGGGCATATCAATTGATTACCCAGGTTGCAGGACGCGCAGGACGTGTGTCCGGAAACGGGAAAATTCTCATTCAGACTTATAATCCGTCACATTCTGTTTTTGAATTGATTAAAAATCAGAATGTTAAAGAGATTTATAATTATTTTCTTGATGAAAGGAAAAAGTTTCTCTATCCACCATTTGTGAAATTAATAATGATTGAACTGAAACACAGAAAAGAAGACAAAATTAACCGTGCTTCTCAGTTTTTAGGTTCGATTCTCAGAAAATACATTCCGGAAGAATGTGTTCTTGGCCCGGAAAAGTCACCTATAGCAAGGCTTAATAATCTTTATCAATATCAGATTCTTCTCAAATTTCCTAAAAATAAAAACTATAAAGTCTATAAAGAATTACTCTTAAAATCTTTTGATGAGTTTGATGAAATTACGGCTTACAAATCCGTGAAAAAAGATTTGTTTGTTGATTTTTAACAATTTTTAACGCAATTTCCAATTTTTTATTACGGTCAACTGTAAAACCCTTGGCAATATTCTCTAATTTTACTTCGTTTTGAGAATAAGATTTAGTTCTATAAAATTTATTATTAATAATAATTCAACAAAATTGTAATTCGTTTGAGAATGAATAAATTAAGAAATTACTTTTCAATTATCTCAATTGGTATTTCCTCATTTGTTTTTTCGCAAGGAAGCGTCGCAGTTTCTACATATCCGCAAGTTGCTGACCAGCAGAATCTTGTTAAGGATGTCACCGCAGAAAAGGCGCTGCTTTCTCCAAAAGAACAGATTGAATTTAATATCAATAAGATGTTTACAGATCCGGTTCTAAGAAATGCGAACTGGGGATTTGTAGTGTATGATCCGAAAACGGAAAAAATTGTTACGGCTTATAACGAGACAGCTCCGTTGATTCCGGCTTCTACAACCAAATTACTGACAACTGAAACCGCATTTGCTTTGTTAGGGACGCAATATCGATGGAACACTCAGTTAGAATATTCCGGAAGTATTGATGCTGACGGTGTTTTGACAGGAAATCTCTACATCGTAGGAAGCGGTGATCCGTCATTAGGTGGAAACCGAGGTGGCGCAGCAAGCTACGGACAGATCGTTAGTCAGTATATGGATGCGATTCGGGAAAAAGGGATTAAAAAAGTCACAGGAGATATTGTCATCCAGACTGCAGTCTTTAAGGAGAATAAAAGACAGGAACTTCCGCAGAATGTGGTTTGGCTGGAACAGAAGAATTACTATCTGCCTGTAGGAACGACAAAAGATATCGATCCAAGAAACGAAAAATTGCTGATCAACCAGTCTAATAATCCTTTTAATCAGCAGAAAAAGTATTTTTATATCTCTCCTTACGCTAACAAACTGGTTTATGCCGATAAATTTGAAGGTGCCTGGGTCACCACTAAAGTAGCCGAACCACCAGCTTTTCTGGCAAATAAATTAAGAGAAAGCCTGCTTAAAAATAAGATTACTGTCGTTGGAAAAGTAACGCCGAAAATTGTTGACAGAGAACCGGAACCACGGGAAATTCTGACTACTTATAAATCTCCGACTTTGGCAGAAATCGTCAATTACACCAATCAAAGAAGTGACAATGGTTATGCCGAAGCATTATTGAAATCTAATGGCTTTCAAAAATTGGGCGATCAGACGATAGAATCGGGAAGACAGGTTGTAACAGAACATTTGCAGTCCATAGGTTTTGATTTGAATGGTCTTAATTATATGGACGGAAGCGGATTATCGAAAGCTCATACGGTAACACCGATTTCTCAGGCTAAATTTTTAGCTAAGATGATGAAGTCACCTTATTATAAAGAATATTTTGAATCTTTGCCAATTGCCGGACAATCTGGTACATTGAAGCATATGTTTATGGTCAATTCCAACGGACAGATTTTTGCAAAAACAGGAACGCTGAATGGTGTAAAATGTCTGGCAGGTTACATCAAAACAAGAAGCAACAAAACACTCGTTTTTTCTTTGCTGATCAATAAATTTTCTGGATCTGTGAATCAGGTAAAAGACAGAATGGAACAGTTGCTGGATCCGACTTTAGATTTGTAATAATCAATGATTTATAATTTAAAAACTCATCTCTTCGGGATGAGTTTTTTTTGTAGCTTTGAATAAAATTAAATAAAATGAAACAATTATATGGATTGTTAATGGTTTTACTGACAATTAATTCTGTTTTTGGGCAATTTGATAACGAAAGGAAGGAATTAATAGAATCTGAAAAAAAATCTGCATCCAGATCCATCTTAGATGTCAATATTAATCCTAACACTTTGAACTATGATCTGCAATATGTAAGATTGGAACTGGACTTGGACCCTGCACAGCAGTATGTTTCAGGAACTGTGACTTCTCATTTCAAAATGTTGCAGAATTCAGCTGATATTTATTTTGATCTGGCTAATAATCTGACAGTTTCTAATGTAAAATATCACGGACAGAATCTGACTTTCCAACAACTGAATACCGATGAAATCAAAATTAATTTTCCGGCAGCTCTGTCTGCTCAAACAACAGATTCTTTATCAATAACATACAGCGGAGTTCCGGATGGAAGTTCAGATGCTTTTGTCGCAGATTTCACAACTGCAGGAGATTCTGTTCTGGCAACTTTATCAGAACCTTTTGGTGCAAAAGAATGGTGGCCGACAAAGCAAAGCATGAATGATAAAATTGAAAAGCTGGATATCAAAATTACCACACCCGCTGAATACACGGTTGGCTCTAATGGAAAACTGATGTCTGAGACTATTTTAGGAAACGGAAGAAAACTCACTTATTGGCAGACCAATTATCCGATTCCGGCTTATCTTTTTGCTTTAGGAATTTCTAATTATACTAAGTTGAACTCTACAATCACGACATCCAATGGATCTTTTCCGTTTCTTAACTACGTTTATCCCGGTTTTGCTACTTCCTCTACACAATCAACACTGAATTGGACAAGTACATGTATGCAAAACTTTGAAGATCATTTTGGTTTATATCCTTACAGAAACGAAAAATATGGACACATGCAGTTTAATTGGGGTGGCGGAATGGAACACGCAACAATGACATCAATGGGAGGATTCAACCAAAGATTGATTGCTCACGAATTGGCGCATCAATGGTTTGGAGATAAATTAACTTGCGGCGCATGGAATGATATCTGGCTGAATGAAGGCTTTGCAACTTTTGGCGAACATTTGACAAATGAAACATTGCTAATGACTACATCACAATTTCAGACTTTTTTGTCCAACGAAATTGATTTTATCACAAGTGATCCTGGTGGAAGTGTTTACATCCCGGATAGTGATTTGAATTTTAATAGGATTTTTAATGGAAGGTTATCTTATGGTAAAGGTGGTTATGTTCTTAGGATGATGAAATGGGTTCTTGGAGACAATCAATTTTATGCCTTGTTGAATGCTTATCAGAATAATCCTGCTTTTGCTTATAATTATGTGAAAACAACTGACTTTAGGGATTTTGCCACCTCTTTTACAGGAAAAAATTTTACCGAATTTTTTAATGACTGGATTTTTGGAGAAGGCTACCCAATATATCAGATAAGATGGACTCAAAATATCAATACCAAAAAACTAACGTTTCTGGTTGGTCAGACCACCAGCTCTCCAACAGTTGCTTTTTATGAAATGCCTTTACCGATCAGGGTAAGCGGTTCTGGCGGACAGACAGCTTATTTTGTCTTGGATCATACTTCTAATAATCAATATTTTACTCAGGATGTCGGTTTTGATGTTACTAATGTTAGCTTTAATTATGACAGGCAGATATTGACAAAAGGATCTACAGTTACAAAAGATAATAATCTTGCCGTAAGTGACATCAATCAAAAAAGTAATAACGTTTATCCAAATCCTGCAAAATCTTTTATCAAGATCTCAGGTTTAGAAAAATCAACCGATTATGAGATTTTCTCAATTGACGGAAAACTAATTAAAAACGGAATTGCGAATCCGGATTCAGAGATCAATATTTCGGCTTTTGTTAAAGGAACTTATATTTTGAAATTTAATCAGCAGACTATCAAAATTATAAAGGAATAAAAAATAAAAACATTCAAAAAAGCACTTTATTACGGTGCTTTTTTTATTTTTGTTAAAATCGAAAATCAATAAAAATGATATCAAAAAAATTCCTTGAGAACATCACAAACGAATTAAAAAACATAGAAAACGACGGACTTTTCAAAAGAGAAAGAATCATTACATCGCAACAAAGTGCTGAGATAGAAGTTGGTGGGAAAAAGCTTATGAACTTTTGTGCCAACAATTATTTGGGATTGTCCAACAATCCGGAAGTGATGAAAGCGTCACAAGATGCCATTGAATCCCACGGTTATGGGATGTCATCGGTTCGTTTCATCTGTGGAACTCAGGATATTCATAAAGATTTGGAAGCTAAGATATCTAATTTCTTGGGAATGGAAGACACAATTCTTTACGCCGCTTGTTTTGATGCCAATGGAGGCGTTTTTGAACCATTATTCTCGGAAGAAGATGCAATTATCTCCGATGAGCTGAATCACGCTTCTATTATCGACGGAGTAAGGTTATGTAAATCTGCAAGGTATCGTTACAAAAACAATAATATGGAAGATCTGGAAGCACAATTGATTGCGGCTTCTGAAAAAAATCACAGATTCAAAATCATTGTGACGGACGGTGTTTTCTCTATGGACGGAATCGTGGCTGACCTAAAAGGTGTTTGCGATTTGGCAGATAAATATGATGCTTTGGTTATGGTTGATGATTCTCACGCAACAGGTTTTATCGGAAAAACAGGTCGTGGAACCCACGAGGCTAATGGTGTTATGGGCAGAGTAGATATCATTACTTCAACTTTAGGAAAAGCTTTAGGAGGTGCATTGGGTGGATTTACTTCAGGAAAAAAAGAAATCATAGATATGTTGAGACAACGTTCTCGTCCTTATTTATTTTCTAACTCATTAGCTCCGGGAATTGTTGGTGCCGCTTCCAAAGTTTTGGATATGATTTCCGACGACACTTCTTTAAGGGATAAAGTTATGGAAAACGCAGAATATTTCAGAAAAGAAATGAAAGCTAAAGGATTCGATATTCCAAACGGCGATGCTGCTATTGTTCCGGTAATGTTATACGATGCTAAATTAGCACAGGAAATGGCGGAGAAACTTTTAGCGGAAGATATTTATGTGATCGGGTTCTTTTATCCTGTTGTTCCGAAAGGAAAAGCCAGAATCAGAGTTCAGCTATCGGCAGCTCACACCAGGGAACATCTGGATAAGGCCATTGCCGCTTTTGAAAAAGTGGGAAAAGAATTAGGAGTAATCTAAATAAAAGAAAAGCTTACAAATTTGTAGGCTTTTATTTACAAAAAAACCAGCAAATCAATTTGCTGGTTTTGTATTTTTGAGAAAGTCTCAAGATTATTTCTTAGTATAAGACTTATCTTTGATTCTTGCTTTTTTACCTCTAAGATCACGGAAGTAGTAGATTCTAGCTCTTCTAACTTTACCTTGTCTGTTAACTTCAATTTTCTGAAGTGCAGGCATGTTGATTGGGAAAACTCTTTCTACACCAACATCGCCACTCATTTTTCTGATAGTGAAAGTTTTTGTAGCTCCAGTTCCTCTCAATTGGATCACAGTTCCTTTGAAAAACTGAGTTCTGGTTTTCTGACCTTCTTTAATTTCGTAGTAAACCGTGATGGTGTCACCGGCTTTGAATTCTGGGAATTCTTTTTTCGTAATGTACTTGTCCTGTACGTACTTTAATAAATCCATTTTTTATAAAAAAAATTTGTTTTGTCAAGCTAAGCAACATTCACGTCCTTCGTCAGAGGTTGATTAACAGGTTGCAAAAATAAAAATAATTTTCATAACTGCAATACAATCTGTCAATTAAATTTTACTTTTTTGGATGTATCCCTTGCCACGGCATTGGCCGCGGCTCGGCTCGGGCTATCCGCTGCAAACCTAACGTAGTGGTTCGGCGGAGCCAATCTTTCCAACCGCAAGGCCGGCGCAAAAAAGGATTTCCGTTACTATCCCTTACGCAGCTTCGCTAGATTCAGCATTTATCATAAAATTCACTATCAAAATTGGATTCCACATCCATTAAAAACCTTAACTTTGTTTAGAAACATTACAAATTATGGCGAATTGTAGCAGCGGATGTTGCGAAACAGACCACGAAAAAGAACACACTCATCAGCATAATCATGACGATCATGACCACAATCACAGCAATTCAAAAATAGCATTGATTATAAGTCTGGTTATATTTTTTTCAGGACTGATTCTGGATTTCTGGATCAAAGCCGATTGGTTTACTGAGAACGTTTGGTTAAGATTTGGATGGTATTTTATTTCATACATTCTGGTAGCATTTTCAGTTTTCCGGGAAGCTTTTGAATTAGCTGGAAAGTTAGATTTTTTCAATGAGTTTTCTTTGATGGGAATTGCAACGATTGGGGCTTTTGCAATTGGAGAATTTCCGGAAGGTGTTGCGGTCATGCTATTTTATACAGTTGGCGAGATGTTCCAGGAATCTGCGGTTAACAGAGCTAGAAATAATATTAAATCATTACTGGATGTCCGCCCAAAAGAAGCCACTGTTTTTCGGGAAGGAATTTGGCAGACGATTTCGCCGGAAGATGTTAAAGTCGGAGAAAAAATTCAGGTGAAAGTAGGAGAGAAGATTCCACTAGACGGGATTTTGTTATCTGAAAAAGCAAGTCTCAATACATCAGCTTTGACAGGTGAGAGCAAACCTTCATCAATTCAAAAATCCGAAGAAGTGCTTGCAGGAATGCTGAATCTTGACCAAGTCATCGAAATCGAAACTACCAGATTATTTGAGAACAGCTCGATTGTCAGAATTCTCCAAATGGTTCAGGACGCAAGTTCCAGAAAAGCCAAAACCGAATTATTCATCAGAAGATTTGCAAAGATCTATACGCCAATTGTTTTCGTTTTAGCACTTTTGGTAACGCTTGTTCCCTATGTTTTTGTTGAGAATTATATCTTCAGAGATTGGCTATATAGAGGTTTGGTTTTTCTCGTGATTTCTTGCCCTTGTGCTTTGGTGATTTCTATTCCTTTAGGCTATTTTGGAGGCATTGGCGCTGCTTCCCGAAACGGAATTTTGTTCAAAGGTTCCAACTTTTTGGATATTATTGCGAATGTAACAACGGTTGTAATGGACAAAACCGGAACATTGACGAAAGGTGTTTTCAAAGTTCAGGATATTGTTCCGGAGAACATTTCGAAAGACGATTTTCTGTCTATTTTATCATCAGTTGAGAGTCATTCGACACATCCTATTGCAAAAGCAGTTTCAGAGTTTCATCCTTCTGATCAGATTCCGGAATCTGTAGAAGAGATTTCCGGAAAAGGAATCAAGGCGGTTATCAACCAGCAAAGGATTCTTGCCGGAAATACAAAACTGCTGAAAACCTTTAATATCAATTATCCGGAATTTTTGGAAGAAATTGTAGAGACAACAGTAGTTTTAGCCATTGATAACGAATATAAAGGTTACATCACAATTTCTGATGAAGTAAAAGACGATTCGGAATCGGCTATCAACAATCTGAAAAATAATGGCATTAAAACGGTGATGTTAAGCGGCGATAAAGATTCTCTGACTCAGAATATTGCTAAAAAACTAGGAATCGATTCTGCTTTTGGAGGCTTGCTTCCGGAAGGAAAAGTTGAAAAACTGGAAAATTTGAAAAGCAATCCGAAAGAAGTTGTCGCTTTTGTCGGAGACGGAATCAACGATGCGCCGGTTTTGGCTTTGAGTGATGTCGGAATGGCAATGGGAGGATTAGGTTCCGATGCTGCGATTGAAACAGCTGATGTTGTGATTCAAACAGATCAGCCTTCGAAAATTGCAACCGCGATCAAAATCGGAAAAGAAACTAAAAAGATTGTTTATCAGAACATATTTTTAGCTTTTGGAGTCAAAGTGGTTGTCCTGATTTTAGGCGCCGGCGGTTTGGCGAATATGTGGGAAGCCGTTTTTGCAGATGTTGGTGTTGCGTTGTTGGCGATTCTCAATGCGGTTAGAATTCAAAATATGAAGTTCGGATAATCTAATTTGTTTACATAATCTAATTACGCTCGCAGATTTGGCGGATTTAGCAGATTTTTCATCTGCATAATTTGCTAAATTTGTGAGAAACATTAACTGCTTCAGATATTTATTTAAAAAAAATAATCTGCAAACCATATCCGATCATTCTCAACTATCCTCATAAAAATTTAATTTTTCAAATCATTTGTCCACTGAGAAAATAGTTTTATATTAGTTGAAAATGAAATTATGTTAAGAACTGCCGTGTTTTGCACACTTTTATTGTCTCAATTTGGGACAGCTCAAGGCTTTTTAAAGACTCAAGGTCAAAAAATTGTCAATTCTAAAGGAGAAAATGTTTATTTGAAAGGTCTCGGACTGGGCGGTTGGATGCTTCAGGAAGGTTATATGCTGAAGACTGCGGATTTTGCAGGACCTCAATATCAAATCAAAGAAAAGATTGCAGAAGTAGCTGGTGAAGATGGAAAAGACGAATTCTACAAAGCTTATCTCAAAAACGGAATTACTAAAAAAGACATCGATTCTTTAGCAAAATGGGGATTCAATTCTATAAGACTTCCGATGCATTATAATCTTTACACTTTACCAATCGAAAAAGAACCTGTGAAAGGACAGAATACTTGGTTGGAAGAAGGTTTCCAAATGACGGATAACCTTTTGAAATGGTGCGAGGACAACAAAATCTATTTGATTCTCGATCTTCATGCAGCGCCCGGAGGTCAAGGTAACGATGCCAATATCTCGGATAACGACAAGTCAAAACCTAATCTTTGGCAAAGCGAAGAGAATCAGAAAAAAACAGTCGCGCTTTGGAAAAAACTGGCAGAACGCTATAAAGATAAGGAATGGATTGGCGGCTACGATTTGATTAACGAACCTAACTATCCGTTCACAGGAAAAAATCCGAATGGAACCGACGAGATGTCTAACGCGCCACTTTGGAAGCTTCAGAAAGATATTACGGAAGCCATTCGCCAGGTCGATAAAAAGCACATTATCATTTTGGAAGGTAACGGTTGGGGAAATAATTACAATGGTTTACCGAAACTTTGGGATGATAATTTAGTTTTAAGTTTCCACAAATATTGGACAACTAATTCTCAAGATGCTATCCAGAATATTATCGATCTAAGAGAAAAACTAAATGTTCCAGCTTGGTTAGGCGAAACCGGAGAAAATTCCAACGTTTGGTTTACAGAACTGAATCAATTATTATTAAAAAATAACATCGGCTACGCTTACTGGCCAATGAAAAAGATTGATAATATCGCCGGTGTAACCAATGTGAAAATCACTCCGGATTATCAAAAATTACTTAATTACTGGAAAAATGGTGGAACTAAACCAACTAAAGATTTTGCTAAAAAAGCTTTGATGAAAATCGCTGACAATTACAAACTGGAAAATGTAGAGGTTAAAAAAGATGTCATCGATGCATTGTTTCGCCAGGTAAATGATGACACTACAAAACCTTACAAAAACCACGCAGTCCCGGGAAGAATTTTTGCGACGGAATATGATTTGGGAAGATTTGGAAGTGCTTATTCTGATAATGATTTCCAAAACCTTTGGGTGAGTAATGGAACTCATACAGAATGGAACTCCGGAAATAAAATGAGAAATGACGGCGTTGATATCTACGCTTGTAATGATAAAATCACCAACAAATATTATGTCGGGAAAACTGAAAAAGGAGAGTGGCTGCAATATACTGTGAATAGCAATCTGGCTAAGAAGTATAAGTTGAACATCAGATATAATAATGAATCTACTCAAGCTTCAGAATTGTTCATCAAAACAGAAAATGGCGATGATTTGGGCAGTATAAAACTAGTTCCAACAGGAAAAGCTTGGAAAACAGTTTCTGTAAATAACATCAACTTGGTAAAAGGAGAAAATAAATTGAGATTGTACTTTGAAGCTGGAAATGCTAATCTTAATTACTTCGAACTTCAATAAAAATTAAATTTAAACTAAAACCAATAAAACCGAATGTTGAAAAATGTTCGGTTTTTTCTTTATAAGATAGACTTTGGCTTGATATTGTATAAGGTAATTTGTTGTAATAAATTAATTTGTAAATTAGAAAGAAGAAATATCGTAACAATAACGATAATTTTTTGACTACTTAATAAAACTAAACTATGAACAAAATCTTTTCTTTAACCTTTCTGTTTTGTTTCTCAATTGTTTTTTCTCAAAGCACGCTGAGTGTTTATAGAGCGGACAATCATAAGCCGATCAAAGGCGCGAAAGTCTATTGTAATAATCAATACATAACAGAGACCGATGAGAAAGGTGTGGCAGCTTTCACAACCAAATGTTCCAAGGTTGATGTAGAAATCAACGGGTTTATAGGAGATGAAGTTGTTGTTGACAAAATAATGGAATTGGAACTGGACAGAGAAAACGCCAAAACCCACGAGATAGAAGGCGTAACACTTTCCAACGAAAGCGACCCGAGAGCTTTGGCAATCATAGATAAAGTTTTCAGAAGATTCAAAGATAATTCTCCTAATGCCTTAGATTCTTATTCCTACAAGTCGTATGAAAAAATGTCTTACGATGTGGATGAGGACAGCATCAGAGAATACAGAAGATTCATAGATGCAAGAGAAGATTCATTATCAAAGCTTCCGAATCGTGAGTTTTCCCAGAAAGATAAAAAGAAAAAAGATTCGATAGAAGGCGAGCAGATGATGTCGGTCGTCAAGGATAGCAAGATGTTTCTTTGGGAGCGTGCAATGCAGTTTTTGTATTCTAAACAATATGGTGAGAAAGTCAACATTCTGGATAACAGAATCTCGGGCTTGAAAAATCCGGTTTACGAGATGCTGGCTCTAAGATCCAACAGAGACAAAATCCCGAGAGAAATTCTTCCTGAAAACAGAAGCCTTTACAGGTACTTTTTAACAGACTCCATCGAGATTGATGGCAGGGATAATTTCGTAATACGTTTTCGACAGGTTGATTACAAAGTGCCTGTTAACCGTAGAAAATACAACGGTTATCTGTACATCGACAAAGAAACTTATGCCATCAAAAAAATCGAGAGTAATAGCAAAGTAAGAACAGACGGAAGCATCACTTCGGTTTGGATTCCGATTCAAAACAAATGGTTTCTGAAGACCGAGAACCTTAAAATCAAAATGGGTTCATCAGAATTTTCGACGGTTAAAAAGAAAGATAACGAAACGGCTGAGGAGAAAAAAGAACGATTGTCCAAAACCAAGAGATTTGGAAATTATGCTTATATGAAAGCCGATTATTTTGATTTCCAGACACCTGTCGAGTTCAAAGCGTCACAGTTCAAAGGTTATACGATGGGTGTTCAGAATGTGGACGGATCATTATTGGATCAATATAGGACCGACAGTCTCACCACCAGGGAAAAGCAGACCTATGTGAAGATTGACAGTATCGGAAAAAAATATACATTGGACAGCAAAGTCAAAGTTTTAACGGCTTTATTAAGGGGGAAATTCACCATTGGGATGGTAGATATCGATCCTTTGCAAACCAAGTATAACCGTTACGAAGGTTTCAGATTGGGCGCTGGTTTTAAGATGAATGAGCGTTTTAACCGTTATATTTCGCCTGATGTTTATTTGGCTTACGGCTTCAAAGACAGGGATTGGAAATATGGTGCAGGAATCGATTTCCGAACAACTCTGGAAAGAAATTCTTTCTTCCGAGTCGAATATTTCCACGATGTAGCCGCTTCGGGGAGATTCAGTCAGAATCTTTGGAATATGAAGATGACGATCAACAATACCGGGATGTCTATCCAAAACGATAAATATTACAAATACGACGGTTTTCGTGTTGGTTACCAGATTGATTTATCTAATTCTTTGACGCTGAATGTCTCTGCTAATAGACAAACGGAGGAAGCAGGGTTCGATTATCAGTTTATGAATCGGTTCGGTCGATTTGATAACTTCAGCTCGTTGGCGACGATCAAATTCTCTCCGAACACTAAAAATATTATGACGCCTGCTGGTAAATATACTTATGATCAGAATTTCCCCGAAGTTTATTTCAACTATGAGCAAGGCTATAAAACTCTAGGCGGCGATTTCAATTACAGTAGATTGGACGTTTTATACACACATCAGTTCAGAACCATTTTAGGAAATACTGGGACAAGAGTTTATGGTGGTTATTATCTTGGCGAAGCACCAATATGGCACGCTTTCGAAATGGGAGGTTTGGATTCTAATAAGAATACGGGTATCTTATCCAATTTCAATTTCACGACCTATCTTGGATTCGCTACGATGACTGCAGGGAAATATTTCAATGATAAATTTGCCGGGTATTTTATCACGCACCGCATTCCCTGGTATTTCAAAAGTTTCGGAAAGAACACGTCCAGCTTCGATTTTATCTATAAAGGAGTCATCGGTAATATGAAAAATCCGGAGTATCATCAGTTTGAGTTTTCACCTTTGGATCATCTTTATCAGGAGGTCGGGTTGGAATATAATAATTTCCTCAGTTCCCGATTTAATTTAGGTTTCTTTTACAGAGTCGGGCATTATGCCAACAATAATTTTAAAGATAATTTTGCTGTGCAGCTAAAGCTTAAACTTCTAGAATTTTAACAATGAACGATCTATTCAAGCAACAGGTTTACGAAGTTACAAGACTGATCCCTAAAGGCAGGGTATCCACATACGGTGCTATTGCAAAAGCAGTTGGCTATCCCAATCATTCCCGCCACGTTGGCAATGCGATGGGCGGATGTCCCAAAGATGTTCCGGCACACAGGGTCATTAGTAGTTCAGGGAAATTATCGGTTCCTTCGTTCCGGGAAAGATTGGAAAAAGAAAATGTTGTGGTGCAGGAAAACTGGAAGATTAAAGATTTTAAAATACTCTTTTGGGATCCGTTGAAAGAGTTGTGAAAAAACCGGGTTATCAACTATTGATAAACCGGTTTATAATTGCTAGAGTAATCATTACACACTAGCTGGTAATTTTAAGCGACTGGATAAGTCCGTCCTCGAATTTTAAATGATATTTCAAAACAATCGGACTTCCCGGAAACGATCCCGTAGTTTTCGCCGATAGAATACTTTCTTTTTCGTCATATTCTAACGGTTCCATAGTGGCTTTATATTCTTTATTGGCATTATCGATCCATTGTTCGATTTCTTTTCTGCCTGTATGCGTCTTCCCCTCGTCCAATACTATGGCTGTATCTGTAAAACATTGGGCATAGGCGATACTGTCAAAGCTATTCTGTGTTTTTACTAACTCTGTGATTACTTTTGGTAAGTCCATATTTTCTGTTTTTTAAGATTATAAAATGGTTGGTACTGTGCCGCCGTCGATTACAAATTCAGTTCCAGTTAGATAGCCGGCTCTTGGTGACACAAGAAAGCCTACTAATTCAGCTACTTCTTTCGGTTCGGCAGGCCTTCCGAAAGGTATTCCGCCCAGTGCGTCCATTACACCCTGTTGTGCTTCTTCTACAGTTGTGTTTGCATTTCTCGCAATTTCACCCAGCCATGCTTCCGATGCTGTAGTATTGATCCATCCAGGTGATACAGTCAGAACACGAACGCCTTTTGGGGTAACTTCGTTCGATAAGCTTTTGCTGTAGTTTCTCAATGCTGCTTTTGAAGCTGCGTAAGGTAAAGTTGAATCATAAAGCGGAAGTTTTCCCTGAATGGAAGCAATGTGGATGATGACGCCACTTTTCCGATCGATCATCTGCGGCAGAAATCCTCTGTCCAGACGGACTGGGGCTAAAAGGTTGGCCTGCAGGATTGACTCCCAATCTTCATCACTGAGTGCGGCAAAACCGCCTGCAGGTGTGGATGATCCGCCAAGGTTATTCACCAGGATATCTAATCTTCCATAGTTTGTAAGTACTTCATCGATAACTTTATTGGTTCCTTCCGCTGTGCTTAGATCGGCAGCAACAAAATGTAGATTGCTGTTTCCATCGTCAGGAGCATTTCTTGCCGAGATGATTACTGTTGCTCCCGCTTGTAAAAGTCTTTCTGCGATAGCTCTTCCTGCGCCTTTTGTGCCTCCGGTTACCAGGGCAATCTGACCTGATAGTTCGTTGTTAAAATTAAAATGTTCCATTTTTCTGTCAATTGTTATATGGCAAAATTGAGTCATAAAAACAGTTTGCACAAGTACGGACTTACGATTCAGATAGGGATAAATTGATCCCCTATTGCGCAAAATGAGACATACGTTTAATTTTGCAATATGTATGAGAGAAAAATAATTCCGAACCTGAATTGTGGACTTGACCTGATAGGTGAAGTGCTGTATGGCAAATGGAAGATCCGTTTGCTTTGGTTTATTCATCAGGGCCATAAAAGACCCAGTGAGTTGCAGCGAAAAATCCCGGATGCGTCACGCAGGGTTTTAAATGTTCAGCTGAAGGAACTTGAGGATCACGAGCTGGTCACAAAAACGATTTATCCTGTAGTGCCCCCGAAAGTGGAATATAGCCTTACCGAGTTCGGAATGACCTTAATCCCCGTCATTGCGTCGATAGGACAATGGGGTGATGAGCACGAGGAGCGCCTTCGGAAAGTGATTTTGAAACGAATTACCAACCCTGACTTGGATATTGATGCTGTGTAAATTAAAGTCAGGCAGGTTCGTCTTGTTTGTTATCAGAAATTACATGAATAAAAGATAAAAAAACACCCTTCTGCAAGTCCGATGAACAGGGCGTTTGCACAGGTGGTTAAAAACAACTTGATGTTTTATCAAAAAGGTCAAGTTGTTTTAATAAAAAGGTCAAGTTGTTTTGGTCAAAAGCACCTGACGTTTTTAAATCAATTTTGTAGATTTTTATCTACAAGTTGAAATATTTAATGAAATTTGCTTTTTTGTTTAATTAAAATTTATACTTTTATCACATCAATAAAATTTAATTTTTAATTTAAAAACGCAAAAAAATGTCTATTAAATTCAACACGGTTGCCCGTAAAAATCCAAGAAATCTGGATGCACCTGCAAAGTATTATGCTAATATCGTAGGTGATGGTAAAACAACGCTATCTGATCTCGCCAAACATGCCAGCACAATGTCCACGGTTTCAAAAGCCGATATCCTTGCCGTTCTGGAAAGTACTTTCGAGAAGATTGCGCAGGATATCGCAGATGGCAAGATTGTCTATGTAGGAGAGTATTTCACATTACAAGCCGGAGGATCCAGTGTGGGTGCAGAAACCGAGAAAGAGGTGACGGCTGCCAATATCAAAAGTGTAAAAGCGGTATTCCGCCCCGGCAAAATGATAAAAGATGCCTTGAAGCTGGCAACATTCCAGAAGAAGGGCTAAGTGTTTTTAGATTTTTTATTATTTTCCCGTAGATCTTGTAGTATTGGTTGGCGGATACTTGTCATCATCATTTGTGTTTTTTGCTATTTTGGTCTGCGGGATTTATTCTTCAAATCACTTTTTATAAAAAGCCATCTCATTGAGATGGCTTTGTTGATCTAATAAGGCTTCAGGATGTTGTAAGATGACAGAATTGTCATATTGAACACAGGTGAAGTATATCTCTATTCTAATTTCTATTTAAAAGCTTCGATAGATTTATTAATGGCATCAATCTGACGGTTAATTGTAGGGCTGTTAGGATTGTTTTTCAGCACCTCCATTTTCTTGTTCAGCCCGTCTTTCAGCATTTGGCTGATCATCATTTTGATCTGCGGGTTGTCCGGCATTTGAGATTTAGCCTGAACCAAAACTTTGGTTACTTTCTCTGTTGCTTCCAGGTTGTCGGATGACATAATCCAGTTGTATCCTTCCTCTGCAGATTTACCAAGTGCAGGATCCTGAAACTTGATAAAAGGGTAGAAGGCAACAGTTGTCCCGATAGCCGGCATTTGTTTTTCGATTTTATTCTTGACAATGAGCGGAAGCAGTTTCGACATCAGATCTTCCGATGCGCCATTCAAATCAATTTTATCCAAAGATGCTGCTGCTTTGGAAGGATCCAGTTCAGCTATTCCCGCTAATGAAGCCCCTTTTACGGCATTAGAAACGGCATTCAGTCCTTTTTCGTAAACCAGACTGTACTTGGCATTTTTAGTTTTTGCCAAAGCTGAGATCGCGGCTGCCTGAACCAAAGTTTTCGGATCATTTGAAGCTAATTTTTCAACTTCTACAGTTAAAGCTTTTGCCTGGTCAGGGATTGTCAGATCAATTTGCTCCAATGCCTGCTCTCTGATTCTGAAGAATGGATCTTTCAGCGCTGCAGCCAGCAACTTGATTCCGGCAGGATTTTTTGCAGTGTCTTCTTTGATGGTGCTCAGAGCGATAGATTTGCTTTTATATTCTTTTGATCCTGTGAATTGGAGAAGGCTTTGCTCCGGTGTTTTGGTATCGGTAATATCTGCAACCAGAATTCCGTCCGCATTGATATTAATCAAATCAGGTGTTTTAGAAGAATCAAAAGTGAAGGTGTTTTTTGCTTTTGCATCTACCCAAACATTGAAACGCTTTGGTTTTCCATTATCATACACATCAATGGCTAAAGGAAACTCGAAAGGCTGATCCTGGGACTGGTTGATGACAACAGTAACTTGTTTTTTAACAGGCTCGAAGGTTGAAGTATAAGTCAGTTTTGGATGCCCGCTTCCGAAATACCATTGATTGAAAAACCAATTCAGATCTTTTCCCGATACCTTCTCGAATGATAATCTTAATTGATGAGCTTCGGCATTCTGATATTCGTAGGTTTTAAGATAATCATTCATCCCGGCAAAAAATGCATCATCACCCAGATAATTTCTCAACATATGAAGAATCCCGCCACCTTTCTGATAAGTAACCAGATCGAAAACATCTTCACGGGAAGCGTAATTAAATCTCACCAAATCCTTTTTGAAATCTCCCGGGTTATGGATGTAATGATTCACATCTTCCATTTGATGGTAATCAGCCTGGTCTTTTCCATATTTGTATTCGTTCCAGAGATATTCTGAGTAATTGGCAAATGATTCATTAACCGTCAAATTACTCCAGCTTTCTGCTGTTACCAAATCTCCGAACCAATGGTGAAACAACTCGTGAGCAATAGTGTCCTCCCATTTATTTTCATCGATTAACTGTCCTGGCTTCTGCAAAATATCACTTCCGTGGAGTGTTGCAGTTGTATTCTCCATAGCGCCGGAAACATAATCTCTTCCGGAGATTTGCGCATATTTTGCCCAAGGATAATCGTAACCTAATTTCTTAGAAAAGAATTCAATCATCTCTGGCGTGTTGCCATAGATTTGTTTTGCATAAGGTTCATATTCTTTCTCGATGTAATAATCTACAGGAATATTTCGCCATTTGTCCTTTACGATTGCATATTCCCCAACGCCCATAAAGAAAAGGTAGGTTGAATGTCTCTTGTCCATTACCCAATGGTCCGTTCTCATATTTCCTGATTCCTTTTGAGAATCTTTCAGAATTCCGTTGGAAAGTGTAACGTATTTATCAGGAACGGTCATATAGATTTCCTGTGTAGTTTTCTGGTTGGATTTGTCAATGGTCGGAAACCAGGCAGATGAAGATTCGGTTTCTCCCTGAGTCCAGATTTGTGTTGGCTTATCCGGATCTTTGCCTTGCGCATTGATGAAGTAAAGACCTTTTGCGTCACTGATTGCCAGGCTTCCTTCCTGTTTTACCTCATTGGGACGGGCAGTGTATTTGATATAAACAGTGTAATCCTGATTTTTTTGATAAGTTTTATCAAGCGTGATTTTCAGAACATCGTTTTTATAATCGAATTTAAGTGGTGACTTAGAACCATTTTTGTCCAAAGCCACTTCATGGATCAACATTCCTTTTGCATCAAGAACCAATTCGTTGGTTGCATAAAAGAAAGGACTTGCTGTCAGCCATTCTTCACCGTTCATCTGTTCTTTCTGATAATCGAAACTGACTTTGAGTTTGGTATGTTTCAGTTCTGTCGTTTTGGTGTGTGTTGCTCTGTAAGGAACAGTTCTGCCGGAAGTTTCTGTCTGTGCAAAAGCAACATTGGAATTAAAAATTGCACCTAAGAAAAGTGCCGCGATGAATATTTTTTTCATTCTTACGAATTTTTATATCAATGTTTATTTTAAGTGTTATAAGTACTTGATTTTAAAGAATTGTTACAAAAAAAGTGGGGAAATCCCACTTGGTTTTTATATCGCCACCGGCGCTTTAATCCCCGGATGCGGGTCATAATTCTCCAAAGTAAAATCTTCAAAATCAAAATCGAAAATATCTTTGATGTCCGGATTCAGTTTCATTGTGGGTAAAGGTCTTGTTTCTCTGGAAAGTTGTTTCTGAACCTGCTCAAAATGATTATTGTAAATATGAACATCGCCAAAAGTATGAACATAATCGCCAACTTCCAATCCTGTAACTTGCGCAACCATCATTAATAAGAGCGCATAACTTGCAATATTGAAAGGAACGCCTAAGAAAACATCAGCACTTCTTTGGTAAAGTTGAAGCGACAATTTTCCATCTGCTACATAAAACTGAAACAAGGCATGACAGGGTGCCAAAGCCATATTCGGGATCTCAGCAGCATTCCAGGCGGAAACGATTAACCTGCGGGAATCCGGATTTTTTTTAATTTGCTCAATCACTTCAGAAAACTGGTCAACCACTTTTCCGTCGGCACCGTTCCAGCTTCTCCATTGTGCGCCGTAAACCGGCCCAAGATCTCCGTTTTCATCTGCCCATTCGTCCCAAATAGAAACACCGTTGTCTTTCAGATATTTGATGTTCGTATCACCTTTGATGAACCAAAGTAATTCATAAATAATAGATTTCAAATGAACCTTTTTAGTTGTTACCAAAGGAAATCCTTTCGATAGATCATAACGTAACTGGTAGCCAAAAACGCTGCGTGTTCCGGTTCCGGTTCTGTCGGTCTTATCAGTTCCGTTATCTAAAATATGCTGAAGTAGATCTAGGTAGTTTTGCATTGTGAGCTATAATTATGTGTTACAAAATACGGAAAATTTTAGCAAATATTTTCAATTTTTTGATTGATGTTATTGATTGAAAAGGTTTCGTTTTTTCTTTTTCCATTCATTGCTTTCGCTAATGGAGATTCCGGAGAAATGCAAATGATTTTTTGATTTTCAAAAGTAATTTCGCCTAAAGAAACTGAGATAAAAAACAAACCTCTTTCTGTTTTTACAATGGCTACTTTTTCAGCTTTGTCAGAAATTTTCACAGGAATGGTTTTTAGAAAATCCTGTTGCTTCAAAACTTCATTAAGCTGAACCTGTAGGTTGTTGATTTCCTGCTGTAGCATTTCTCTTCCTGTTTCGTACTTGTCGCCCATCGAACTTTTTGTGTCGTTGTTAGAAGCTCGGGTTTCAGCAATCAGTTTTTCGAAATTTTGGATTTTTTCGGAAAGTTTTTGATTGATTAGTTTAATTAGTTCTGTCTTATTCATATCAAACCAAATTTAATCCTAATTTTTCCGCTTCAGCAATCACAAAATCTCTCGCTTCATTTTTATCATTTTTAATTTCTCCTTCAAGAATCGCTTCTTTTACTTTTTCTTTTAAAATTCCTATCTCTCTTCCTGGTTTCAGATTAAACATTTCCATAATCTCTTCTCCGGAAATGGGTGGCTGGAAATTCCTGACCTGGTCTTTTTCTTCCACTTCCTTTATCTTTTGTGCAACGTATTCGAAATTCTTTTTGAAGCGAGCCTGTTTAGAATAGTTTTTTGTCGTGATGTCCGATTTACAAAGCGTGAAAAGATCTTCCATATCTTCTCCGGAATCAAAAAGCAATCTTCTCAATGCAGAATCAGAAGCATCATCCGTAATCAAGGCAATGGGTCTGGCGTGCATTCTTACCAATTTCTCTACATATTTTTGTTCTGCTCCTAGTGGCAGTTTCAGTCGTTTGAAAATAGATTTTATCATTTTTGAACCCACAAATTCGTGACCGTGAAATGTCCAGCCTGTTCCTTCTACAAACTTTTTGGTCGGTGCTTTTCCAATATCGTGAAGCAATGCTGACCAACGAAGCCAAAGCTTATCTGTATTTTCCGAAATATTGTCAACGACTTCTAATGTGTGATAAAAATTATCTTTATGTGTTTGTCCGTCGATGTCTTCGATGCCTTTAAGAGCAACCAATTCCGGGAGAATATAATTCAGAAGCCCGGTTTCTTCCAATAGTTTCAACCCTTTTGAAGGTCTGTCGGAAAGCATTATTTTGTTGAACTCAACCATAACACGTTCCATCGAAACGATTTTCATTCGCTCTGCTTCTTCTTTAATAGCTTTTAGAGAATTGTCTTCAATATCGAAATCCAATGTAGTTGCAAATCTGATGGCTCTCATCATTCTCAAAGGGTCATCGGAATAAGTTTGATGAGGTTCCAGCGGTGTTCTCAGGGTTTTGTTGGACAAATCCTGCATTCCACCAAATGGATCAATCAATTCACCGAAATTATCTTTGTTAAGAGAAATCGCCATCGCATTAATGGTAAAATCTCTGCGTTTCTGATCGTCTTCCAAAGTTCCGGTTTCGACAGATGGCTTCCTGGAATCCTCGCTGTAACTTTCTTTTCTTGCGCCAACAAATTCCAACTCTAGCTCTTTGTAACGAAACATTGCCGTTCCATAAGTTTTGAAAACCGCCACTTTTGTTTTTGGGTCAATCTCTTTGGCGATACTTTCAGCGAGTTCTATACCGCTGGATTCTGTAACGAAATCGATGTCGGTTGATGCTTTTCTTTTCATCAGAAGATCCCTTACGAATCCGCCTACTGCGAAAACAGACTGTCCGTTTCTGTCGGACACTTCAGAAATAATTTTGAAAAGTTTGAGGTTTTTATTTTGGTTGAGGTTGATAAACATTTTATTAGTTCAAAAATGAGTATTTAAACGCAAAGTCCGCAAAGATTCATTTAAACTACTAACTGCTTTTAAGTACGCAAAGCCGTTTTACTTAGCAAATAATGTAATTGGAGTTCTTGTTTTATTATTTGTTGCAAAGATAATTCTTTTGGGAAAAGTTTCTACTATGCGAAGCTGCGTAAGCGATAGAAGCGGTTATCCTTTTTTGTCGACTTGCGAGCCGACGAAAAAGATATGAGCGGATGGCGCAGTCTTCATATTTTTTGATTTGGAAAAGCTGCTGGGAAAAATATGTAGATACGCCCCAAATTTTTGAAAATCAAGACTTTTTGTCTTTTGATTTCGTTTGAAAAGCTAAGAATCAGACATTTTGCTATGAAAAAAGATGCGGTATTCTTTTTGTGATTATGGTCAATACAAAAAGTAGTTTTTTTTCATAGTTTATTTTTCCGGCGGATGGTCTTGCAAAAGGTCATCCGCCGGTTTTTTTATTCGCGGAGGATTTTGATTTGGTTATTGTTCCAGACTTTGATAACGGATGAGCCGGAAAACTCCGAAACCTTGTCATGAAAATCTTCTACAATATAATCAACTGCACTCTTGATTTCGTATGAGATATCGCTGAATTTCATCGGCGACTTTTGTCCGCTGAGATTAGCCGATGTTGAAACGAGAGGTTTGTTAAGTTTTGAAATCAGTTTTTTGCAGTAATCGTTTTTCACAATCCGTATGCCTACGCTTCCGTCCTCGGCCAATAATTCTTTAGGAAGATTCTTGGGATTTTCGTAAACAATGGTTACCGGTTTCTCACTAAGATCGATGATTTGCCAGGCCATTTCCGGAACATCTACCAGATCTTGTAATCTTTTCTCAGACTCTACTAAGATAATAAGGGATTTATTGGGTTCTCTTTTCTTGATGTCGAATATCTTTTTGATAGCTTCCGGATTGGTCGCATCACAGCCGATTCCCCAGATGGTGTCAGTCGGGTAAAGTATGGTTCCGCCACATTGTAAAGTTTCTATTGCCTGAGTTAAGTCCATTTAAGTTCAAATTTTGGTAAAAATCAAATATGAATAACTATTAAAGTTCTTAATGTATTGATTTTCATTGGTCTATTAAGTTTTAATAAAATTGGCAGATAAATTTATCTATTGCAAATTTAACAATAAATGAACAGATTTTTAAAAAGTATTAACCTGTTAAAGTTGATTTAACATAATTCGGTATTTCGTAATGCTTAATTAAAGAATATTTAAAAATTCTTATACATTCGGATTGCTTTTCATATCATTTCTTTGGCAACGAAGAAAAAAGAAAAGTAAAAATGAAAGTAAAAACAATAAGCATCAGTGCTTTGTTTCTTTGTATGCCGATGTCTCTTTTATTGGCACAAAACACTCAGGATACTCTGAAAGGTGAAAAGAAAATCGACGAAGTTAAGATCATCGGTAACACAAAAAAAAGCAGCGAGTCGAATATCATCCAGGCTCAGAAAAAATCTGTTGAAGTGATTGAGCGGGTAGGAGCAGCTCAGTTATCCAAACAAGGTGTCGGAGATGTGGCAACTGCTGTTACAAAAGCTACGGGGACACTGAAACAGGAAGGAAGCGGGCAAATCTTTGTTAGAGGTCTTGGAGATCGTTACAACGGGACTACTTTGAACAGCATGGAGATTCCGTCAGAAAACCCGGAATTTAAAAACATGGATCTTGAGATTTTTAAAACTTCCATGATTGAGTATGTTTCGCTTGATAAGGTTTATAATCCAAGATTCTCTGGTGATTTTGGTGGAGCTAATATTGATATTGTTTCAAAAACGCATGTTGGAAAACCTTATTTCAATGTAGGGATCGGAAGCTCGATTAATCTTCAGACTTTTGATAAAGGGAATTTTAAATTACAGGATGGTGGGCCTGGATTTTTTGGATTTAAGGAAACTACCTATAGAAAAGGAAATCCTAATGTTCAATATCCTTTCTCTACAAAATGGAATTTTAAAAATGCACAGAATCCATTTGATTCTAATATGAATTTTGAAGGCGGTGTTACCCTTGGAAAATTGGCTTTTTTTGGATATGTAGGCTTTGATAATTCATATGAATATAGCGATGGAAAAGAAGGATTTTATTTTGCAGACGGAACGCCTAATAAAAAATTCGATAATGTTCAGCGTTCTGATTATAAAACCAATACGACAGCATTGCTTAATGTCGATTATAAACTGAATAGTAATAACAAATTAAAATTCACCACCAATTACATTCACTCTTCTCAGCAGGAGGCTAAGATCTATCAGGGCTATTCTTATGATGTTGATAAAAATGTTATCATCAACAGAGGGGATAACAAATTGACCGATACTTGGGTCAATCAGCTATTCGGGAATCACAAAATTGGCGAAACGTGGGTTGCTGATTGGGGATTAGGTTTTAATATATTGAACAGCAAAAGACCGGATCGTTTACAGAACACGATCAATGGGGAAACCAACGAGCTTCTTGCAAGCAGCGCAATCAGCAATCACAGATATTTTGATGAATTGAAGGACAAAACAGCTTTAGCTCATATTTATATCACCAAAAGCTTCGGAGATAGGTATAAGCTGATTTTTGGTTACGACGGGTCTTACAAAGACAGGCAATTTGAACAGACAACTTTGGGGATGAATTTTAATTTGTCCATACCTGTAGATCCACAAGATATAGATGCTTATATTAATTCCTACAATAATGGCTTGTTTGTTTATAATGTTCAAAAAAGCGGATATAGTATAAAAAGAAATATTCAGTCTGGTTTTGCAAATTTAGATATCAGATTTTCGGATAAGTTTGTATTGCAGGCTGGTGCCAGGTTTGACTATATCAATTTTGATAACGCCTGGAATGACATTCTTGATACCAATAAAAAAACAAAGCAGTACAACAAATTCTTACCGGCGATTAATGCTAAATACAGCATTAATGACAGACAGAATTTAAGATTTGCAGCATCAAAAACTTATACACTTCCACAGCCGAAAGAGCTTATCCCGATAGCTTATTATGATGTTACGACAAACATTTATGGTAATCCTTATTTATATCCGTCTGATAATTATAATGCGGATTTGAAATGGGAGCTTTTCCCAAAAGCAGGCGAAATAATCTCTGTGACGGCCTTTGGGAAATATATTCAGAACCCTATTGCCAGAAGTACTTACGCATCTGCAGCGCCTAGTGATATGACATATTTCAATATTGCAAACTGGGGTTACATCTTCGGTGCAGAAGCAGAGATCAGAAAAGATATCTACAAATGGAATAATTCCAAAATATATGCTTTCCTGAACGGGACATATATGCATTCTCAACAACAGCTTAAAACGCCTGATGAGATAGCGGCGGAAAATAACGGGAAAACATTGGAGTACAGTGGACAGACCAAAGATGACGTACAAGGTGTTGCGGATTTCTTAGCAAATGCTAATATAGGCTATAACTACAAATGGAACGGGAACAATACCCTGGACCTTGTAGTGTCTTATTCCCGTGTCGGTAAAAACCTGTATGCTATTGGAACCAATAATGGAGGTAATTTTTATGAATTACCAAAAGATATTCTGGATATCAATTTAAACCTTACTCTTAAACAAATTAATGTTGGGATTACTGCAAAAAATTTGTTAAACCCGCATGCTAAAATTGAGCAAACTAACAATGCCGGAACATTTACCCACAAAGATTATACAAATGGAAGGCAGATAGGTGTTAGCCTAACATACAAACTCTAATCAATAAACAATTTAATTTAAATCTAAAATAAAATGAAAAGAACATTTTTAAAAGCGATCCTTGGTTTGTCAATGGTAGCTTCAACAACAGTATTTGTAGTTTCTTGTAGTAATAATGATGATGAAATCATTGACAATACATCGTCAGTTGACCCTAATAATTTTAAAGGGGATATCACGGGTAATGTCACGCTTGATCCGTCCAAAACGTATACGATTACAGGCAAAGTAGCGGTCAAAGCTGGAGCATCACTTACAATCCCGGCAGGAACAAAATTTCAGGTTACTGCAGGAGAGCTTAACAGTGACGGGACTGTTAAGACAGTTAGTTATCTTATAGTAGAAAGAGGGGCTAAGATTTATATCAATGGAACGGCTTCTCAACCGGTAGTTTTCGAGGGAACTACTCATAAGCAGGGACATTGGGGAGGTATTGTTGTTCTTGGAAACGCACCTTCCAACAGAAGTGCTGCCGGAACTTCTACTTCAGAACTTGGAGAGCTTACTTATGGTGGAACAGATAAAACAGATAATTCAGGAAGCATTACGTATCTGGTGATCAAGGATTCTGGCTACAAGTATAATCCGGAAAAAGAATTCAATGGTCTTTCATTGTTTGGTGTAGGTAGTGGAACAAAGGTTTCTTATGTATATGTTACCAATGGGGCAGATGACGGTGTAGAGATGTTTGGTGGCAACGTCAACGTAGATCACATTCTTGTTACAGGAGTAGGTGATGATTCTTTTGACTGGACAGAAAGCTGGAGCGGATCTGTAAACTATATCTATGCTGCAAGAATGAAACAGTTTATGGATGCTGCAGAACCGGGTAACAGAGGAATAGAAGCGGACAGCCAGGATACTGATGCTAATACTACAAACGGTGCAAACGGTGGGGTGTCAAATCCAACAGTTACAAATGCAACTTTCATCGGTAACACCAAAGGTGCGGAATCTCAGGGAATGAAGATCAGAGCAGGATCTGCAGGTAAATTTGATAATGTAGTTTTGGCTAATTTCTCTACAGGATTAGATTTTGAAACCGATAGAACGTACACATGGTTCAAAAGTGGCGCTTATCTTAACAATATTCGTTTTGTTAATATTGGTACCGAATGGAAAGCAAAAGCGACTACAGCTAACCCAACACCGGACATGTCAACTGTATATGTCAAAAGCACAACTGCAACAGGAGCCGGTAATGGTACAGCTCTGCCGGATTGGGCAAAAGGTTGGACTGGACTTACCGCTTTTGACGTTGCAGATGCTGGAAACTAATCTGTCTTTTCTAGAAAATTTCTTTTTTCTTCATATCAAATCAAAAATTTTTGAACCTGCAGATCTTCTGCAGGTTTTTTTGAAATAAAGTCTGTATTACGGTGGACATTTCTGTAATCTCGGTCTCAGTTCTGAAGATATAGTTTTATATTGCATTAATTTAGTTTTAACTTTCTGCAGTTTTGTTATATATTATTACAATATATTTTTCATTTATAGCGATGTGATTTTATATTATTTCAATCTAGTTTTATATTCTCACAGTATAGTCTTATCTTGTTTTAACAAAATTTTCTATGGTTACCAAATAGTTTTCTGTTCTTTCTATACTGTTTTCTATTATTACACTTTAAGAATGATATTTTTGAAATTTAGTGTAAACTTGCAATAGAGTTTTCCAATATTAAAAAAACATTTCCCGAAATTTGCAATCAACAATCAACAATCAACAATCAACAATCAACATGAACATCATTCTGGCATCCACATCCACACTCTTTGGCGGACAATATTTAGAATATCTCAGACCGCAGCTCGGGAATCTCTTTGATGGAATTGATGAATTGATATTCATTCCATTTGCAAGACCGGGCGGGATCTCACATGATGATTATACCGCAAAAGCAAGACAATTTTTCTCGTCCATCAGTATCAGTGTCAGAGGTCTTCACGAATTCACCAATAAAGAGGAAGCTGTGAATTCAGCACAAGCTTTTTTTACAGGCGGAGGTAATACCTTTCTTTTAGTGAAAACTTTGCACGAGTTAGGATTGATGGATGTCCTTAAACAAAATATAGAATCAGGAAAACCATACTTAGGTTGCAGCGCAGGAAGCAACATCGGAGGCATCAATATGAAAACAACCAATGATATGCCTATCGTTTATCCGCCAAGCTTTGACTGTATGGGGCTTGTTCCTTTCAATATTAACCCGCATTACCTGGACCCGAATCCTGAGATCAGACACAACGGAGAAACCAGAGAAACCAGGATCAAAGAATTTCTCACCCAGAATGATATCAAGGTTATAGGACTCAGAGAGGGCAATTGGATCAGAAGAATTAATAATAAAATAACAGTGGAAGGTTCAGAATTGACGAGGATTTTTGAAAAAGGAAAAGAACCTTACGAAATAACATCCGGAACCGAACTATAAATTAAATCAATGAAAAAAGTTGTTCTCTTTCCGTTGATCATCTTCGCTCAGTTCTATATTGCACAGGCAAAATTTGAGATTAAAGACGGTTCTAAAAGATTTGATGTACAGATGTCTGTTAAAAGCTGTGAAGGCGATACCTGCAGTGGAGAAGGCATAATCAAATTAATTGATAAAAGATCGAAACAGATTTTTCAGACATTGACATCGGAAGATCTTTATTTTTATCTCAATCAGAACCAGAAACCAAGCGTCAACATCATTCAGCTTTACAATGAGCAGAGTCCTTTGATTTTTGATGATTTCAATTTTGATGGTTCGGAAGATCTTGCGATCAGGAATGGAAACCAAAGCGGCTATGGTGGACCGTCTTATGATGTTTATGTTTACAATTCCACCAGGAAACAATTTGTTCTTAGTAATGAATTAACGGCTTTAGCTTACGAGAATCTAGGAATGTTCCAAACAGATCACAAAAGAAAAAGAATTATAACTTTTGCCAAATCTGGATGTTGCTGGCATATCACAACAGAATATACGGTTGTTCCGAAGAAAGGCCTGCAGAAAGTTTACGAAATGGAAGAAGATGCAATGGATGGAGAATATGTAACAGTCACAACCCGAAATCTCATAAACAATAAATGGGTAAGTCAATCGAAAAAATATAAAATCAAAGATTATTACAAAGAATAATGAAAATACAGAAAGAAATAGATTTCATCCTCGCAGTCGATGCCTTGAAAAACGTTCAGAGAAGAAATTATAATGCTGATGACTCCAGAAGAGAAAACACGGCAGAACACAGCTGGCAGATTATCATTCTGGCTCAGATCCTTTTTCCCTATGCAAAAAACAATGCAGAAATCGATTTATTGAGAGTCATCAGGATGTTGTCAGTTCATGATTTGGTAGAAATTGATGCCGGCGATACTTTTCTTTTTGATGAAGAAGGAATGAAGGGTAAATTCGAAAGAGAAAAATTGGCTGCAAAAAAAATTTTCGGTATTTTGGATCAACCGGTCGCCGAAGAATTTTATAACCTCTGGATCGAGTTTGAAGAAGAAACAACACCGGACGCCATTTTTGCTTGTGCGATCGACAGGATTATGCCTTTTATTCTCAACTCATATACATCGGGTAAAAGCTGGACAGAGGCTGCTGTTACGGAGAGACAGGTAAGAAATATGCTGGAAAATGCAATTTGCCGGGCATCGGATGATATGGCAGAATGCTTTCATCATTTGATTTCTAAATGTATTGATGCGAAAAAACTAATAATAGAGCAAGAATAGATATCATATAAACAAAAAATGCTTCCAAATTTGGAAGCATTTTTTTATAAATATTTTAATTACTTAGTAGCTGGTGCCTGAGTTGCAGGAGCATTATTTGTAGGCGTTTTTACCGGAGCTTCAGTTTTTACCGGCGTTGGCATTGTTGGAGCTGGCTGTGAAGGTTTTCCCGTAAGGATAATGCTTAACAAAATCAAAACTACAATAGTTGTTCCAAGTGTCCAGGTTGCTTTTTCCATAAAATCATTGGTTCTTTGTACCCCGAATGTAGCAGAAGAAGCTCCCCCGAACGTTCCGGAAAGACCGCCGCCTTTTGGATTTTGCGCCATGATGATGATAACTAATAAAATGCTAGCAATGATAATTAGAATCATAAACAGCGTAAATATTGTGCTCATAGTATCGTCTTAAATAATAATTTTGAAGCGCAAATATATGGATTATAAATCAATAAACGAAAACTTATTTTTTAATAAATTTCACAACATTCGTTTCATTGCTTAGTGATTTTAGTTTGATGAAGTAAACCCCTGCTTTCAAATTGCTAATATCAATTTTAGATGAATTGAAATCTTTGCTTACAACCATTTTTCCTGACTCATCGATGATTTCGTAAGCAACAAAATTCTTGTCGGATTCGATATTCACATAATCCTGAACTGGATTAGGGAAAATCTTTACAATCGCCACTTTTTTTGAAGGACCATTGACAGCCAGTAAGCAAGCCGGCGGATTAGAAATTGGTCCTGCAGAATAATCATAGAAAACAGCATTTTCGGTTTCTAACGAATAATATAAATAATTAGTATTAGGAGATCCACTAATGTAATTACAATTGTTAAACTCAACATAAGCCTTATTAAAAGCATAACTTGTTTTGTACCAACCCTCACAAGCAGCCGTCATCTGATTACCCGGAGGAAAAAAATCGATTGTCACAATTGGATCAATGAAATTCATGTAAGAACAGACATTGGTCCAGTTCGTTGGTGGTTTGAAATAAACCGTTTTTTGCGGAAGATTCTCAAATTGACCAAATGTCAATTGAAAAAAAGTGATTAAGGAAAAGAGTAAAAGTTTTTTCATAGAATTAGTTTTTTGCTTATCCTCAAATTTACATAATAATTTAATAACTTCGTCCGAGTTTTTTCAAAATCAATTACTTATATAATGAAATTAAAAAAGATTCTTGCTGTAGCAATCGCAGCGCCTTTTATGATGAACGCACAACAGGTAATGACACCGGAAATCATGTGGACACTTAACCGCTTAGGTGTTCAGTCCGTTTCTCCGGACAATTCTTCTCTGATTTATAAAATCAGCAAAACCGACCTTAAAACCGAAAAATCCAATTCAGAAGCTTTCTGGCTTGATGTTTCCGGAAAATCTGTCAAAATTGATTTAGGAAAGAAAAACCTGATCCAATGGGACAAAAACGGAATTTATGCACTTGAGAATAATAAGATTTTTCAATCCAAAGATTCCGGAAAAACTTGGACAGAATTCTACAATATAGGAGAAGTTGATAACATTGTGATTTCTCCTGACGGTAAAAAAATAGCTTTTAGCAAGGCAGTAAAAGTTCAAGATGTTTTAGGAAAAGATAAATATAAAGATCTGCCAAAAACAACGGCTCAAATCTATACAGACCTGAATCATCGTCATTGGGACGCCTGGAACGAAGGTTCTTACAATCACGTTTTTGTGGCTAATGTTTCAGAATCCGCGGACAAAGCAAAAGATCTGTTGGAAGGGAAAGCTTTTGATTCGCCTCAGAAACCATTTGGTGGCGCCGAGGATTTTGTCTGGAGTCCGGATTCTTCGGAATTGCTTTATGTGACAAAGGAAAAATCTGGTGCAGAATATGCTCAAAGTACCAATACAGATATTTTCGCATATAATCTGGCTTCCGGAAAAAGTACGAATTTAACTGAAGGAATGATGGGTTACGATGTGAATCCGAAATTCAGTAATGATGGAAAATTCCTGCTTTGGAATTCAATGGAAAGGGACGGTTACGAAGCAGACAAAAACGATATCATCATTATGGATTGGAAATCCAAAGCTAAAACCAATCTTACCAAAACCTGGGACGAAAGTGTAACCGGCGATGTAAAATGGGCTTCGGATTCAAAATTGATTTATTTTACTTCAGCTTTCCGAGGAACAAAACAGTTGTTTTCTGTTGATGTCAAAACCAAAACCGTAAAACAATTGACGAAAGGAGATTTTGACATTAATGATGTTGTTTTGGAGAACAAAGGAAAACTTTGGGTTACAAAAACCGATATCAATCATAATGCGGATTTGTTTGAAGTTGATTTGAAAAGTTCAGTTTTGAAACAGATTACAGATATTAATAAAGATAATTACTCAAAATTAGTTCAAGGAAAATCGGAACTGAAAATGGTGAAAACCACCGACGGGAAAGAAATGGGCGTTTGGTTCCATTATCCACCAAATTTTGATCCGAATAAAAAATATCCAACGTTGGTTTATTGTCAAGGTGGACCACAATCGGCACTAACCCAATTTTTCTCCACAAGATGGAATTTCGCTTTGATGGCAGCAAACGGTTACATAGTAGTGGCGCCGAACAGAAGAGGAATGCCAGGTTGGGGCGTTAAATGGAATGAACAAATCAGTGGCGATTGGGGTGGACAACCGATCAAAGATTACTTGTCAGCAACAGATTTTGCAAAAACTTTACCTTATGTCGATGGAAATAGAGTAGCGGCTGTTGGTGCGAGTTATGGCGGATATTCTGTGTTCATGCTAGCTGGCGTTCACGAGAACAGATTCAAGACATTTATCGCGCATGACGGATTATTTGATATGAAATCCTGGTACGGAACGACAGAGGAACTTTGGTTTGCTAACTGGGATTTGGGAGGGAATTATTGGTCAAAACCAACGCCTAAAGCTTATTCAGATTTCAATCCGAGCAATTTTGTGGACAAATGGAACAAGCCTATTATGGTTATCCAAGGCGGAATAGATTTCCGCGTTCCTTATGAGCAAGGTCAGGAAGCTTTTCAGGCTGCAAAACTGAAAGGCCTTAAAACAAAATTCCTTTATTTCCCGAACGAAAACCATTGGGTTCTACATCCGCAAAACGGTTTGGTTTGGCAGAGAGAATTCTTTGACTGGCTGAAGGAGACTTTATAGATTGAAACCCCTTCAGAGTTTCAAACTCTGAAGGGGTTTTTTGTGACTTTGCTATAAAAATTGTTCAATCTTAACAGCCCAATCAGCTTTCCAATCTTGATTCTTTTCCAATTTTAAAATCCCAAATTTCTCTGTCAGTTCCTGATTATGATTTTCCAGATCTGCAATTCCTTGCCAAGGTTCCAGGCAAACGAAATCCGCATTTTTTGCTGCCCAAATTCCGAAATAGGGGAAATTAGAAAAAGTAAAAGTAATCTTATGATGATTCTTTTTGTTTCTTAGAATCAATTCCCGGCTTTTCATGTTTGTCATTACCAAAGCATCTTTTGCGAATAACTCGTAAGATAAAGGAAGTGTTTTATTAGAAAGTTTAATGGTTTGCGTTTCATTGCTGATCAGGTTATCAACTAAAGGATGGATTTCCAGTTTTTCATCATCAGAAAAAGCGATTTCATAATCGTTATAATTTAATCCATTTTCTGTGTCGATTGCAAATCCCGGATGCGCTCCAAGAGAAAAATACATTTCTTTTTGAGAAAGGTTTTTGACATTGTAAGAAACTGTCAGTTTATTTTCTGTCAAAGTATATTTGATTTCCAGACTGAATTCAAAAGGATAGATTTTCAAAGATTCTTCATCAGAATTTAATTCAAAAACAACTTCATTTTCAGAAAATCCTTTCACTTCAAAAACTCTTCTTCTTGCAAAACCATGACGCGGCAATTCATAAGTTTGACCTTCAAAAATGTATTTGTCATCTTTCAAAGCGCCAACTGTTGGAAAAAGGACAGGACTTTGACCACCCCAGAAATCAGGATTGCCTTCCCACATTATTTCATCTTCGTTTTCGAGATTGATGAGTGAAATCAATTCTGCACCCAATTCATTAAGTGTGGCTTTAAGTCTATTATTTTGAATCGTTATCATTTTGTTAATTTATTCTAATACAAATATCAGTATTAATCTTGGAATTTTTGATCTGATATCTAATGTCTAAAATCTAACGCCTGATTTTATATAATAAATTCCTAAATTGCCGTTTTATAAGCAATAATGAAAGGATTTAATTTTCTGAAACGTATCAATAGCTGGGTCGTATATTTTATATTGACTGCTATTGTTTTTGGAATTGCAATTTCTTCTTTCCTGATGATTGATCAGCTTCGTAAACAGGAGATTCAGAAAATCAATCTTATTGGTACAGCTCTTAAAGCATACACAGATGATGATATTTCTGCTGATCCTAAAATTCAGGAGTTGTATCTTGCTGTAATGCAGGATAATACAAATCTGCCGATTGTTGTTACTGATAAAAACAAGACGCCAATATTCCAAGCCAATATCCCGGCAGAAATAGAACAGGATACTTTGAAATTAAAGAATCTGATTCGGAAAATGGAGAATTCTTACGATCCATTCGTTGTAGAATTACCGTCAGGTCAAAATCAATATATCTATTATGATAACTCAGATTTACTGAATTATTTCCGTTATTATCCTTATGTCTTAGCATTATTTGTAGGAGCTTATCTGGCTTTTTCCTTCTGGTTTCTCAGAACTTTGAAAAAAACGGATGAAGGCTTTGTTTGGGCTGGTTTGGCGAAAGAAACAGCGCATCAGATCGGAACACCACTTTCATCAATGATTGGTTGGGTTGAGATTATGAAGCTCGAAGATGAAAACAGTTTGGGCGTCAAAGAGCTGGAAATGGATGTCAACCGATTGAAAACCATTTCCGAAAGATTCTCCAAAATTGGTTCTATTCCTGAACTTAATGACCTTGATATCAACGAAACTGTTCAGCAGAATTATGATTACTTGAAGAAGAGAATTTCCACAAGAGTAGAATTTACTCTCAGAAAAACTTATGAGCCAGTTCTCATTCCACATAGCAGAATCCTGATGAGCTGGGTGATTGAGAATCTGGTGAAAAATGCAGTCGATGCAATGAAAGGCGAAGGAAAATTGGAATTGTCTCTTTACAAAAAGAACAAAAATATCTATATCGATGTGACTGATACAGGCAGTGGAATGACTAAAAAGCAGATCAGAAATGCCTTTAAACCAGGATTCTCTACCAAAAAACGTGGCTGGGGATTAGGGCTTTCTTTGACAAAAAGAGTTGTCAGCGAGTATCATAAAGGTGATGTGAGAATTGCCCATTCTGAAGTTGGAAAAGGCACAACTTTCAGAATTATCCTGAGAGAAAATCAGAAATAATATCAACAAAAAAATAAGCTTATCTTTGCAAAATGAATAAAACCACTTTTGCAGATTTCGATTTACCGGAAAAAATTCTTGATGTTTTAGCTGACCTCAATCTTTTTGAACCAACTCCGATTCAAGAAAAGAGTTTGAAACCCATTCTTTCCGGACGTGATGTAATGGGAATTGCACAGACCGGAACCGGGAAAACTTTGGCTTATCTGCTTCCTGTTCTCAAAACCTGGAAATACAACAAAACTGGGAATCCAACGGTTTTGGTTCTCGTTCCGACAAGAGAATTGGTAGTTCAGGTAACGGAAGTTCTTGAAAAACTGACGGAAAATATCACTGCAAGAGTTATCGGAGTTTATGGTGGAAAGAATATCAATACACAGAAATTGCTGTTTAATGACGGATGTGATATTCTGGTTGGAACACCAGGTCGTGTCATGGATTTGTCGATTGATAATGCCATTTCCTTGAAAGAAGTAAGCAAATTAATCATCGATGAGTTTGACGAAATGTTGAATCTTGGCTTCCGTCCGCAACTGACGCATATCTTCGAAATGATGAAGGAAAAGAGACAGAATATTCTTTTTTCTGCTACAATGACCGAAGCTTTGGATGAAATTTTGAATGAGTATTTTGCTTCTCCAATTGAGATTTCTTTGGTAAGATCAGGTACACCTTTGGAGAAAATTGCACAGACTGCAATTCCTGTAGAAAACTTCAATACAAAACTCAATTTGTTGATTCATCTTCTGAAAACAGAAGACAATCTGGAGAAAATCCTGATTTTTGCCAATAATAAGAAGCACGCCGATTTGATTTTTGATAAATTAGATCACGAATTTCCGGGAGAATTTGGTGTAATTCACTCGAATAAATCTCAGAATTTCAGGTTAAGAGTGATGCAGGAATTCACGAATGAAGAACTTCGTGGTGTGATTACAACGGATATTATGGCGAGAGGTCTTGATATTCCGGATATTTCTCACGTTTTCAATTTTGAAGTTCCTGAAGTTCCTGAACAATACATTCACAGGATCGGTAGAACAGGTCGTGCGGAAAAGGACGGAATCGCAGTAACCTTCTTTACCAAAAAAGAAGAAGCACAACTTTTGGACATCGAATTATTGATGGATAAAGAAATCAACAAAACTGAATTCCCGGAAGAAGTAACTGTTTCGAAAGTCAAAATCGTTTCTGAACAGGATGAAGTAAAAATGAAATTTCTTACTAATGTCAAGCTTAACGAAGGCGAATCTGCTTTCCACGAGAAAAAAGACAAAAATAAGAAAATCAATCTTGGTGGACCGAGTAAACGTAAGGCTCCTAAGAAATTTGGTGCAAACAGAGCGCAGCAAAAAGCGAAATCTAAATCTAAGAGAAAGAAATAAAAAAACGCCTCAGAATTTTCTGAGGCGTTTTTTATTATTTTTTAATATAAATTCTAAGTATTTTATCAGGAGTTCCATCACCGTTTTCATCCATTTTATCATTTACTAAAATTTGCATTTCAGTTTTAGTTAAGGAATAAACATTTTTTATATCATGAGTGATTCCATCTATTTTATAATAAATTGTTTTTTCAGAATCATTATAAATATAATTCATCTCTTCTTGATAAGCAATATTTCCGCATTCTCCCGTTTGCGAATTACGGAAATATTCTCCTATAAAAATTCCATTATTTTTATAAATGTAGTTTGACTTTCTTATACAGTCTGATGCAGGAATTGTATTAGAATAGAGAACCGAACCGTCTTTTCCGGAAATTGTTTTCTGGTCAATGAGTTTCCATGTTCCCACAATTAGTGATTCTGACCTTTCATCATCATCTTTTCGACAAGAAATAATTACTAATGAAATTAAAGCAAATATGAGAAGTTTTTTCACGGTATTAATTTTTCACAAATAAAAAGAAAATTTATCAATGAAGAAAATCAACTCCTGATCCACTTCCAAATCTCCTTTAAAGTCGCTTTATTCCCATACATCAAAATTCCCACTCTGTAGATTTTCGCCGCAATATAAACCATTAATAGGGTAGAAGCAATCAATAGGAAAATCGATAACAAAATCTGCCAAAGCGGCACACCAAACGGAATCCTCGCAATCATCGCAACTGGCGAAGTAAACGGAATAATCGATAACCAAAAAGCCATTGGTCCATCTGGATTATTCATAATAGTGAAACTTCCGTAAAGACCTAACATCAACGGAACAATCGCAAACATCGTGAATTGCTGAGTTTCGGTTTCGTTATCAACAGCACTTCCTATTGCTGCATACATCGAGCTGTAAAAGATGTATCCAAACAAAAAGAAAAATACAAAAACACCAATAATTCCTATATAATTCATATCCAAAAGAATATGAGAAACTTCGGTTGCGATTTGCTGAAAATCCAGGTTTTTCATTAGTTCTTCTTGTCCCGCCGGAATATTTTTCTGCATCGCCGCGAATCCTGTATTAAGGAAAAAAGCTGCAGTTACAGACATCGCAATCCAAATAATAAACTGGGTTAAAGCAACCAAAGTCACACCCAGGATTTTGCCCATCATCAGTTCAAATGGCTTTACAGACGAGATGATGATTTCCACAACACGGTTGTTTTTTTCTTCCAAAACGCTTCTCATCACACGAACACCGTATATAATAATGAACATAAAAACCACGTACATCAATCCAAAACTCAACGCAGTCTTAATTCCGAAAGCCAGGTCACTTTCCGGTCGGTCGCTTTCCGTTACGTTTTGAGAAATGATTTTGAAACTTTTATCAAGATTGACAATTCTGTCTTCAGAGATTCCGAGCATCTTGATTTTTTCTTTTTTCAAAATTTCGCTCAAATCTCTGGAAACCGCACTTTTCGTATCTACACCAATTTTCTTATTGGTTAATAATTTTGTTCCGCTTTCCAATTCATTAAAATTCTTGTCTTTCAGTTCAGGGATGATGAGAATTCCGTCCGAACCTTTTAGTTCTTTCAGATTTTTAACCAATGCATTTTCCGTATTGGTTGGGACAAAAGTGTAAGTAATATCTTTTGTAGATTTTAGTTGGCCGGCAAAGATTCCGCTTTTGTCAACCACTTCGAATTTGTATTCCGCTTCGTTAGCCTTGAACATAAAGCCAATCAAAGCACCAAATCCAATAATCATCAGCGGAGCCAGAAGTGTCAGAATGATAAAAGATTTCTTCTTAACCTGCGTCAGAAATTCTCTTTTCGTTATGAGGAATATATTTTTCATTTATTGTAAAATGTATAAAGTAAAATGTAAAAAGTACAAAGACCATCAACTGTCAACAGACAACAATCAACCACGAACAGCATTAATGAAAACCTCATTCATACTCGGGATTTTCTCATTGAAGGTTCTTATCGTTCCTGTTTTAAGAAGGTCTTGAAGCAAAATATTCTGATTTTCTGTATTTTTCAATTCAAAATTGAAAAGACCATTAGCAGTTCCAAGATTTTTGATTTGATATTTTCTCGTCAGTTCTTCCAGATTTTCAGAATTCACATCTGATAAAACCACAGAAAAAACATTCTGCTTAAATTGTTCCCTAACATCAAAAACTTTCCCGTCCAGAACTTTCTTAGAATTGTTGATAAGCGCTACAAAATCACACATTTCCTCTACACTTTCCATTCTGTGAGTTGATAAGATTATTGTCGTTCCTTCGTTTTTCAGACGAATGATTTGGTCTTTGATGAGGTTCGCATTCACTGGGTCAAATCCTGAAAAAGGCTCATCCAGAATCAATAATTTCGGACGATGCAAAACCGTTACCACAAACTGAATTTTCTGTGCCATTCCTTTGGACAGTTCGCTCAGTTTTTTCTTCCACCATTGGTCGATGTTCAGTTGCTCGAACCAGAATTTAGCCTGCGAAAGTGCTTCCTGTCGGGACATTCCTTTCAGTTCCCCAAAATACAAAAGCTGGTCACCTACCGTCATATTCTTGTAAAGACCACGTTCTTCCGGCATATAACCGATATTTTTGATATGTTCCGGATTCAGTTTTTCGCCATCAATCCAAACATTGCCTTCATCAGCTTGTGTAATTTGATTAATGATTCGGATAAACGATGTTTTTCCGGCGCCATTTGGCCCCAAAAGCCCATAAATACTGGCAGTCGGAACTTCAATCGAAAAGTCCTGAAGCGCAATTTTCTTCCCGGCGTTGTATGTTTTTTTGATATGTTCTGCTTTCAGCATACAGATATTTTTTATTTTTAGGAGCAACAATATTTGTCCTTCGGTTCACTTTATCAGCCCGCTTTCCGTTGCAATCTTTTTCTTTTCTGAAAAGAAAAAGGATTTACACTACAATCGGGGCTATGTTAAGGTTTTGTCTTTCTTCTCAACCGATTTTAAAACCTCACAAAATTAGTTTAAAAAAGACAAAAAAGTTACAGAAAAGATGATAATAGAACTGTTGTTTGTCATTCCGCAGGAATCTAAACAATGTTTGTAGAGATTCCTGCGGAATGAAACAGAAAAATTATTAAGTCTGAGTATCTAATTAATCTTAAATTAGAAAAATTGAATTTTCGTCAATCAAATCTATTATTTCTTTGATAAACGTGAGCGTCTTTGCGGACTTTATAGTTTGAGATTTATAAAAAAAACTTGTGGACTTTGCGTTCAAAATTCCCATAAACAACTATTTTATTTTAAATTTGCCTAAGCCAAAAGCCAACCATATGACTCAAGAATTTTTGGGAAATTCCCAATTCCAGATATCCAATCAACTCGTTTCCGCAAGCTGCCCTTCCAATATTGCACTGATTAAATATTGGGGAAAATACGAAAATCAAATTCCTGCCAATCCAAGTATTAGTTATACTTTGAACCATTGCAGAACCAATACGATCATGGAATTTTTTGCCGGAGAAGATTTTTCGGTGCAAACTTTTTTAGCAGGAAACGAAGAACTAAAATTCGCTGAGAAAATTGAAAAATATTTCAAGAATATCGAGCCATATCTGCCTTGGATTCTGAAAGGAAAATATATCATCAGAACCGAAAATACATTTCCTCACAGTTCAGGAATTGCAAGCTCAGCTTCAGGTTTTGGAGCAATTGCAAAATGTCTGATGAATTTGGATCAACTATTTTCAACCGACAACCATCATCCATCAACCATCAACCAAAAAGCCAGCTTTTTAGCAAGATTAGGAAGCGGAAGTGCTTGCAGAAGTCTTTATGAAGGTTTGGTAGTTTGGGGGGAAACCGAAGAAGTGGAAGGAAGCTCGGATTTGTTTGCTGTTCAATATCCGAATGAGGAAATCCATTCGATTTTCAAAAACTTCAATGATTGGGTTTTGTTGATTCACGAAGGCCAAAAATCTGTTTCTTCAACCGTTGGTCACGGATTAATGAACACCAATCCTTACGCCGAGAGACGTTTCAAGGAAGCTCACGAGAATTTTACCAAACTGAAAACCATTCTCTCATCAGGTGATATGGAAGGTTTCATCAAATTGGTTGAGCACGAAGCTTTGACACTTCACGCAATGATGATGATGAGCGAGCCGGCTTTTATCCTAATGCAAACGGGAACTTTGCAAGTGATTAATAAAATTTGGGAGTTTAGAAGAATTACAGGTTTGTCTTTGTTTTTCACGTTAGACGCAGGAGCGAACGTCCATTTGCTTTTCCCGAATGATATCGACAACGACAGAATCACAGACTTCATCAAAACAGAACTGATTCCCTTGACACAGAAAGGTGGAGTAGTGAAAGATGTGATGAGGTTTTAGATGTTAGAAGTTAAAAAGTGAAAATCTAACGTAATAATAAAACAGTATTTTGTCATTCCGTAGGAATCTAAACTGCCATATTCTTTTGTGTTGGGATTCCTCCGGAATGACAAAATTGTTGATAATAACTATTCTTATTTATGAAAAGACTCACAATATTATTTCTATTAATCATTTCCTTTTTCGGAAATGCACAAACGGTAACCGAACCAAAAAACAATCCTGAAAAATGGTCACAGCCTTATAAACCTTTCAGAATTGTCGGGAATCTGTATTATGTCGGAACTTATGATCTGGCGTCTTATCTCATTGTTACGAATAAAGGAAATATCCTTATCAATACAGGACTGGCCGATTCTTACCCGCAAATCAAAGCAAATATTGAAAAGTTAGGATTCAAATATAAAGACATCAAAATCCTGACTTTGACTCAGGCTCATTTTGACCATATGGGCGCAATGGCTGATATCAAAAAAGAAACGGGCGCAAAACTATATGTAGACAAGGCGGAACTGGCTGAGTTGAAATCCGGTGGGAAATCGGATTACGAGTTGGGGAAATATGGGGTGACTTTTAAGCCATTAACGCCTGATTTTCTCTTGAAAAACAATGACAAAATCAAATTAGGAAATACGACTTTGACTTTGCTTCATCATCCTGGTCACACAAAAGGTTCCTGCAGTTTTATCTTCGAAACCAAAGATAAAGACAGGACTTATAAAGTTTTGATTGCCAATATGCCGTCCATCATCATTGACCACAAATTTTCTGATGTTCACACTTATCCTGAGATTCAAAAAGATTATGCTTACACTTTTGATGCGATGAAAAAGCTGGATTTTGATGTTTGGGTCGCTTCTCATGCCAGTCAATTCGATTTGCACGAGAAACGTAAACCAGGCGATGCTTACAATCCGAAATTGTTTATGGATAAGGAAAATTATTTTAAGTATCTGAAGGAATTGGAAGATGATTATTTAACCAAATTAAAAGAAGAAAATTGATTTGAAATCGAAATTCAAGATTACAATGCTCGTTACAGTATTGTTTTGTTTTGCATTTATTCTGATATTCTATTATAAGATGACAGAATTGGTAATTACAGATTTTGATGGGTTTGTCAATACTTATATGTCAGAAAACATCTATGGCAGAATATTGATTCCTCTTGGTCTTTTTGGTTTTTTATGGAGTCCTATTTATCTTCTCAAGTATTTTAAAACAATCCGGATTTATCCGTCTAATATTGAGGTTAATTATTTCTTTCCAATCTTTAATCATAATCTTCAGTTAAAGGATTTTGATTATTATATTTTAATTAATGAGATGACAAGAAATGTTCCTGTTGAAGCGATTTGGTTTATTAAAGACAGAAAAGTTAAGTTCATTATTCCGGGACAGCTTTATTCTAATTATTATGAAATAAGAAATGAAATTTCAAAATATAATATTGAAAATAAAGGTAAAGTGAAACTTAACCCTTTTCAGGAAATAAAAGCTAAATTAGGATTTAAAATAAACAAAATCACATAATTAAAATGCAGATCCATCACATCGCCATCATTTGTTCCGATTACGAAGTTTCCAAAAAATTCTATACAGAAGTTTTAGGTCTTAATATTATTCGTGAAGTTTATCGTGAAGAACGACAATCCTACAAACTGGATTTAGCAATCGGAGATCATTACGTTATTGAGTTATTTTCGTTTCCAAATCCTCCAAAACGTCCTTCACAACCAGAAAGTTGCGGACTACGTCATTTGGCTTTTTCAGTTGAAAGTGTAGAAAATAAAAGAGATGAATTAATCCAAAAAGACTTGAACTGTGAAGAAATTAGGATCGATGAATTTACAGACAGAAAATTCTTTTTCACCACAGATCCGGATAATTTGCCTCTGGAATTTTATGAGAATTAGACTTACAAGATAATAGACGGAAGATGATAGACTTTTAAAAAATCAATTATCGCTTATCAATTATCATTTATAATCAATGGGCATAACCTGTCAGGAAGCTTACAATCATAATGGTTAAAACAATCATTGAAATGATAACATATGTGTAATCCTTTTCTTTCAGATAACCGATTAATGCGAAGATAATTCTTACGAGAGGTGTTAAGATCAAAAGCAAAATACCAAGCTGTATAATCGCCATTCCTTCGCCTTTACAAAGCGAATCCCAGAAACTTCCCCAGACTTTTTCCGACGAGTCTCCCATTTCTAAAAGATTGTACTTTCTAGGCATTTTGAAACCTTCTGTAAAAAGCTTTATAAAGCCGATAAGAGAAGTCACCACGGAAAGAATAACGCCTAATCTCAAAAGATTTCCAACTGAACGGTTCAGGTCAACATCGGTAAATGGTCTTGTTCTCATTATTGGAAATTTTTGGCAACACCGTTATACATCATATAAATCGAAAGTAATGTGATGACTATCGCAAAAAATGTTTTCAGTTTTTTAGTTTTCGAAATCATCAAAGTTTTGGAACCGATAAAGCTTCCGACTACAACCCCAATCAACACCGGAGCTGCAATCACAGGAATAATCTGTCCTCTCTGGAAATAGATCAAAGCACCGGCAACAGCCGTTACACCGATCATGAAGTTACTCGTAGTCGTAGACACTTTGAACGGTAATTTCATCATGTTGTCCATTGCCAGAACTTTCAGCGCACCGGAACCGATTCCCAGAAGTCCGGACATTGCACCTGCAAAAACCATCATTAAGAATCCAGGAATTGTATTTCTGGAAGCATAATGTTTAATGCCATCTTTATCTGGAAAAGTCCCATAAAGCTTGAGTTTATCAGCAAGACTTCCTTTAATTAATTCTTCCTGATGGTCGGGCTTTCCTTTAAGATTTAATAATACGGTAAGAATTAAAATACTCGCAAAAATAATCCCGATAGTATTAGGATTAAGAAAACCAGAAACTAATGCGCCAACAACAGCGCCCATCGTAGTTGCAATTTCCAGGAACATCCCGATTCGCATATTGGTAAAGCCTTCCTTCACAAAAGCAACAGCAGCACCTGAAGAAGTCCCGATCACAGATACAAGAGAGGCACCAATCGCATAATGCATCGGTACGCCAAAACCTAGTGTCAATAAAGGAATAATAATAACGCCGCCGCCCAATCCTGTAAGAGAACCCATCAATCCCGCAGCGATAGCTCCAATAAATAGAATTATGATTTCTGACATGGGACAAATATAGAGTTTTGAAAAATATTTTGACCGGTAAATAATGATTTTTTTATAAATAATTAATTCATATATAGCCTATTAACATTGTAGGAATTAGTGATTTTTGTTCTCTTACAAGACTCAGTTTACGGATTGGATTTTACATATTATTTTAAGTATTTTTGTGAAACATTTTCTCGGAATGAAATTATTCTACGTTATTTTAGGCGCAACACCAAAGGGCAGAAATATCGAACAACACGATGTTTTTTTCGGGGTTGCAGAACGTTTTGAGGATCTGATTCCGGAGATGAAGAGTTTTTGGTCAGATGCCAAAATCCATATCGATTGCTATCAGGAAGTCCGTTTTGCCGATGGCTTTGAAGTGAAAGTCATGAATAAGCTTTCCGAAAAGTCATCTGATCAATTGTTTTTTATCAATCTCGGTGGTTACAAGCCGGGGCATTTTGAAGAGTTTCACGAGCAGCATCTAATGGTTGGGAAATCTCTCAGCGATGTTATTAAGAGAGTGAAACAAACCGAATTTTATAAAACCATGGGTTTCGCGAACGCTGTAAGTCACATTGATGATAAACATGGTGTGGATATCGATGATATCTACAATGTTAATGATCTGTTGTCAGAGAATTCCAAAGAAAAATATTCCATTATCCTTGAAAAATCTGATATTGAACATCAGGAAAATGTGATGAAAATCGGTTATCTTAAAATCAAATAATTATGAAAGCAATTTCTCTAATTCTTGTTTTCGTTTCTTCGTTTTTCTTGGCCCAAAAATCTGAAGAAGAATCAATTAAATCGACAGTCAATCAATTGTTTAATGGAATGAAAACTTCTGATTCTGCATTGATTAAAAAATCATTTCATAAGAATGCCGTTTTGCAGACTATTACAAGAACAGCAGAGGTTAAAAATGAAAGTATCAATGATTTCGCTCTAAGTATTTCCAAAGCCGAAAAAGAAAGCCTGGATGAGAGAATCATATTTTCAAATATTCTGATTGACGGAAATCTGGCTTCGGTTTGGACGCCGTATGAGTTTTATTACAAAGGTCAGTTTTCGCATTGCGGCGTCAACTCGTTCCAGTTGGTAAAGTCGAATAACGAATGGAAAATCCAGTACATCATCGATACTAGAAGAAAAGATAATTGTAAAAATTAATATCAATAGGAATGGGCTTTAGCCCATTTTTTAATTTAAAAATCAATTGACTTTAGTCAAAAAATAATTTACGAAATTTGCGTTTAAAAAATAAATCTAAAAGAAAGTAAAAAAAATGAAAATCGGAATTTTAGGAGGTGGACAATTGGGAAGAATGTTCATTCAGGAAGCATTAAAATATGATGATGAATTCTATGTTCTCGACCCTAATCCGGAATGTTCCTGCGCCCATATTTCTCATTTCACTAGAGGTGATTTCAATGATTATGATACCGTTTTGGAATTCGGACAGGACAAAGATGTGGTGACGATAGAAATCGAACACGTGAATGCAGATGCGCTTGAAACATTGGAAAATCAAGGTGTAAAAGTAGTTCCTAATTCTAAAATTATCAAGATCATTCAACAGAAGATTTTGCAAAAACAATTCTATGAAGAGAATAGAATTCCGTCTCCTGAATTCGAAATTATGGACGGTAGCGAGGACGAAATCAAAATCCAATTGCCTTTCGTGCAAAAACTGAATACAGGCGGTTATGATGGGAAGGGTGTTCAATTGCTTCGTTCAAATCAGGATTGGAGAAACCTTTGGACTCAGGAATCGGTTTTGGAAAATCTGGTTGATATTGATAAAGAATTATCAGTAATTGTTGCTAAAAACGAAAACGGCGAGATCAAAACATTTCCAGTAACAGAAATGGTTGCAGACCCAAAACTGAATCTTCTGGATTTCAACATCTGTCCGGCTGATATTTCTGAGGAAACTCAGAAACAGATTAATGTAATTGCCAATCAATTCATAAGAAGTGCAGATTCTGCAGGACTTTTTGCGATTGAATTGTTCCTTGACAAAAACGGAAAAGTTTGGGTCAATGAAACTGCGCCGAGACTCCATAATTCCGGCCATCAGTCACAGGAAGGCAACGCCAATTCCCAGTTTGAGCAATTTTACAGAGTCGTGACCAATCAGTCTTTAGCTGATACAGATACATTCGGATTTTCCGGAATGCTGAATCTTGTCGGTGATGACAATTATTCCGGAAAAGTAAAATATGAGGGTTTGGATGACGTGTTAAAATTACCCAAAACTTATGTTCATCTCTATGGAAAAACGGAAACCAAACCGGGAAGGAAAATGGGACACATCAATGTTCTGGCGGATTCCAGAGAGGAATTAATGGAAAAACTAATTCACATCAAGTCTCTAGTGAGAGTAATAGCATAAAAAAACGGTCAGAATTATCTGACCGTTTCTTATTTAAAAATTATTTGGCTTTGGCACTTTCTAACGCATTGTTATAAGCATCTTTTGCATCGCCTGCCGCTTTTTTAGAAGCTTCCTTAGCATCCTGCGCCGTTTTGTTAATAGCTTCTTTTGTGTCCTGAGCAGCAGCTTTCATATCCTGCTTGGCATTTTCTGCAGCCACTTTTGTTTTATCAACAGCATTGTCAACGCCTGCTTTCACGTCCTGCGCTGCATTGCCAACAGCGGTTTTGGTATTTTCCCAAGCCATATTGGCGTCCCCTAAGGCTTTTCTGGCAGCAGCTTCGGCATCTTTATCACCTTTTTTGATAGCGGCGTCCAGGTCGGCTTGTGCTTTGTCTACAGCAGCTTTGGCCTCCATTTCAGTCATTGGCGCTGTTTCCGAAGTTACTACTGCCACTGTATCTTTGTTAGCATCTGTAACAACAGTTTCTTCCTTTTTGGTACAAGACGTTGCGAATAATAGTCCAGCTGCGGAAGCTGTCAATAAGATTTTTTTCATTGTAAGATTTTTATTTTGGTTAATAAATGTGTTTTATTTAATGTAAATATATCAATTTGAAGAATATCTCAATCAACAAATTTTATCATTTTAAATATTTTTGCATCGGCCTGAATTTTAGCATTCCGGGTTTATAATTAATAATGAATACACCGCTGATGATACACGCTGTAGCAATAATGAATTTAGTGGAAATTGTTTCTCCAAGAATCAGCCAGCTGAGGAAAATACTGATGATAGTATTCACGTAAGACAAAATCGAAACTTGTGTTGGTAGTAATGTTCTAAGTAGATAATGATACGAGAAAAACGCCAGTACAGAACCGAAAACAGCAAGATAAATAATGGCTGAAACACTTTTTACAGACCAGGCTGAAATATCAATGGTTTCTGAAAATGAGAAAGCGAAAATCAACTGGATAATTCCTGCAAATGCAAACTGGTAGAAAAGATTCAGGAATAGATTGTTATTTTTAACGTTAATCTTTTTCGTGTAAATTGTTCCAAGTCCCCAGCTCATTATTGCGATAATCAAAATTAGCAGTCCTAATCTGTAGCTTGGATTCATCAGGTCATTAATGCCGTCCCAGAAAATGAAAAGCACACCAAAAAAACCCATTAGAAGTCCTGCCATTGTCCGGTAAGTGAATTTTTCCATTCCAATAGCCATACTCGCAACAAAAATGAAAATCGGAGATAGCGCACTGATTAAAGATGTTAAACTGCTGGTGAGATTTTCCTCGGCAACCGTTGTCAAGCCATTCGCACCAACCAACATTAATGATGACAGTGTAATCTGAATTCGGAAATTTCTCCAGCCAATCCATTTCAGGTTTTTCGTATAAATCAGAATAGGAAGCAGGACAAGCGATGCCAAAAATTGACGTAACCCTGCAACAAACCAGGGTGGAACAGTTTCTACACCTATTTTGATGCCGAGAAAAGTCGTTCCCCAGACAATAGCCACGACAAAGATTGCGATAATGGTTTTTGAACTCAAAGCTTTTATTTGAAAAAAAATACTAATCCAAAGGTATTCCAAAAACTCCGATTTTACCTATAAATTTTTATCTTTGAGCATCTAATAAAAAATGAAATGGTAGGAATAATAATGGGCAGTCAAAGTGATTTGCCAATAATGCAACAAGCGGCTGATTTTCTCAAATCTCTGGAAATTCCTTACGAACTAACTGTTGTTTCCGCACACAGAACGCCGGAACGTATGTTCGACTATGCAAAAACAGCGAAGGGAAGAGGTTTGAAAGTTATCATTGCAGGCGCTGGCGGCGCGGCGCATCTTCCGGGAATGGTCGCCAGTTGTACCACCTTGCCGGTGATTGGCGTTCCCATTTTATCAAGTAACTCTATTGACGGTTGGGATTCGGTGTTGTCGATTTTGCAGATGCCTTCGGGGATTCCTGTTGCAACAGTTGCTTTGAATGGTGCTGCCAATGCCGGGATTCTCGCAGCTAAAATCATTGGTACGTTCGATTCCGAGGTTTCTGAAAAATTACAAAAATACCAGGATTCTCTTAAAGATAAAGTTCTTGGAACTGTTGAAGCTATCAAAAAACAACATCCGAATCAGTTTGATAAGTAGAGTGGTTAGGGCAGCTTAATCCGTCTTCCGCTCCCAATCTTTTCACTCCACTTCGTTGCGTAAAAAGGATTTCCGCTCAAGCCGGGCTGCAGATTCAACATAAAATAAGATTAGTCATAAGATACAATTTTGTCATTCCAGAGGAATCTAATCAGTTGAGATTCCTATGGAATGATAAAGATTACAATAATCATTTTTTGCGTTTAAAAACAAAACTAATTTCTGAAGTTCTGACATTTGGTTGTAAACCAGTAACATATTCGGTATTTCCAAAATTAGGATGAACAGTTTCTGTCTTCTCGAAAACATCTACCAATTCCCAGCCTTCTTCGCCTAATGAGTTAAGGGAACTGTTTGCTATATCGATTTTTTTTGACGCAAATTTTGAGAGTTCGTCTTGTTCACTTCCTTTATAAGTAATTGTTTTATATTCCCATTTTTGGCTGCAAGAAATAATGCTGATTACAAATATGCTTGTTAAGAAAATTTTTTTCATTGATTAGTTTTTAGAATCTAAAACAAAACTAAATCATTGAAAATGAAATTAATTACGGAAAACCGTATTTTATCTAAATATAATTTTACTTATCCAAAATCCCTCTGATCTTATTCGCATTCACAATCAATTCTTCCAGATAATCAAAATTCTCTTTCTCCAAAGCGGATTTGAATTTTCTCAGCTGCGTAATATGTTCATTCAGAACATCCAAGACATTTTCTTTGTTCTGACGGAAAATCGGAACCCACATTTCCGGATGAGATTTTGCCAGACGAACCGTACTCGAGAAACCAGAGCTCGCTAGCTGAAAAATAGTATCTTCCTCACGCTCTTTTTCTAAAACCGTATTTGCAAGTGCATAAGAAGTAATATGCGAAATATGAGAGATGTAAGCCGTGTGAATGTCGTGTGCGTCAGCCTTCATATAGATTGGATGCATCTCTAATGTTTCAATGAGTTTTTCTACAAGTTCTAAAGCACTGTCGTCGGATTCTTCTTTGTTGCAGATCACGGCTGCTTTTCCTGTGAAACTATCTTTGGTTGCCGCATTCGGACCGGAGTTTTCCGTTCCCCACATCGGGTGAAACGCTACGAAACGTTTTCTGTTCGGATGATTTTTGATAGAGTCCACAATGCCGGATTTCGTGGAACCAACATCCATTACAACCTGATTATCATTAATCAAATCTAAAACATCAGATAATATTTTCCTGGCCGAATCTACCGGAATTGCAATGATAATCAAATCCGAATTTTGGATTCCTGTTTCGAAACCTGCTTTTTCATCAATAATGTTAAGTTCAAGTGCTTTATTGAGGTTGTATTCATTTTGGTCAATTCCATAAACGAAATTGGTGAAGTTTTTCTCTTTTAATTTCAATGCAATGGAACCTCCGATTAATCCGGTTCCGATAATTCCTATCTTCATCTTTAATATTTTTCTAATCGATTTAAAAAACAAAAACCCCGTCATCAGGACGAGGTTTTGATATTTCTATATACGAATCCTAATCCTGTTTCAGGTTTTGAATTGCGTAATAATATGTTCTGCTTGTAGTTTTCACAGAACGAAGATAGAATTAATTTTATTAAATTCAAAAAAATTATGGATTCGAAATAATTAACGTTGATGGAATATCCGATAACCAGAGACTTTTGGTGTCAATCAGGTTTTTCCAGCTTTTGCTGCTGATGAGCATCAGATCCTGAGATTCAAGAAATTCTTTCTCAATGGTTTTCTCGTTGTAAAGCGTGATGTGATTCGGTGCGATATGTTCGATATTTCTGATCAGTTCGCGTATTTCTGTATTTCTTCGGATTTGTCCGGCAGCATCCAAGATAATGACCTGAGAATCGTTATTATTGATGAGTCGCTTGGCATATTCGACCAGATAAAAATCGCTCAAATCAAAAATCGGAATGAAAATTTTATCTGCACTTTCGAAGTTTTTGTCAACCATAATTCCCACAGGAATATTGGTTTTGTCCAGTATGCTCAACGTAAAATCATCGAAAGGAGAAGAATTGAAGATATATGATTTGCCTTTAACTGTGTTCAGTAATTTCTCAGGATTAATGATTTTAGTCGTAAAACCCAGCAATTTTCCAAGCAACGTTCCTTCATATATAGATTTTCTAAGCATTATCAGAAGCAAGTCATAGTTACCTTTGTTAGTGATATGCACCAAATCATTTTCGATGTCATTGGAAGCTTTGAAAAGGGTAGTGACTTCCAGCTTCAGCTCCTGCGATGTGTCGATAATGTTAGAAAACATTTCCTCCTCATAACTGTCGGAATCGAAGGTGTGAAGTCCTTCAACAGGCGCAGTGGTCATTGCGGTAATACTTTTGTTACCGTTCATTTTATTAGTGAAATTATCGGCAAGCTTCAAGAGTGTACTTCCGGATTCCGGATTTTCAAATGAAAGCAAAACTTTATATTTTCCACTATTATCACTATTTTCTTCATCGCTCATTGATTTTTTTCCTCTGAACAGAAAATTGATTAAATCCAAAGAAGGTCCCGTCATAAAGGTGGTAAACAAGGCCATTATGACCATCATTGCAAAAATCTCGGGACTTAGAACGCCCAAATCATAACCGATGTTGAGGACAATCAGTTCCATAAGACCTCGGGTATTCATCAAAGCACCGATTGTGAGACTATCTTTCCAATTGATTCTCAGGAATTTTGCAGTGAGAGTGCTTCCGATGAATTTTCCTGTTACAGCGACCGCGATAATCAAACCTGCAGTCATCCAGAGATGTCCGTCATTCAATAATCCGATTTGGGTCCTTAATCCTGTGAAAACAAAGAATAATGGTAGTAGTAAAACCAGTGCAACATCTTCAACTTTCTCAATAAAGAGATTCCTGAATTTCACATTTTCCGGCATTATCGCACCAGCCATAAACGCTCCAAACAATGCGTGAATCCCAATAACTTCCGTCGCATAAGCCGAGATAATCAGTGTTAAGAAAAAAATCGCAACGATCGATTTGCTGATAATTCCTTTACCGGATTGCAGTTCGGCAATTCTTTTAAGGAAAGGTCTCACGATTTTTATCATTAGAAAAACATAGGTAATCGCCATCAGAATGACATAAATTGAGCTGGCAAAAGAACCTGCTTTTACAATTGCAATCACGGCTGCCAAAATACACCAGGCCGTGATATCATCGGCTGCAGCACAAGTGATGACAATGGTTCCAAGTTTGGTTTTCTGGAGATTCCGTTCCTGCACAATTCTCGCCAAAACCGGAAATGCCGTGATACTCATCGCAATGGCGATGAACAACGCAAACGAACTGAATTGGACACCATCCGGCGCAAATTCCTTATAAATGAAATAGGACAATCCGATTCCCAATGCAAATGGAATGATGATACTAGCGTGGCTGATGACAACGGCATCGTGCGCTCTTTTCCTGAGAACACTCAAATCCAGCTCCATTCCCACGATATACATAAATAAGATTAATCCTATCTGGCTGAGAAACTGTAAATTAGGAAGTGATTCTTTCGGGAAAAGGAAAGCTGAAAATTCGGGGAGATAAAGTCCTAAAAGCGAAGGTCCTAAGACAATCCCGGCAATCATTTCGCCAATAACAGAAGGCTGCTTCATTTTCATACAAATCCAGCCGAACAATCTTGCCACAAAAATTATTGTGACGATTTGGATAAGAAGCAATGCCAGCGGATGATGCAGGTTGGTCATAAATGAGTCGACAAAATTGTCCCACATTGTGCCGTTGCTGGTTTTATGAATAATGTTTTCGCCGGCTTCCAGCGTTTTTCCTTCCACAAAAAACCAATACATCAAAGCCGAAAAAACCAAAATTGTTGTAACGTAAAATATAATATTCCTGTACTTTGCCATAATCATTGACTTAAATTTTACCTAATTTTCAAGATGTAAAGTTGAGAAGTTTTTGAATATGAATTTTACATCAAATTCAAAAATGTAATAAAATGGCCTTTTTCTGCGCTGAAATTATTTTGAGAGTTTTTCGGAAACCTGGCTTTTAAACGTATCACTGATATTTAATTTTATTGGATTTCCTTCTGATGAAGCCAAATCCAGAATAATTTCCGAAGAGGAAAAAACCTTAATAAAATCGATGTTAACCATTTCTTTTTTGTTGATTTGAACAAAATTTTTCTGAGGCAATAATTCGGATAAATTTTTAAAACTTAAGTTTTTAAGAATGATTTCTGAATGGTTTTTCAGCTTCAAATCCTTATCACGACTATCGATTTCCGATGTTTTGATGTAAACTACATCACTGACAAAAATTCGGGTTTTGCCCAGATTGGTGTTCCATTCAAAAAACTGATTTTTTCGCTGTTCACCCAACAATTTTTCTGCCTTTTCAAAAGCCTGCTGGAGACGTTCTTTTTTGATAGGTTTCCGCACATAATCCACCACATCAAGGTCAAAAGCTTCTGCTGCGTATTCTTTGTAAGCCGTCGTAAAAATAATTTTTTTGTCTTGGATTAATTCAGCAACTTGAAGACCGTTCATTCCAGGCATCTCGATATCGAGAATGCAGATGTTACAATCAATGTTATTGATTTCCTGTAAAAAAACTTTTGGATTGTTAAAGGCTTTGACCACCTCGATATTTTCCATTTCACTGCAAAGCAATTTCAAGTAGCTGATTGCCAGTAACTCATCGTCCAGAATAACGCACTTTATCATAAAATTCTGAAAGATTAATGGTGAGATGTGCTGTGAAAATACCATTGCTGATATTTTTGCTGAGTTTGTAATGATTCTTGTAAATCAATTTCAAACGCTGGTCAAAAGATTTGCTTCCGAATCCACTGTTTTCCTTTTGCAACGGCGTTTTCTCTGAAATTTTATTCGAAACTTTCATTTCAAATGTTCCGTCATCCAAAACTAAATTAACGGAAATAAAAGAATCCTGGGCCAGAAAATCTGTGTGTTTAAAAGCGTTTTCAATCAAATCAACAGAAATCAGCGGTGCAAAAACTTTCTCCTGATAAACAGGATCTTCTTTGTTGATTTTGGTCTTAATTCTGAAATCGAACAAAGGATTGATTTTGATTTTGTTGATTTCGATGAGATTCATTGCAAAATCCAGTTCTTCTTTTGGACTGACAAATTTGTTGCCGCTTTCGTAGAGAATGTAATCCAGAATATTGGCCAGTTTGTCCAATGAAATGTAGGTCTGATAAGCATGCGACTGCACGGAATTCAGAATGTTTTTGAAAAGATGCGGATTGAGCTTGGTCTCAATCTGCTCCAGTTTTACATTGTCTAATTTGCTTTCCAGCGTTTTGAAATTGTCTTCGAGGAGCTTATTTTTTGCCTTTACGGATTTATATTTTCCGAAGAGAAAAAAACTCAGAACCAACAGGAAAAAAATAACAAAAATCCCACCAAATAAAAGATAATCGGGTAGAAGAAGATTTTTGCCGTTCATCGTTTATTTTAACTTTTTAAGACCGATAAATTCCGCTTTTTCCTTGCATTTGGAATAATGGATTTCATAGGTCGGATTGTCTTTAGGATAATTTAGAATATATTCCGGACAAGGTTTTTTCTGAGCGTTGCTTTTGTCGAAATCGATTTTACCTTTGGAAATGATATCGTCTTTCAGGGATTTTTCAGAGATTTTATTCGCTTCCATTTCTTTTTTGAATTGGTCAGAATAAGAAAAATCTTTGGTCAATGTTTCCGCAATCACTCTGTCATTAGGAAAATACGAGCAGCTTGCACCTTTCTGATTGAGGACAAAGAAAACGATTAATAATCCAGGAACCAGTCCGATAAAATAGAATTTAAGTTTTTTGAGCATTGTTTGATTTAAAAAATCAGAAGGTTGATGTCGTGGTAAGGAAGGTCGAACTTGTTGCAAATCAGTAGCTTGGTGTGTCGGCCTTTGTACATATACAAGGATTGCTTGATTTCGTTTTTGTGAACCAGCATATTTTCAAAACCGCCTTCTTCATCGTAACCCAGCAGATAGCTCAAAAAGAAATTGCTGATTGCTTTCGTGGTTGTTCTTGGCATTTTTGACGTCAGGTTCGGCAATCCGCAATGGATAACGCCGTGCTTGATGATGAACGGTTTTTCAGTAGAAGTTAGTTCCGATGTTTCGATAACTTTTCCGTTATCTATGGTAATATCAATGATGACACTTCCTTTTTTCATTTTCATCACCATATCTTCAGTTACGATTGGCGACAGGTTAAGTCTTGGCAAAGCACCGATAACAACATCTGCACGTCTAAGAGATTTTGTGAGTTCTTTTGGATCGATGATTGAAGTCGGAACTCGGCTGTCCACCAACGTGTGAAGTCTTCGTAGTTTTGACAAGGAATTATCAAAAACTTTGACACTTGCACCTAAGCCAATCGCTGCTTTTGTTGCAAATTCGCCCACGATTCCTGCTCCCAATATTACTACTTCCGTTGGACGCACACCGGTAATCCCACCAAGCATCAATCCGTTGGACATGGCCAAAAGTTCTGATGCATAAAGAATGGAAACGGTACCTGCAATCTCGCCAATCAATCTTACCAAAGACAATTGTTTGTACTCATCCATTATGAATTCAAACGCAATGGCGTTGACTTTTTTAGCCGCTAATTTGATGAAATAATCTTTGTCCCTGAGATTGATTTGCAGAGCAGAAATCAGATATGTCATAGGTCTCAGGTACTCGATTTCTTCTTCTGTCGGCGGGTTGATTTTAAGCACCAAATCTTGAGAAAACGCCACTTTTGGATCGTTGGTAATTTCTGCTCCGGCTTCTGAATAAAGCAAATCTGAGAAGTGTGAGCCTTCGCCGGCGCCACTTTCTATAATCACTTTATGACCGTTATTGACCAATATCTGAACAGCATCAGGAATCAGACATGTTCTTTTCTCACTCAGACAAGTTTCCTTAGGAACACCGATGCTGAAGGTTTTTCCTTTTTTTACTACTTCTAACTTTTCTTCCTTGGGAATCAGTTCTTCTTCAGAAAAAGGCGTAAATATGGTTGACGTGCTGCTCATAAAATCAAAACATTAATCAAAAATATTAGGCAAAGATAACACAAATTACAGTATGTGTTAATTAAATTCGATTTCTCTTCCGGATTCGGTATTTTCTATGGTCATTTCGTGAAAATCATAGCCTTCCAGCTCATCCATATAGATTTCCGGCCACTCAATAATAGAAAGAAATCCGTTGTCCAGATATTCCTCAATCCCGAAATCATAGGCTTCGGTTACATCTTTCAGTCGGTACAAATCGAAATGATAAACTTTTCCTTTTGGCGTGTCATACTCGTTGACAATAGAGTAGGTTGGCGACGAAATCTCATCATCGCTCCCAAATTCTTTCAGTAAGTATTGAGTAAAAGTCGTTTTTCCAGCGCCAAGATTGCCTTTAAGCAAGAGAATGTTATGCTGAAGATTCGGAATGATTTGATTGACAACGTCTTTCCATTCCGGAAGTGTATTGATTTGAAATACCATTTTTATTTTTCGCAAAATTAAAATATTTATTTCTACAAATCCGGAATTTGAAACTAGAATTTTTCACAGATCATCGTATAGAAATACTGAGTTGCTGAGCTGTTTCTGGCAAGAAAAGTTACTCTGTATAGGTTGTTATCACCGGGGTAAGTAATGTAAAGTTCATCCAATCCGTTGTTTGCATAAGTTGCATCCAGAGTTTGCCAACCGGTTGTACTGTTGTTTCCTGTTCCACTTCCAATGGTTACTAACTGTCCGGAAGCTAAGGTATTAGTTCCGCTAAAGCTGTCGGTAGATTTGTTGACTCTGTGGATAATCGTATAATATATTGTAGTTGAGTTTCCGGAGACAAGCTTGATTTGAGGAACGGGACCTGTATTAAACCTGAAGCTGAATTTTCCGCAATCTACGGTATTGCCAATGTTCGGAGAGTTGGAAACATAAGTCAGTTTTTTGTTTTCTACAGCTAATGTCTGGATTGTTGAAAGTAAACTAGCTTTGTCCCATTTATCAAATTCGCCGTTGGTATTTGCGACAATGACATTGTTGTAAGCTGCATCTGTGCTTTTATCTGTTAAGGTTCTTACTCTGAGATCTCCGTTAACATCAAGGGCTCTGGTTGGTGAATTGGTATTAATGCCAACATTTTGACCATAAATAGATGTTGAAAAAAATACAATCGAAATAAATATAATCTTTCCCATATTATAAAGTTTGCATATAGAACCTTTCACAAACCAGAGCATATGCATAGGTTGTCGTGTTGTTGTTATTCGTTCTCGATAATGTAAGTCTGTATAGATGATTCTGTTTTGGCGGAATAATAGTATATATCCTTACCGTATTGCCGGCAGCATCATTTGTTGTAGGAAAAGCTGTGGCGTCGAGAGTCTGATAAGTTGCATAATTTGCTGTTGTGAATGTAACTGTTCTGTTGGCATAGCTATACGCATTGTTTGACCAGCGTTTTATTCCGTAACCTAGATCAAATGTAGTGATGTTATTATTTGTAGCAAATATCGTTGTCGAGTTCAGTTTGAATTCCGGAGTATTGTTATTGTTGATCCTAAAAGTGATGTCACCGCAGTTACATTCGTTGGCAGTTACAGCTCCGGTTGCAAGATAAACCGAACGCTTTACTTCTACGTTATTGGTTGATGTCTGGAAAATAGCAGGAATGGTAATATAATCTACATCACCTGTAGAATTATTGGTCGTAACTATTCTGTCATATGCAGAATTGTTGGTAACAATAGCTCCTGTTGTCACTCTCAGATCTCCATTAACATCCAGTTTTCTTGTAGGCGCATTGGTGTCTATTCCAACATTTGTATTCTGCGAGTATGCAAGACCGGAAATTAGAATCGTAGCAAAAAAATATTTTTTCATATTCTAGAATTTTTCGCAAACTGCTGCAAAGTCATAATTGGTTGTTCCTGTTCTTTGAAGAGCCCGGTAGATTGTTAATCTGTAAAAATCTGCATCACCGGGATATTGGAAGTGCATCACGTTTTGTTCAAAATCGGCAACGTTAGCCTGGGCAAATTGTTGATAAGTATTCCAGTTATTGGCATCAAACGTAAATGCTACCGTTGCATCGTCCGAAGAAGCCTTGCCCTGATAAAACTGATATCCGTTGCCATCCCAGTTTTGTTCCATGCTCATATAAACACTTACGGCAGCTCCAGGATTTTGAGATAACTTGAATCTGATGTTAGAAGAAGCGCCTGTATCAAAAGAGAAACTGAATTTTCCGCAGGTCAGGGCTTTGTTTGGATCTCCACTTTCTGTTGTCATGTTATAAATCTGGCTGTAGCTTTCTTTATTGGAAGTTCCTGGTTGTGGAGTCGGCTGCAGGCTCGCTTTTGTTGTATAATCGATATTACCATTAGCATCGGTTACCAATATATTGCTGTATGCGGCAGATTCTGATTTATTGATTGTTCCCCGTACTCTCATAGAACCAGAAACGTGAAGTTTTCTTGTCGGTGATGCTGTATTAATTCCAACTTGAGCAAAGGATAAATTATAGATTAAAAGAGCAAATAGAATTGTCTGTAATTTCATAGAATTTAAATAATAATGTAAGCAAAAGGCCGTAAAATTAATGATATTTTTATTAATGATTCAGTCATAACAATTTATGTGCCTAATTATATTTAATAATAAATTGTTATGTGTGAAAAATTTGTTTTTTTTAAATTTCTATTTTTTGATTAGATTTACATTGTGATTACCAAAGAGACTATTGATAAAATATTTTCTACAATACGAGTAGAAGAGATTGTCGGCGAATATGTTCAGTTGAAAAGAGCGGGCTCTAACTTTAAGGGTTTGAGTCCTTTTCATGAGGAAAAATCGCCAAGTTTTGTGGTTTCCCCAAGTAAACAGATTTGGAAAGATTTCTCGACCGGGAAAGGCGGAACAGCCATTTCTTTCCTAATGGAAATTGAGAATTTTACTTATCCGGAAGCACTTCGCCATGCTGCGAAAAAATATGGAATTGAGATAGAGGAAAATGTCCGCGAATATTCTGAAGAGGAAAAGCAATCTCAGACAGAGCGCGATCTGCTTTACAAAATTCACGAAGTTGCCAATGATTTTTTCCAGGAGCAGCTTTGGGAATCGGAAGAAGGCAAAATGATCGGGTTTTTTTATTTCAAAGAAAGAGAACTTCGGGATGATATTATTAAGAAATTTCAGTTGGGATATTCGCCCGAAAAGAAAAATGCGTTTACGGAATTCGCGCTTGAAAAAGCATATTCAAAAGAAATATTAGAAAAATCTGGCTTATCCATTTTTCCGGAAAATACACCTTCAGGAATTGACAGATTCCGTGACAGGGTTATTTTTCCGATTCATAGTTTTTCGGGAAGAGTGCTTGGATTTGGAGCAAGGATTCTCAAGAATAATGTCAAAACGGCGAAATATCTCAATTCTCCGGAAACCGAAATCTATCATAAGTCCAATGTTCTTTACGGACTTAATCAAAGCAAACAATCCATTTCCAGGAAGAATCTTTGCCTTTTGGTGGAAGGTTATATGGATGTTGTGTCGCTACACCAATCCGGAATAGAGAATGTTGTGGCGAGTTCCGGAACTTCTTTGACAACCGAACAGATCAAACTCATCAAAAGATTAACGGAAAACGTCACGATTCTTTTCGATGGTGATAATGCAGGAATCAAAGCCAGTTTCCGAAGCATCGATATGTTGCTGTCCGAAGGGATGAACATCCGTGTCCTGCTTTTTCCTGATGGTGATGATCCCGATTCTTTTGCCAGAAAACATCCGCAGGAATTTGTTGAGAATTTTATTGACAAAGAAGCTAAAGATTTTATCGATTTCAAAGCAGAGATTTTACTCAGAGATGCTGGAAATGATCCAATCAGAAAAGCTGAATCAATCCGTGATATCGTAAAATCGGTTGCCTTTGTTCAAAATGCGTTAAAGCGTGAAGTTTATCTGAAAGAAGTCTCGAATAAATTTGGGTTGAGTGAACAAAGTTTATTCAATGAACTTCAGATTCAGACGAATGTAACACAGCAGCAGGAATCAAAACCTAGATTTGAAGAAAAAAAGGCAGCACCAAAACTAGAAATCGTTCAGGAAGCTGGTTTCTCTGTTAACCCATTGTTGGTTCAGGAAGAAAAGCTGGTGGATCTGATGTTGAAATACGGCGACTTTGTTCTTGATAGAAAAGATGCTGAAGGTAATGATTATAAAATCACAGTTATCGAAGAAATCCTCAATCACCTGGACGAAGACGATTGCGAAATCCAATTGGATATCAATAAAAAAATCGTTTCCGAAATCAAAGAAGGCATTCTCCAGAACGAATTACGATCAGGTAATTTTTTCTTCGATTTTATGGATGAAGAAGTTTCCGGAAAATTGGCCAGTGCACTCATAGAAAACTATCACACAAGTAACTGGAACAAGTATAATATCTATTTCAGTTCAGAGGAAGAAGTGGTTCCTAAGTTAGTTTCTGACATCGTGTTAAGACATAAAAGAGAATATATTGTCAAATTAATTAATGACCTCAAAAATTCTCTTAGTAATGAAAATGATAATACAGAGATCTACCAAAAAATAATTCTTCTGACACAACTCAAAAACAAATTGGACAGCGAATTATTTCGTATTTTGTGACAGAAAGTCTTACTTTAGCAAAGGAACAGAAATTGCAAACTCAAACAAGATTTAAAAATAACCAAATATAATATGGACATTAAAAAAGAATTCAGAGATTTCTCAGTTAAGCATATGGGAAACAACGGTTTGGTAACCGATCAATATATGGGAATGTTCAACCCGACCAATCTGACACCTTATATTATGGAGGAAAGAAGAATGAACGTTGCACAGATGGACGTTTTTTCCAGATTGATGATGGACAGGATTATTTTCCTTGGAACAGGGATTGACGATCAGGTCGCGAATATCGTAACAGCGCAGTTGTTGTTCCTGGAAAGTTCAGATCCTAGCAAAGACATTCAGATCTATATCAATTCTCCTGGTGGTAGCGTTTATGCAGGTTTGGGGATTTATGACACGATGCAGATTATCAAGCCGGACGTAGCAACAATCTGTACCGGGATGGCTGCATCTATGGGCGCCGTGCTTTTGGTTGCGGGTGAAAAAGGGAAACGTTCTGCCTTGAAGCACTCCAGAGTTATGATTCACCAGCCAAGCGGTGGTGCACAAGGTGTAGCTTCTGATATGGAGATCAACCTGAGAGAGATGTTGAAACTGAAAAAAGAATTATACGATATCATTTCCAACCATTCCGGTCAAACTTACGAATGGGTAGAAAAAGCGTCGGACAGAGATTATTGGATGACATCAGAAGAAGCGAAAAGTTTCGGAATGGTGGACGAAGTTCTCGAAAGAAAAAAATAAATCACAAAACCTGATTCGATGAATCAGGTTTTTTTATTGACCCAAATTCTCCAACCCTGTAACTTTCCAACTCACTAACTCAATAATTTGGGCGCCTTTATCCGTCTCCAGCTCCCGCTCTTTTTGCTCGGCATAGCCTCTCGCAAAAAGGAGCTCCGCCTACGCCGGGGCGCGCTTCGCGAATGAGAAACATTGGTTGAGTTAGCTGGTTTAGAAAAATCTGGACTAGGATAACTATGTAAATATGACATGTTGCGTACACTTTGCAAAAAAACATTTTGCAGAAAATCTCAATTTTTACTACTTTTGACACGTTAAATTATAAAAAATGAAAAAATCTGTTATATTGTTGGCTTCTGCTATTTTAGTTGTGTCTTGTGATCTTCCTGCAGGTGGGAACAAAAGAGTATTGAAAAAAACAGACGAAGTTGTTGCATACGACGATCCGAATGCACCTCATGGTACATACAAACCTAAGGCAGATTCCGCAAAAACTGTTCAGCCAATTGTAACAGATTCCGCAAAGGCTATAAAACCGGAAGCCAAACCAGCAGTAGAAGAAGAACCTAAAGCTGCTCACTAATCATAAATTTATAAAATATTATAACAAAAAATGTCTTGCGTTTGCAGGACATTTTTTATTTTTACGAACCTTACTTTCTCATCTTGACAAAGTTTAAAATCATTTATCAATCATCATTTATCATTAATAAATAAAATGAGTAACACACAACAATACATCCAGGAGAACAAACAACGTTTTCTTGATGAATTATTTGATATCCTTAGAATAGCTTCAATCAGTGCCGATCCGGCTTACAAATCAGAAGTCCTGAAATGCGCAGATGAAGTGGCCAGACATCTCAAGGTTGCCGGAGCTGACAATGTAGAAATCCTTGAAACCAAAGGTTATCCAATCGTTTTTGGAGAGAAAATAATTGCTCCTAATTTGCCAACAGTTTTGGTTTATGGGCATTATGACGTTCAGCCGGCCGATCCTTTGGAATTATGGACAAGCGATCCTTTCGAACCGGTTGTTAAAACAACAGAACTTCATCCGGAAGGTGCCATTTTTGCAAGAGGTTCGGCTGATGATAAAGGACAGTTCTTTATGCATGTGAAAGCTTTCGAAGCGATGATGAAAACCGATTCACTGCCTTGTAATGTCAAATTTTTGATAGAGGGGGAAGAAGAAGTTGGTTCTGCAAGTCTTGCAGATTTCCTTGAGGAAAATAAGGGAAAACTGAGCTGCGATGTCATTTTGATTTCAGATACTCATATTTATTCCAATGAGCAGCCGACGGTTACTACAGGCTTACGTGGATTAAGTTATGTTGAAGTTGAAGTTGAAGGCCCGAATCGTGACTTGCATTCTGGTCTTTATGGTGGTGCCGTTCCAAACCCAATCAATGTTCTTTCAAAAATGATTGGTGATTTGATTGACGATAAAGGTCATATTACAGTTGACGGTTTCTATGATAATGTTTTAATCGTTTCTGATGAAGACAGAAAAGAAATGAACAAACTAAAAGACGATCCGGAAGGCTACAAAAAATCAATTGGCCTCAATGATATCCAGGGAGAAGAAGGATATACTACTTTGGAAAGAGCGTCTATCAGGCCAACTCTTGATGTAAACGGAATCTGGGGAGGTTATACTGGTGAAGGCGCAAAAACTGTAATTGCTTCCAAAGCTTTTGCTAAGATTTCAATGAGGTTGGTTCCCAATCAGACTCCGGAAGAAATCACAGAAAAATTCACTAAGTATTTTGAAAAAATTGCCCCGAAAAGTGTGAAAGTTAAGGTAACGCCACATCACGGTGGAATGCCTTACGTTTTGGAAAGCAATACCAAAGAATTTTTAGCTGCTAAAAAAGCAATGGAAAAAGCTTTTGGAAAAGAAGTTCTGCCTTACAGAAGTGGAGGAAGTATTCCGATTACATCATTGTTCGAGAAAGTTCTTGGCGCTAAATCTGTTTTGATGGGCTTTGGTTTGGATTCAGATGCAATTCATTCACCGAATGAGCATTATGGACTATACAATTACTACAAAGGAATAGAAAGTATCCCTTATTTCTTTGAGTTTTACGCTCAAGGATGAGAAAAATTGAAGACAGTTTAGGCTGTCTTTTTTATTAATATTAGATCAAATACAATTATGTCAAAAGTAGTTTATATCACAGGCGGAACCAAAGGAATTGGTTTTGGTATTGCAGAAGTATTGTTAAAAAACGGTCACAAAGTCGCTATCAGTGGAAGAAAACAGGAAGATGTCGATAAAGCGGTTTCTGAGCTTAAGGTAATTTCAGAAAGTGTTTTCGGAGTCAGTTCTGATGTCAGGAATTTTAAAGATGAGGAACTGGCGGTTCAAAGGGTTGTTCAGAATTTCGGGAGCCTGGATGTTGTGATCGCTAATGCAGGATTGGGAGTCTTCAAACCGGTTGATGAGTTGACGATAGAAGATTGGAATGCGATGCAGGAAACCAATTTGACAGGCTGTTTCTACACACTGAAAGCTTCGGTGGAAGAACTGAAAAAAACTCAGGGTTATTACATAACCATCGCAAGTCTTGCAGGAACCAACTTCTTCGAAAATGGAGCCGGTTACAATGCTTCTAAGTTTGGCGTTGTCGGTTTTACACAAGCTGCGATGATTGACCTTAGAAAGTATAATATCAAAGTTTCAACCATAATGCCAGGTTCTGTTGCAACATATTTCAATGGAAATGTTCCGTCAGAAAAAGATGAATGGAAAATCCAGCCAGAAGATATGGGGAATCTTGTTCTTGATATGCTGAATATGAATCCGCGTGTTTTGCCAAGTAAAATAGAATTCAGAGCAAGTCAGGTAAAGAAATAAAAAATTACTGATTGCGTGAAAATTGGATAATTTAACCTCAATATTTGTGATTCTTAAAATCAGAAAATTTTGATTAAAATCGTTGGAATTATTTATAGATAATCTAAATACCCCTCTATTAAAGCGGTTTCCGATGTTATTTAATAAATAACAATAAATTATGCATGCATAGTATTTTTTGTATATATTAGCCACACTTAGTAACATCAAAAGTTATCGTTAAGATTGATTCTTATTCGATAAAAAATTAAAAATATATTTAACAGATGAAAATATTAGTTTGTATCAGTAGCGTTCCGGACACTACAAGTAAAATTAATTTTACAGCAGATAAATCTGCTTTTGACAAAAACGGAATCCAATGGGTGATCAATCCATTAGATGAATTTGCTTTAACAAAAGCTATAAAATTACAGGAATCTCAGGGTGCAACGGTAACAGTGGTTAATGTTGGCGATGCAGGAACGGAAGCTGTTATCAGAAAAGCTTTGGCAATCGGAGCGAATGATGCCGTGAGAGTAAACACCGAAGCAAAAGACAGTTTCTCTGTAGCCAAAGAAATTGCAAAAATTGCTCAGGATGGAGGTTATGATTTGATTCTTACAGGAAAAGAATCTATAGATTACAATGGTGGAGCAGTTCCCGGAATGGTTGCTCAATTGTTGAATTATGCTTTTGTTAATGCAGCGGTTGGATTGGATGTTAATGGTTCAGAAGCAACTGCGGTTAGAGAAATAGAAGGTGGTAAAGAAACGATTTCGGTTAAGTTACCGGCTGTTGTTGCAGGACAAAAAGGTCTGGTTGACGAAAAAGATTTGATTATCCCAAATATGAGAGGAATTATGTCCGCAAGAACAAAACCTCTGAATGTTGTTGAACCTTCTAATTCTGAAGTGAAAGTGGAAGCCGTTTCTTTTGATAGTGTTGCGCCAAGAGCGGCGGTGAAATTGGTTTCTGCAGATAATCTGGACGAGTTGGTAAGATTACTTCACGAAGAAGCGAAAGTGATATAAGCAAAGACATTCAGAACATAGACAGATAGATAATTAGATATTATATTGTTCTCAAATCATATTTCTAAAGTCTACCATCTTTCGTCTATTACCTTTTAATCTAAAAAAATTAAAATTATGGCAGTATTCGTATACGCAGAAAACATAAACGGAGTTTACAAAAAAGCAGCATTTGAAGCGGTTTCTTATGCAAAAGCTATTGCAGCAAAGACTGGAGATTCAGTAACTGCAATTTCTATCAACCCTACAGATTCTTCGGATTTGCTTTATAAATATGGAGCAGATAAAGTAGTGAATGTAAAAGACGCAGGTCTTAAAAACTTCAGTGCCAAGGCTTATGCAGAAGCAGTTAATCAAATTGCTGACGGAAACATTATTGTTTTTCCTCATACAACAGATGCATCTTCTGTAGCACCAATGTTGGCAATTCAGAAAAATTATTCATTGATCACCAATGCGATAGATGTTCCGGAAAGTACTTCACCTTTCCAGGTTAAGAGAAAAGCTTTCTCCGGAAAAGGCTTTATGCACGCTAAAGCTGATGCGGCCGGTGTTATCGTAACAGTGTCCCAAAATGCTTTCGGAGTTAAAGAAAATGCAGTTTCAGGTTCCGAAGAAGTGAAAGAATTAAGCATCGCCAATGAGGATACAAAAGTGATCAATCACGAGCAGTCTTCAGGGAAATTAGATCTTAAAGAAGCGGAAATCGTTGTTTCTGCCGGAAGAGGAATGAAAGGTCCTGAAAACTGGGGAATGATTGAAGATTTGGCAAACGTTCTTGGCGCAGCAACTGCTTGTTCAAAACCGGTTTCCGATATTGGTTGGAGACCTCACACAGAGCACGTTGGGCAGACAGGAAAAGCGATTTCGCCTAATCTTTACATTGCAGTCGGTATTTCCGGTGCGATTCAGCATTTGGCGGGCGTTAACAGTTCCAAAACGATTGTTGTGATTAACAATGATGCAGAAGCGCCTTTCTTCAAATCTGCGGATTACGGCGTAGTGGGCGACGCTTTCCAGATCATTCCTGCATTGACAGAGAAAATCAAAGCATTGAAAGCTTAATCCAGTTTTCATAAAAATACAAACCTGAGTCATTGATTCAGGTTTTTTTTGTTTCAACTAATGTAAGGATTTGGGCAGCTTAATCCGCCCTCCGTTCCCGCTTTTTTCTTTTTTTGCAAAAAAAGAAAAAGAGCTCCACTCTGGTCGGGCTGCTGCAATTCAATGCGTTATGAATACGGAAAAGAAAATGCTTAAAAATATAATGATTTTGTAACGTAAACAATGTAAAAATCTATAAATCCTAAATGAAAATTAACAAAAAATTTTATATTTGCTAAATGGATTATAAAAAATTAATCATTAGAGGGATCTCATACAGCCAGACTCAATCGGGAGCTTATGCGCTGTTATTGGAACATGAAGAAACATCGGTTAAATTACCTGTTGTTATTGGGAATTTTGAAGCACAATCCATTTCTTTAGGATTAGAAAAAGATATCAATCCGCCACGTCCTCTGACACATGATCTTTTTGCCCAATTTGTTAAAAACACAGGTTTTAAATTAGAATCTGTCATTATCTATCAGATCAAGGACGGCGTTTTCTTTTCAAATATTAATTTCAAAAATCCGTTAACGGAAGAAGAACTCATTCTGGATGCCAGAACATCAGATGCTGTTGCGATGGCTGTTCGTTTCGACTCACCAATTTATACTACTTCGGAAGTTCTTAATGAAGCAGGAATCTTACTAGAATTGGAAGAGAACCCAAAACTGGAAGTGGAGGAAGCAGAGCAGACGACTTCTGATTTTAACGATCTTTCAGGAATTTCTATGGAAGAATTAGAGCAATTGCTGAATGATGCTGTGAAAGAAGAAGATTATGATACAGCACTCAGGTTGCAGGAGGAAATCAAAAGAAGAAATAAAAAAATAGAATAACAAAGACTTAACATCATTTTTTAACATATGAATCTAAAATTACGATTAACGATACTCAGCTTTCTTCAGTTTTTTGTTTGGGGAGCCTGGCTAATCACAATGGCTAACTTCTGGTTTGGAACAAAACACTGGGACGGAACTCAGTTTGGAGCTGTTTTCGGAACAATGGGGATCGCCTCTATCTTTATGCCAACTATTACAGGAATTATTGCAGACCGTTGGGTAAATGCGGAGAGAATATACTCGATTTTACAGATTCTTTATGGTGCAGTTCTTTTTATCTTGCCTCATACGGAGACACCAAACTCATTTTTCTCAATCATGTTGGTCGCAATGTGTTTTTATATGCCAACGATTGCATTAACGAATTCTATTTCTTACACAATATTGAAAAATAGTCATTTGGATGTTGTTAAGGATTTTCCACCAATTAGAGTTTGGGGAACAATAGGATTTATCGTAGCGATGTGGATTACCAATCTAACAGGAAATAAAGCTACAGAAGGGCAGTTTTATATTGCTGGCGGAGTCGCAATATTATTAGGCTTATATGCATTGACACTTCCGAAATGTCCGCCTCAGAAATTGATTGATAAAAATGCGCCACTTTCTGAACAGTTGGGACTGAACGCTTTCAAGTTATTCGGGAATTATAAAATGGCTTTGTTCTTCCTGTTTTCAATGCTTTTAGGAGCCGCATTGCAATTAACCAATGCGTATGGCGATGTTTTTTTAAGTGAATTTGCTCATTTTCCAAAATATGCCAATTCGTTCGTGGTAGAAAAGTCAACAATTATTATGTCGATTTCGCAGATTTCTGAGACTCTGTTTATTTTGGCGATTCCGTTCTTTTTAAGAAGATTTGGAATCAAAAAAGTAATGTTAATCAGTATGCTGGCTTGGGTTTTAAGATTTGGGCTTTTTGCTTACGGAGATCCGGTTAATGGACTTTGGATGATTATTTTGTCCTGTATCGTTTATGGGATGGCATTCGATTTCTTTAATATTTCCGGTTCACTTTTTGTGGAAACTACGACAGATAAAAAAATCAGATCGTCTGCTCAGGGGCTGTTTATGATGATGACCAATGGTTTTGGAGCAGTATTTGGAAGTTATATTGCCGGCTGGGCGATTGATAAATTTTTTACAATCAAATTTACAACTGCAGCAGAATTATCATCATACTTGCAAACTACTCCGACAGATAGCACTTTCCTTGAGATTCTAAAGAACTCTTTTAATTCTGCGGTTAATCCGGACGGGACTTTATCCAATATTGTATTTGTAAAAAACTGGCCTCATATCTGGCTTTATTTTGCTGCTTATGCATTAATAATAGCTGTATTATTCGGGATATTCTTCAAACATAAGCATTCGGAAGCCGATGTTCAGAATATTGCACATTAATTTGGCATACATTTGAATGCAGTTATTTTAAAATAAAAGAAAATGAAAAAGTTAATTACAAATATTCTGGTAGTTTCGGCCTTTCTTATAAGTATTGGTAGCACCAACAGCTGCAGTAAAGTAGAAGACATAATAGATATTACGGTGCCGGTTCCTTTTGCTATCCCTGTTAATATAGAAACAACAATTCCTTTTGTTGTTTCAACAGAATATGTCAAATCACCGGAAATTCCTCTCAATCTTGATCTTGATGCAAAGATCAAAGAGAAATTTCCTTCAATGTCGATTAATAATTTGAAATCTGCAAAGCTCTCAAGCTTTAGTGTGGATTTTATGTCTTCTTCAAATAATAATGCCATTAAACTGGATAAAGTTAAGAATGCTGAGTTGCTGATTGTTGCGCCAGGTCTTGCTGAAAAAACAATAGCTACGGTTACCAATAATACAAGTCCGGATGCTCTTAATTTCACACCTAATGCAGATGTAGAGTTAATGGAGTATTTAAAATCAAAACAAAGCGCTGTCATTTTAAAAATGCAAGGTTCTGAAACGGCTGCTACTCAAATGAAAATCAGGATTAATGCGTCTTTCAAAATCCAGGTTGGATTGTAATCTGTACTAAATAAAACAAAAAAGATGACTTAACGGTCATCTTTTTTTATGTTGTAATCCTCATAAGGATTTTCTTGTGCAAATAGTATGTTGAGAACCATGCCAATTATTACAATTATATTAATGATGATTTGTATTATGTTGGGGATTGGTAAACCGATAAAAGGATTATAAAGAATCGTAAGAATTACAAATATTTTTACATCCAGAGAATCTCTTCTTTGAAAAGCATCATAAGTTAACCATCCAAATCCTGCAAACAATGCAAATCCGGAAATCCTGTAAAATATATAAGGCATTTTCAAAAAGCAAAGAATAAGAGTTCCTGTTAAAATTAACTTTAAAAGTTGATTCATTTTTATTGATTTATTGTAAAAATAATAAATTATTGTTTATAATTTACTAAATTAATATCATTTGAATAATCAATAAAGAATCAAAAGTTATTCGAATACCAAATTATTCTGTATGGCCAGAGATTTCAATTCGGTTTCCTGCCATTCTTTTTGAGCATCACTTTTCAAGGTAATACCGCCACCAACGAAGAGAAAAGCATAATTTTTGAAGAAGCTGGCACATCTTAAATTGACAAAATAATAAATGAAATCTTCGGTTTCCACTTTGATATAGCCAGCGTAAAATTCACGGTTAAAATGCTCTATGCTTTTTATACCCTGCGCACAAAGTTCTTTTGGAAAGCCACAAACGGCTGGCGTCGGATGAAGTTCTGAAATGATTTTATCCAGGCTTTCCGGACTTATCTCTGCAGAAAAATCGGTTTTAAGATGTTTAATATTTCCGGAAATCAAATCTTTGGTTGAGGAAACTTTCAGATTGGATGAGAATTTTCTCAGGATGGATTGGATGTATTCTGTAACTGCTTTTTGTTCTTCGATTTCTTTATCAGTCCAGTGTTCATCAAGAGGTAGCGTTCCCGCAACGCTCATGGTTTCGAAGGTATTATTTTTCTTGTCGAATTTTCCTAGAATTTCAGAAAATCCGCCCATCCAGATCTCGCCATTTTTTTCGAATAAGTAACAAAATGCAGAAGGGTAGCTATCACAGAATTTCAGAAAGCTTTTTGTTAATGATAATTTTTTTTCAGAATCAATATCAATATACATTAAAAGTTTTCTCCTGGAAAGAACCAGTTTTTTAAGCTCGTTTTTCTCAATGAAATCTTTTGCCTGAGATATCTTTAAAGCATAAGATTCCGGAGTTTCTTTAGCTATTTCTATAAGCTGGCTTTTAGTTTTTGGAGAAACGTTTTGGTTTCCAATGTCTTCTCTGGAAATTTCTTTGATGCTTCCTTTGAGATCCAAAACCGTTTTGGTATCGAAGCTGACGAATGAAACCAGTTTTTCCTTAGAGAATTCCAGTCTATTGAAAATGTCTGAATCGGGTAGTCTGAAAATGAGCATTGATTTGAAATAAATTAAACTTTCCCGATTGGAACAATGTTATTGGTCATTGTAGTGTGATTAATAAGGTTTCCCTTTTCATCGCGGATTTCTATTTGAGAAACATGCATCGTATTACCTTTCCGGATAAATGTTGCTGTTCCGGTTACAATGCCTTCGCGTTTTGCTCTTAGGTGGTTGCTGTTGATATTGGTACCGACAGGAACAACTTTGGAAGTGTCAATATTAATTAATGAAAGACAAGAACCCAAAGTTTCCGCCAAAACACAGCTTGCGCCACCATGAAGAATCCCGTAAGGTTGATGGACTCTGGAATTAACAGGCATTGTCGCCTTTAGAAAATCATCTGAAACATCAGTATAAATAATTTCCAAAGTCTCGCCAAGTGTATTCTTGCTGGCATTATTGAGATGATCTAATATTTCTTTCTTTTTGGCTTCGTCCATTCTGGTTTGATTCAGTTTTAGTTGAAAATTTGGGTTTGAAACTTAAAATTAATATATTTTCGGATTCCAGTTTGCGGGAACTTTTGGCTGGATATCATATTTGATAAAGTAATTCTGGATTTCTTCCATCGTTTCCTCATAGGATTGTGATGTGATTTTATCGAAAGGGATTTTATAGCCCAGGTACATCGTTTTTCTTTTAAAATCTCCGGCTGCAATTACAATCGGAACTTTTGCTGCCAAAGCCATATGATAGAAGCCTTTTCTCCATTTTTCAACTCTGCTTCTTGTTCCTTCGGGTGTTATTACCAGACTGAAATCATCTTTTTTGAATTCATTGGCTACAAAATTTACCAGGTCATTTTTCTGGGAACGGTCAATCCCGATTCCGCCAATGCTTTTTACAATCCAGCCGTAAAAAGGATTTTTGGTGTGGGCATCTTTGATAATGACTTTAAGTTTTTTTCCAAGAGACCAATAGGCAAGGTTTCCAAGAAGATATTCGCTGTTGTGGGTGTGAGGAGCAACGACGAGGATGCATCTGTCAAGATTATCAACATCACCCTGAAGAACAACTTTCCATCCGATGATTTTAAGAATGGCTTTTGCAAAGAGTTTTTTCATAAAAAAAAGTATAACCATAATGGCTATACTTTACAAATTTACAAAATATTTATTCTTAAGAAATATCTGGGTATTCTTTACGGCTCAAAACAGGTTGCTGATGAAATCTACGATTTTGATTGCGATTTCGATAACTAATTGAATCATTTTTGGTGGTTTTGTGATTAGAAGTTTATTTCTGAACAAATTTAATAATAATTTCGCTTTTCTTTTAATTGAAGCGTTAAAATTTTATTAAAATATCAATTTATTACAGGATATACCACCGCATTTTTCAAATCCATAGGATTGTTATTCTTTGCAATGAAATTCTGTATAACTTTCGCAGCTTCTTTGAACTGTTCTTTGCTGGTGATTTTTGTTCCTCCAACCTGGAAAGTTCCCGGCGGTACATTATCAAATTTTTCTCTCATTTCTTTTGTCGGGTCATTGTAGAACTGAAGCATCATTTTGTGCATATTGGCAATGGAAACCAAAACTGGTTTTTTTCCTGCAAAGCTTTCAAGAAAGTCTGATGTGTCACACGTTTTCTCCAGTTTTTGACTTTTTGCCAATTTGAAGAAAAAGTTTTCTTTACTATCATTCAATTCGAATATCAAGCCAGGCAATCCTCGGAATTTGTAAGGACCTTCGGAAATGTTGATGTCTTTGCAAAACCAAGCCGTCCAGTGTCTTCCTCCAAAATCTGTTGTCGCTTTTTGAAGTGTGTATTGTCCGGAAGTTTTGGTTTCTTTCTCCAGCTTCCAATCCATTTTGTCTTCGGTGTTGTAAGAGAAATAATCCATCATCATCTCGTAATTGGTATTCTGGTAGGAATTTTTGAGTCTTCTTAAGGTTGGGATATCTGGAGATGTGCTATAGTTGTTGCCTCCTTTTTTATTCAGAGAATCATTGATGATATTTTCATAATTATAGAATTTCACATCTTTCGGATTGATGTCCAATGCCATATTAACGTTTCTGTAATTGGTAGAAGAAGAATCCGGTTTGAATTGGTATTCGTAAATAAAACGGTGTGTTTGGGCTTTTGATAGAGTAGTGAAACATACCAAAAGTAAAAAAGTATAGATTTTCATATTAATTTTTGTGATCTGGTTTTCAGGGAACTAGGAGAAAAGCGGAAGCCCGAAGACTTTTTGCCCGCTTTTCAACTAATCCACTCTCAATTTTTAGTTAGTTTTAATATGGATTTCTTTTTTGCCGTCTTTGATATTGATGTTCATATCTTTGAAGCTTTTTTTCACCTGCTGGTCAATTTTCATTCTTTCCAGAACGACATCTGCTGAATCTTTGGAATAATTTTTCCCATTGATTTTGACTGAATCGCTGTCATCAGAATTATATTCGATAGTCGTCCCATTGATGTTGATTTTGTTTTTTTCAACAGTAATCCCATTATTGTTATAGTTATCATCTTCGTGGTCATCTTCATTTTGTCCATCATCGCCACGAGTACTAACTTCATATTCCTTTTCATTGATTACTTTCATTCTGGTAGGAACTACCAACTCATAATCCAATCTGTAATCTCTGAATCTGTATTCATAAGGATACTCAAAATAATTTGGAAGAAAAATTCTGTTACCTCTGATTTCTACCGGAACCTTCATCTTAAGAGGCTGGTTGTAACCTTCTGCTTCTTTTTTGATGATGATGTAAGGCGTTTTGATATCGTCTCTTCTAGTGATTTCCACACTTGGATAATCTCTTTTGTAAATCGTCGCCTTATCAGAATAGATATTATTAAAATAAGTATTGAAGTTTTCAGGGATATTTACCTTTTTGCTATCAAGGTAGATGGTGTCATTTGGAGCAGATATCGATACGTTTTCATAATCTTGATTATCTCCGCTATATCGGAAGTTGAATCTTGATGCACTTGCAGCCAAAACTCCGATTAAAATGATCCAGATAATTCCTAATGTTCCAAGAACCGGTCCAACATAATTGAATTTTGACTTTGGAGAGAATAATTTGATTGATAATAATAAGAATGCTACTCCGAAGATGATTGTTGGCAAAGCTGCAATGGCAAGTAGTAAGTAACCAAGATTATTTTCTTCCAAATAGAATCCAAGATTATTGTCCATTCCGAATTTATCAGAACCGTAAGCAAACATCATTGCAAACAATCCGATGAAACATCCAGCTGCCATCAACGCTAGCAAAATAGCAAGACAATATTTCAGAACTTTCAGGAAAGAGTCTCCTGCAGAACCGATTTTCGGACGATTCTCGTTATAGATTTCTCCTGCTCTTGTTGTTGTCTCATTGGCAAACTGCACTATTTTGCTGGATTCTTCCTTTAAGTTGTCGAAGTTTAAAGGCTTTCCTTTCATTTTCAAAAAATCAGAAGCTGATTCTGCTTTTGGTAAAACTGCCCAAAGAATGAAATACAAAATCACAACTAAGAATGATGAACCCGGAGCAACCCAAAGGAATAAAAATGCACCTACCCAAATCAGTCTCATCCAGGTGATATCCATTCCGAAATAAGCTGCTAAACCTGCGCAAACACCGGCAATCTTTTGTCTCTCAGGGTCACGGAACAGTTGTTTCTGGGAATTGCTGCTGTAGCTGCTGTAACTTGTAGAAGACTTTGATTTATTTTGTTTTCCTTCTGAGTAGTAAGCTTCTTCCTGCTCATCAATCTGTTCAGGTGTTCCGATTTGAGCAATTACTTTTTCAACATCAGAATCATTGATAACTTCTCTTTTAGCAAGTACTTCTTTGAAAATCTCGACCATTCGGATTTCAATATCGTGCATTACTTCATCTGCTTCCTGAGCATCCAGAGAATTTCTCAAGGCGTTCAGGTAATCGCTGAGCTTTATATAAGCGTGTTCATCTATCATAAAAGAGAACCCTGCGAGTGCTATAGATAATGTCTTGTTCATAGTATTAATTTTGAGAGTGAGAGTTTTTTGTAATTTGGTTCACAGAGTCTGTCAGTTCCTGCCAGGTGGTTTGTAATTCTGCAAGGAAGAGACTTCCTTTTTCAGTGATTTGGTAATACTTTCTTGGCGGTCCGCTTGTAGATTCTTCCCATCTGTAAGCGAGGAATTCGCCGTTTTTCAATCTTGTAAGGAGAGGATAAAGAGTTCCTTCCACTACATCCAGTTTTCCTTTTTTGAGAGATTCTATCAGGTCGGAAACATACATTTCGCGTTGTTGAATCAGACTCAAAATACAGAATTCCAGAATTCCTTTACGCATTTGCGCCTTTGTGTTTTCCGTATTCATATTAATTGTTTGGTTTTAAATCGGTTAATGTAAAGTTGGATGTTGTTAGTTTTTCTAATCAACTTCGAACCTGCTTCTCTAACTTTACATTGCAAAGATATATAAACAAAATGGTATTATGCAATACAAAGTAGTAAATATTTTTAAATATATAATTTAAGTTGTTGATTATCAATGGTAAAATTTTCTTGATGAAAATTAAAGATTGTGAATAAATCTAACATTACAATAATAAATGAACTTTTAAACAAACTCAATTCGGACGTCTAAACAAAATTGATGATGAATTTCTGTTCTAATTTTGCTTCAATAAAATATTAAAACAATGAACAATTACCAAGGAGCATTACAAAAGCCAATCAATTCCGGCTTCAATGCAAAATCAACAACAGAAGAGGTTATCAAAGGAATCAGTCTTGAAGGAAAAATAGCTATTGTAACCGGCGGAAATTCAGGAATCGGTTTAGAAACTGTCAAAACTTTGGCGAAAGCTGGCGCAAAAGTTATCGTTCCCGCAAGAGATATCGAAAAAGCAAAACGAAATCTCGATGGAATTCCTAATGTTGAATTGGAAGAGTTAGATTTAGCCAATCCAAATTCGATTGACACTTTTGCCGAAAAGTTTTTAAAATCAGAGAGACCACTTCATTTGCTGATTAATAATGCAGGAATAATGTGGGTGCCGCTTCGCAGAGACAGTCGCGGTTTCGAATCACAATTAGCAGTCAATTATCTGGCGCATTTTCAGCTAACAGCAAGATTATGGTCCGCATTGAAAAAAGCAAACGGCGCCAGAGTAGTGAACGTATCTTCTGGCGGACATCAGTTCTCAGATTTTAATTTTGAAGACCCGAATTTTCTCCATCGTGACTACGAAACTCTGCTTGGCTACGGACAATCGAAAACTGCAGTTAATCTTTTCTCAATGGAATTGGACAATCACTCAAAAGAATTCAATGTCAGAAGTTATGCTTTATGTCCGGGTGCAGTCGGCGAAACCGAATTAGGGAGAGAAGCGCCATTAGATCTGTTTCAAAAATTAGGCTATGTGGATTCGGAAGGTAATCTGTTGCCAGAAGTTAAGGCTTCTCTGAAAACCATTCCACAAGGTGCTGCGACAACCGTTTGGTGTGCAACAAGTCCACTACTTAATGATTTAGGTGGCATCTATTGTGAAAATGTGGATGTTGCAGAATTGAATTCTGATGTCAAAATTATCGGTGGCATCAAGCCTTATTCTTTGGACGAAACCAATGCCAAAAGATTATGGAAATTGAGCGAAGAAATGACGGGAATACAATTCGATATCAATTGATATTTGTAACTTTGTGTGAGAAGCATTATGGATTACCAAGTCAATTATATCAATCCGGAAATCAAACTTTCCAGTTACGAAGGCAAGCTATTCAAAACCGAAGCAGCTTTTACAGACCATTTGCTGGTTTGGCTGATTTCCGGTGAGACCAAAATTATCCAGGCTGACGAAAGCTTTATTTTCGGTGCAGGAAGTACTTTTTTGATTCCGAGAAACCAGTTGGCGACGATTATCAACTATCCGAAAGACGGATTGCCGCATAAAGCCGTTGCAATGCATTTGTCGGCCGAAAGATTGAGAGCATTTTATAATGATAAACATTCAAAATCAAAAATTCCAACAGAGAAAATCATCAGTTTCGAGAAACATCCTTTATTGGAAAGCTGTTTGAATTCGTTGATCCCGTATTTTGAGATGCAAAATAATTTCCCGGAAAATATTGCCTCACTGAAAATTAACGAGGCGATTAATATTCTCAGAACAATTGACGAAAATATTGATGCTGTGCTTAATAATTTTGATGAACCGGGGAAAATTGATCTGGTAACTTTTATGGAAAAGAATTTTATGTTCAATATGCCGCTGGAGAAATTCGGATATCTAACGGGTCGCAGTTTGACGACTTTCAAACGTGATTTTTATAAGGCCTTCAATTCCACACCGCAAAGGTGGCTGACGAAAAAACGTCTGGAATTAGCCCATTATGAAATTGCAGAGAAACATAAAAAACCGGTAGATGTTTATTTCGAAACAGGGTTTGAAAATCTGTCCCATTTTTCTTTTGCTTTCAAGAAACAGTTTGGATATGCTCCAACGAAGCTTGTGTCAAATATTCAATAAAATTCAAAAAATATTGAATAAAAATTTGCAAACGTAAAAAGTTTTCATACTTTCGTTAAAGATTTACAAAATAATGAATTTCACTTTCACAACAACAACGTCTACATCAACAACTACAACATCTGTAAGTTGCAGGAAGGTGCGTTTGTGAATTTGAATAAACAATCATAACAAAAAGCCTTTCTGATTTCAGAAAGGCTTTTTTTCATTTCTAAAATAATAACAAATGAAAATATTAAAATTCGGGGGAACTTCAGTTGGAAGTGTAGAAGCATTGAGGAATGTCAAATTAATTGTTGAAAAAGAATTTAGCAAAAACGAACCTTTAATCATCGTCTGTTCCGCTTTATCAGGAATAACCAATGCGCTTTTATCATCGTCAGAAGAAGCCTTGAAGCAAAACGATTTTTCTGAAATCCTGAAATCTGCGGAAGAAAAACACTATCAGCTCATATCAGAATTATTACCAAGAACTGCTCAGAATCCATTGTTAATGATGGTAAAAGTAAGTTTCAATGAAATTGAGGATATATTATTCAGTGTGAAAAATTTAGGTGAATTATCAAACAGGATCAAAGATAGATTGCTTTCATATGGGGAACAAATGTCGAGCAAAATTGTTGCAGCTTTCCTGCAATCTGAAAATTTTCCGGCAGTCTTTCAAGATTCCAGAGAATTGATTGTAACGGATTCTCACTTTGGAAATGCCAACATTGATTACAAAACTACCAACGAAAATCTAAAAAACTGGAAACCGGTAAATCAAATTTATGTCGTGACAGGTTTTATCGCCAAAGACAAAAATGATGACACAACAACTTTGGGTAGGGGTGGTTCGGATTACACCGCAGCGATTTTAGGTTCGGGTTTAAAAGCTGATGAGATCCAGATTTGGACCGATGTAGACGGTTTTCTGACTGCGGATCCAAGATTGGTAAAGAATGCATTTTCTCAATCGCAATTGAGTTATCAGGAAGCGATGGAAATGTCATATTTTGGCGCAAAGGTGATTTATCCGCCAACGATGATTCCGGCTATCGAAAGTCAGATTCCTATTTATATCAAAAATACTTTCCAGCCGGAAAATATAGGAACTTTGATTCATCAGAAATCTGAAGTTTCAAAAGGTTTAATCAAAGGAATTGTGTCTATCGAAAAAACTTGTCTCATCAATATTACCGGAAACGGAATGATTGGAATGAAGGGGTTTAGCGGACGATTGTTCAATGCTTTGGCTAGATATGAAGTTAATGTTATTCTGATTACGCAGGCGAGTTCTGAACACAGTATTTCGTTTGTGGTATCTTTTGATGATGAGAAAAAAGCAAAAAAAGCAATCTATGAAGAATTTGATTTTGAATTAAATTCTAACAAAATTGATGAACCGCAGTTCGATAATGAGTTAAGTATTATTTCTGTTGTTGGAGAGAATATGAAAAAAACGAGAGGAATCAGCGGAAAATTTTTTAGTGCTATGGGCAGAAACGGTATCAATATCATTGCAATTGCACAAGGTTCATCCGAGCTTAATATTTCTGCAGTCATTGAAAGAAATGAATTGTCAAAAGCTCTTAATGTTGTTCACGATTCGTTGTTACTTTCTCCGGTTAAAACCTTCAATGTGATGTTCGCGGGAACTGGGAACATCGGAAAAGAATTATTCCGCCAATTGGAAAGAGAACAGAAAAATCTTGAAGACAATCATCAGATTAAAATTAATGTTGTAGGAATTACGAATAGCAGAGAAATGAAAATTTTTGATCACCCTGAATCATATTTTGATTTAAATGATAACTTTAATATAAATTTGCAAAAATCAGATTTAAAAGAATTTATAAATCTTATTTCAAGTAAAAGTTTACCCAATTTGGTATTTGTAGATAACACTTCAAGCGAAGATGTCGTTGCTGAATATCCTTTATTATTTGATAACAATATCTCAATTGTAACCTGTAACAAAAAAGGCAATTCTTCTTCTTATGAGCAGTATACTAAATTTAAAAGACTGGCAAAGAAGAATAATGTCAATTTCTTATATGAAACCAATGTCGGAGCCGGACTTCCCATTATCAAAACCTTGAATGACCTTTGGATTTCCGGTGACGAAATTCTGAAAATCGAAGCCATTCTGTCAGGAACGATTTCTTATATTTTTAATAATTATGTTGGAGATAAAACTTTTGCTGAGGTTGTAAGAACAGCCCAAGAATTAGGTTATACAGAACCAGACCCAAGAGACGATTTGAACGGAATGGATTTCTCCAGAAAAATGCTGATTCTCGGAAGAGAAATTGGTTTGCCGTTGGAAATGTCGGATGTCAATATCAAAGATTTTCTTCCGGATGCTTGTCTCAAAGCTGAATCCATTCCTGCTTTTTACGAAGAACTGGAAAAACACGAACCTTACTTTTCATCGTTCAAAAAAGAAGCTGAAAATTCCGGTAGAAAATTGAGATTAATCGGTGTTCTCGAAGATGGAAAAATTAATATTGAAGTTCAGATTGTTGATGCTGATCATCCATTTTTCGGATTGTCAGGAAGCGATAATATTATCTCGTTCACAACTTCCAGGTACAAGAATACGCCGCTGGTAGTGAAAGGACCTGGCGCGGGCGCAGAAGTGACAGCTGCAGGCGTTTTTGCAGATTTGGTAAGAGTTACAGCGCAATAATAGTTGTTAATGATTAATTAGCAATGATTAATTTTTAACAAGAATCAATTAACAATTTACCATTTACCATTAACAATTAATAATCAAAAATGGATTCTATAAAAGTTTTTGCGCCGGCAACTGTTGCTAATGTTGTTTGCGGTTATGATATTCTTGGTTTTGCAATAGAAGAACCGGGCGATGAAATCATTTTAAGAAAGAACGATTTCAACCAAATTATTATCACAAAAATCGAGGGCGATAATGGAAAACTCCCAAAAGATCCGGCTAAAAATGTTGTTTCGCACGTCATCCGGTTGTTTCTCGAAAAAATAAATTCAAACCAAGGGATTGATATTGAATTATATAAAAAAATGCCGCTCAACAGCGGAATGGGTTCCAGCGCAGCAAGCAGTGTTGCTGCTTTGGTTGCGATTAACGAACTGATGGAAAAACCATTTTCCAAACAAGATTTATTACCGCTTGCAATGGAAGGCGAAAGAATCGCTTGCGGTAATGCACACGCCGACAATGTTGCGCCCGCACTTTTGGGAGGTTTGGTTCTAATCAGAAGTTATGAGCCGTTGGACGCGCTGAAATTGCCATATCCACAGGGTTTATCGGTAGTTTCCGTTCATCCGCATGTGGATGTTCCGACTGGCGAAGCTAGGAAAATCATCAAGGAAAGAATCAGTCTCAAATCTGCTGTTCAGCAATGGGGAAATGTTGCCGGTCTGGTTGCCGGATTTTGCACCAACGATTTGGATTTGATTAGCCGAAGTATGGAAGATGTCATCATAGAGCCGGTTCGCGCGATGCTGATTCCGTATTTTTATGAGATGAAACAGCTGGCTTTGGACAACGGCGCGATTGGTTTTGGGATCTCGGGTTCTGGTCCTTCGGTTTTTGCTTTGTGTGAAAAGAAGGAAATTGCGGAAGAAATTTCATTGAAAATAAAAGAATTACTCAATCAAAAAAATATCGAAAGCGAGGCATTTGTTACAAAAATTAATGATTACGGCGCAAGAGTTCTTTAAACTACAAAGGCACAAAGGTTTTCACAAAGGTTACAACGAATTATTATTTTCTGTATTTCAGTAATTATCTGGCTTATTTAGAATCAAATTGGTGTTCTTTGTGGAAAAAAAAATTGTGAACCTTGTGGTTAAAATATCTAACTTATCGAATAATAATGAAATACATATCAACAAGACAACAAGAAGAAACCAATATAAAAACTGCCATCCTAAAAGGTTTAGCGGACGACGGTGGACTTTTTATGCCAGAATATATTCCGAAATTAGATTCTGAATTTTTTGAAAATTTAACCAATTTTACTTTGCAGGAAATCGGTTTTCGGGTGGCAAAAGAATTTCTCGGTGAATCTATTTCAGATGAAAACTTAAAAGAAATCATTGATGAGGTTTTGAACTTCGAAATTCCTGTTGTGAAAATTTCTGAGAATATCTATTCATTAGAATTATTTCACGGTCCTACAATGGCTTTCAAGGATGTCGGAGCGAGATTTATGGCGAGAATGATGTCTTATTTTTCTGAAGGAAAACCGATGAAAGTCATTGCTGCAACCTCCGGCGACACGGGAAGTGCGGTTGCGTCGGGCTTTTTTGGAGTTCCAGGGATAGAAGTTTATATTCTTTATCCGAAAGGAAAAGTGAGTCCATTACAGGAAAAACAGCTCACAACTTGGGGTGGAAATATCAAAGCTTTAGAAATCGACGGAACATTTGACGATTGCCAGGCTTTGGCAAAACAAATTTTGTCCGATGAAGAACTGAATCAAAAATTCACTTTGACATCAGCGAACAGTATTAATATCGCGAGACTGATTCCGCAATCGTTTTATTATTTCTGGGCATTTGCTCAATTGCGGAAACTAGGAAAACCAAATGTGTTTTCAGTTCCGAGTGGGAATTTTGGAAACCTGACAGCCGGACTTTTTGCCAAGAAAATGGGATTGCCAATTCACCAATTCATTGCTTCGACCAACGAGAACGATGTTGTTCCAAAGTTCTTAGAAACGGGAAATTACGAACCAAAACCTTCCAAACAAACCATTAGTAATGCAATGGATGTCGGGAATCCAAGCAATTTTGAAAGGATGAAAAGCTTATTCAGTAATGATATTTCAGAATTCAGAAAAGAGATTGTTTCTTATTCTTTTTCGGATGAAGAGACAAAAATTACAATGCGAAAAGTGAAGAAAGAATTTAATTATACACTTGATCCGCACGGAGCTGTTGCTTATCTTGGATTGGAGAATCTTCGACAAGCTCACAGTGACAATATAAGTGAAAATTTTATTGGGATTTTATTAGAAACAGCTCACCCTGCTAAGTTTGTGGAAGTGGTGGAAGAGGTTCTGAAAGAGAAAGTTATAATCCCGGAAAAACTGGAAGCATTTAACAAAAAAGAAAAACAATCCTTAGAGTTTTCTGTTGATTTTGAATCTTTGAAAAGTTATCTGATGAAGGAGAAGTGATAATTTTTTGATTTACAGTTTTTAATCCGAAAAATAATCCTATCTTTGCACCCGAATTACATAATAATTATTAAAACAATATTGGAATGTATCTAACAACAGAAAAAAAAGCAGAAATTTTCGCAAAACACGGTAAATCTGCACAAGACACAGGAAGCGCTGAAGGACAAGTTGCTCTATTCACTTTTAGAATCAACCACCTTTCTCAGCACTTAAAAGCTAACCACAAAGATTTCGCTACAGAAAAATCTCTTGTAAAATTGGTAGGGAAGAGAAAAGCTCTTCTTGATTATTTGAAAAATAAAGATATCAATAGATATAGAGCGATTATCGCAGAATTAGGAATCAGAAAATAATTCCAGGTTCAGGTAAAACAAAAAAGCAACTCAATTTGGGTTGCTTTTTTTATTTTTACGGTTATTGAGGTGGGTTATAATATTTTGTTTTTAAATTCTCAACTTTCAAAATATCACATCCTAAAACAAAAGTCCTGTATGTGGATTTGTCGGTATAGTAAGGGATTTGGTCTTGAAAATATTCAACATTCATCTCATTAAGAATTTTTACTAGCTGTTCTACTTCATTTTTGTCGAATCCAAAACCTATGCAGTGCGTTTTCGCCCATTTGTCAGTTTTTAATTGATTATATACAAACTCAATGATTTCTTGTTCAGTTCTGAAGGTTTCAAGTATATTTTTTTCTCCACGCTCAGTGTAGTACCAATGAAAAAGTGATCCGTCTTTTTCGATTCCAAAACCTTCCCAGATAAAATTTCCGTTAATAGAGTAACTATTGAAATTATAGCAATTATTCTTCATCCAATTTTCTAGCTCAATCTCAGTTTGTGGAATCATTTAGTTAAGTTTATAATTCAAATTTAATAAAAAAAGCAACTCAAATCGAGTTGCTTTTTTATGTTTTTATCAAATATTTTTAGGCTTGAACAGCCTCAGATTTCCTAGAATTCTTAAACAGAAAATATCCTCCAATCAAACTCAACAAAATAAACAAACCAAAACTTATCAAAGAGAATAGTTTTCCTTTTTCGATAACGGCAGGTTCAAATTTCATTTCGATTTTATGTTTACCTGCAGGAACGTAAAGCGCTCTCAAAAGATAATTCGCTTTGATGTAATCCACTTTGTTTCCGTCCAGATAAACATTCCAGCCGTGCGGATAATAAACTTCTGAAAATATTGCTAATTGAGGCGTTTTAGAAGATGATTCAAATGATAATTCGTTCGGTTGATACGTTTTCAATGTCAAATAAGCAGTTGAATCTTTTACCAGATTTTTCCCATTGAAATAAGCTTTGTCATCCTTCGAAATCACAGCAACAGTCTTGGTGTCCACGTTTCCGGTTTCGTTCAGTTCTTCATTAGGATTGTTCACAAATTTGATATCAGAAACAAACCAAGCGTTACCGTTTGCTTCCGGATTGGGTGTGATTTCCGGTTTTTGCTGGTCACCTACTAAGAAATATTTGGTGTTCAGCATATTCAGGATTCTGACCGTTTTCACCTGGTCAGTCGTTGAGAAATATTTGTTGATAAGGTCATCATATCGTCTCAATTTCACGGCGTGATAACCACCGATTGAAGATTTGAAATAAGACGTATTCGTTTCACTGAAAGTAGATAGAATATTGTTGAAAATCCTGTAATGGTCTTTGTCTTTTTCAGCAATTGTTTGTAAGGCCTTATTGATTTCAGTCTGTTGCAAAAGACTTTGAACAAAAGAATCGTTCCCAGCTTTGCTCATCAGATATTCCGAATTTTCGGTCTGGAATGGATAATCAGCAAAAGTTTTATCCACGAAGTTATCATCATTCAAATAACGTCTGTTAACGGTCCAAAGATCGAACAAACTCACGAATCCAATTATTAATAGGACAAGATTTACATTCAGTTTTTTCTTTAATCCTAAAAACAAAGCGCCCACTGTTATTAAAACATAAATAATGGCTTTGATAGCATCAGCCTGGAACATTGATGCTCTTTCATCAACCAAATAATCCAGTAAAAATGGTGGAAGATAAGTTTTCTCATTGGCTGTGTAGAAGCCTAAAATTCCTTTCCCAAAAACCAATAAAATCAACGTGATTCCTAGAACTGTTCCCGAAACATAAAGCAAGATTTTCTTTTTGTATTCTTCGGTCAGTTTTTCATCGGTAAAGAATTTATATAACCCGAGTATCGCAATCAATGGGAATAAAAACTCGACAACCACTAAGATAGAAGACGGTGCACGGAACTTATTATACATCGGAACGTAATCTATAAAGAAGTCTGTAAGAACTGAGAAATTGCTTCCCCAAGCTAATAAAATTGTCAAAATCGACGCGCCTAAAATCCAATATCTGTATTTTTTTCCGGCAAAGAAAAATCCTAAAACCGCCAGGAAACAAACAACGGCACCTTGGTAGGCTGGTCCAGATGTGCTCGGTTGGTCACCCCAATAAGTCAGGCTTCCAAAACCTTTCATCATCATTTCGTATTCTTGTTGGGATTTGATATTTTCCTGAGCTAGTTCCTGTACATGTTCCATCATTTTGTCAGAACCTGGTTCCTGACTTCCTCCGCCCATTAATCTTGGAATGAATAAGTTAAGAGTTTCCAGTTTTCCATAGCTCCACATTGTGATGCTTTCTTTGTCCATTCCGGATTTTCCGGCGGTGTGAGAACTTGTGTTAAGGATTTGCTTTCCACGAACGGTTTCTTTCACATATTCTGCATTCGCCATTATTCTTTGAGAATTCATTCCAACACCGATTAAGATGGCTAATCCGACCAATCCGGACGAAATCAGGAAATGTTTCCATTCGATTTTTCCTTTGATGGCTCTTATCAATTCGGACAGGAATAAGAATCCTAATCCAAGGAACAGATAATAAGTCATCTGTGGGTGGTTCGCACAAATCTGTAAACCAGCAAAAAGCGCTGTAACAATGAATCCGAGAATGTATTTTTTTCTAAAATAAACGAGTATGATTCCGGCTAAAAGTGGTGCGAAATAAGCAATTGTATGAACTTTTCCGTTGTGTCCGGCCGCAATAATAATGTAGAAATAAGTAGATAATCCGAAGAATGTTGCTCCTAATAAAGCATATTTCCAGTTACGTACCGCAACCATTCCCAGAAAGAAAAATCCTGCAAACAATAAGAATAAATAATTCGCAGGTTTTGGAAGGAACAAAAACAAATCATCAATTTTTTTGATGACATCACCACGGAATTGTGCTCCGGTTTGGTAAGTTGGCATTCCGCCAAACATTGCATCGCTCCAATAGGTTTCTTTATCGTTATTCGCACGATATTGCAACAATTCTTCTGCACCACCTTTGTAAAATACGATATCGTGCTGCATCAATCGTTTTCCTGAAATAACAGGATTGGCGTAAACCACCGCCAGCAAAATGAATAGTACAAGACTTGCAAGAACGAATATTAGATTTTTGTTGTTTTTGAACATACAATGGTTGCTTTAAATTTTCGAAATCCAAATTTAATATTAAAAAACCTTTCAGACTCAAAAATCTGAAAGGTTTTGTGTTTATTTTAATTAAGATTTAAACTAAGGTTTCTTCTCTTCCTTTATTTCCTCGTAATCTACAGTTTCCGCATCCCAATTTACTTTTTTCGCAGGCATTTTTTTAGAAGTGGCTTGCTGTTGGTTCTGCTGTTGATTTTTAGGATTCAATGTTGGGAAATTTTTATAGAATGCATTAAAAAACAATCTTTTCAAAATATTCCAAACGAAGAATATAATAATAGTTGCTAATATGAATTCGAAAATGTATTTCATTTCCTGATTTTATTTATAAGAAGGATTAATGATGATAGACGTTGTCGAGTTTTTCGACATACTTTGCGTCTGTTTACCGTCTGACAACGATTCTTTCTGATTGGTTTTTACCGACAGATTCTGATTCAGAAGCCAGCCCGTATTCTCATCGACAATGATTTTTCCGCTTTCAGAACCGCCCATACTCATCGTGTGCGTCATTCCGTCCTTGGATTGCTTGTCGGATTTGGAAGGAATTGTTCCTTTCACATCTATTTCTGCCTTGCCGTCTTCCACTTTTATCAAAGTGAAAGTCAATGTTTGCTTCAGCTTTCCGCTTGGGTCGATGTCTTCAGAAGTGGTCCATTTTTCTCCGATTTTAACACCCTTTGCCGGAATCAGTTTCAGATTTTTTCCTAATTGCTCCTTCATCATTTCTTCATTGAAGCCTGCTTTGAAGCTTTCAATAATCGCGTCCTGCTGTTTTTTATCTTTAATTGTTCCTGCGATTGCTTTTCTCAGGTTATAATGAACAGTATCGAAACCAGTTATCGATTTGATGTTTCCGAAAGCGTCCATTTTTACATTCAGTTTGTTGCCTGCAAGGCCTTTGCTTACAAGGTAATCCATTTTCAGCTGTTCTTCTTTTGGAGCGGCTTGTTTGGTGTCGATAACAACTGTTTTTCCGTTGGCGGAACTCGACATTCTTTTGCCGACCATATTCAACGTCATATCATAAATGTTGTCTTTGAAATCGTTGACGGTTACAGACATTTCATCTGTAGTTTCATTGGTTCCTGACATTGTTTTTCCGTCCGGTGAAGTAAATGTCTGGATTTCTCTCTGGTAAGACACCAAAGGATAAGTCATGCCTTTTTCCAGAATGAATTTTTGTTTATAAACGCCACTGCTGTCAGCAATCGCTTTTGGTTTTGCCGCTTCTTCCGGTGAAACTTCTACCGTTACGGTTTCTGTTTTTCCCGTTTTCGGGTCCACTCTTGTAATTGTTTTCGTTTCTTTTTTACAAGCTGTTAATGTTATTGCAATAAGCGCAAGCGCCGTTAATTTTTTCATAAATGATATTTGATAAATGATGAATGATTTTTTACCATTCTGTGTTTAATATAATATTTTGGGCAATCCCCTCGCCAGGGCTCAAGGCCACCGCTCGGGTCGGGCTATCCGTTACAATCTTTTTATTTTCCCGAAGCTCAATGCCATCAAAAATAAAAAGGATTTCCACTGCTATCCCTATTGCAGTTGTACGTTTCAGAAAGTTGGGCAACTAACACTCAAGCTCTCTAACTCAACTTCTGTCTCACCGCTTCATAGAGAATGGCACCACAAGCTACAGAGACGTTCAGCGATTGGGTTTTACCTTCTATTGGAAGTTTTATTTTTTCATCAGCGTGATGAAGTACTTCTTTGGAAATTCCTGTCTCTTCGTTTCCCATCACGATAGCGCAGGGTTCTCGGAAGTCGACATCATATATCAATTTCTGCGCCTTTTCTGTTGCTGCAAAAACGGAAACACCACTTTGCTGCAGAAAATCAACGGTATGCGCAAGGTTTTTTTCTTTGCAGATTTTGATATTGTAAATGGCGCCTGCAGACGTTTTAATTGCATCAGAATTAATCGGTGCTGCACCTTTTTCAGGAATGACAACGGCATGAATGCCAACACATTCTGCAGTTCTGCAAATGGCACCAAAGTTTCTGACATCGGTTAAACGGTCAAGAACTAAGATAAAAGGCGTTTTGCCTTCCTCAAAAAGCTGAGGCAATACATCTTCGATTTTATGAAACGGAACATCTGATATAAAAGCAACCACACCTTGGTGGTTTTTTCTCGTAAAACGATTCAGTTTTTCTACAGGAACGTAGTTGGGACGAATATTATGTTTTGATAAAAGTTGTTTCAGCTCTATATAAATTTCGCCTTGCAACGCATTCTGCACAAATATTTTGTCAATGGTTTTTCCTGCTTCGATAGCTTCTAATACAGGTCTTAACCCGAAAATAAAATCGTCTTTTTTCTCTTGATTCATTAATGAGATTTTGAATTGACAAAAGTAAGGTTTTTGATTTTAGTTTTATCTTAAGAAAAATGTAAAGTTCAGATTTGAACCACAAAAGTCACAAAAGAAACTTTTGCAATGGTTTTTAATAAGAACAATAAGAGAATGTTTTGAAACTATGGATAAATCTGAAATCAAATGTTTTTTAGCTTTTGTGACTTTTGTGGTTCATCTTAGATTTAATCCAAAACAAAAACCAAAAATTCATCATTCTCCGTTTTGAATTTCAAATCACCGGTTTTTCTGAGATCTTCGAAAAGCGGCGTAGGAAAAGTATCGTCAAATTGTTTGGTTTTGAAGAATTTGCCTTTGAGTTTTAATGGGGTTTTCTTAATCAATTTATCAGTGGTTACCGGAATTTTGAACTTCCTTTTTTCCGGATTTTTGGAATCAACATAGAAGCAATGACCAATTAATTCCGCTTTGTCAATGTACTTATTATAATCCGCTATTTTTATGAAATTAGGTAAATTGGTATCAGTCCAGGTCAGATAAAGCACTTCGATTTCCTGAGTTTTGCTAATTGGCTGATAATATTTGAACCGCTCATTTTCCGACTTTGAAAAAGATAAAATCATTAAAATTAAAATCGGAAAAATATATCGCAAATTCATGGAAATCATTTATCAATTATAAACTGCTCAACCCTTCACCAATCAAAGCTCTTTTCTGTGCAAGAATATATCCGTAATGAATACTCTCGTGCATATTGTTGAAAATAATTGCATCCTGAATATTTTTCAAATCAATCCCAAAACTGGTGGAATAGGGTGTGTAATCCGGGAAGAAATCAGCATCATAATCCTTCATCAGGATTTTGGATGTTTCGATTAACAAATAAGATAGATCTTCCATTTCGGACTGCTTCACATCTACATTAGCAAAAGTTCCTTTTTTGTAAGTTTCCACCCAGTATTTATCAATCCGGAACTGGTTTCCGCTAAGGTAATAACATAATAATTGTTGTGTCGCAACACAATGGGCGATGTTCCAGTAGATATTATTATTGAATCCGTCAGGGATAGTGAGAAGGTCCTTTTCCGAAGTATTTTGTAAAATATCAAGCAGATTTTTTCTGACTTGTCTGTGATTGGCAAAATGATAATTCATTTTTTGAATAAAAGTTTATTTAGTTCAAAGTTATATTAATTATAAATAAATGACAAATAATCCATATTTATTAGAATCCGACGCAAAAGTTTGTAACATTTGTATCTATACTTTAACAAATATTTAACGCAAGATTAGCAATTATTGTGTTTGCCGTTGCAGGTTTTTATATGAAATTTACCAATTATTAAGATTAACTATGTCAGAATTGAATCAAGCTGAAGATATCAGACAGCTTACAGAGAAAGTAAAAGAACAGAATTACTTTTTTAATATTCTAAAACAAGAAATCAACCGCGCTATTATTGGTCAGGAATATATGATTGACCGTCTTTTGATAGGACTTCTGGGAAATGGTCACGTCCTTTTGGAAGGTGTTCCCGGCTTGGCTAAAACTTTAGCGATCAAAACTTTGTCCGAAGCTGTTGACGGGGAGTTTTCCAGGATTCAGTTTACACCGGATTTATTGCCTGCAGATGTTGTAGGAACAATGATTTATAATGTCAAAGACAATGATTTTTCTATAAAAAAAGGTCCCGTTTTCGCTAATTTCGTTTTAGCGGATGAAATCAACCGTGCGCCGGCGAAAGTCCAGTCCGCACTTCTTGAAGTAATGCAGGAAAAGCAAGTGACGATTGGCGACGAAACAATGCCCTTGCCAAAACCATTTTTAGTTTTAGCCACTCAAAATCCAATCGACCAGGAAGGAACTTATCTTTTGCCTGAAGCGCAGACCGACCGTTTTATGCTGAAGTGTAAAATCGATTATCCGGAGTTTGAAGATGAGAGAAAAGTGATGCGAATGATTTCTACGCAGGATATCCCGCAAATCAGAAAAGTGGTGGATTTGAATCAAATTGTTAAAGCCAAAAAACTCATCAATCAGATTTATCTGGATGAGAAAATCGAGAAATATATTCTGGATATGGTTTTTGCAACCCGTTATCCTGAAAAATATGGTTTGTCTGACCTTAAAAATTACATCAGTTTCGGTGCATCGCCGAGAGCAAGTATCAATTTAGCGATTGCTTCCAGAGCTTATGCTTTTATCAAAGGAAGAGCTTTTGTGATCCCGGAAGATGTGAAAGAAATTGCGAAAGATGTTCTGAGACATAGGATCGGATTGAGTTTCGAAGCGGAAGCGGAAGAAGTGACTCAGGACGAAATTGTCAATAGAATTCTTAGTAAAATTCAAGCGCCTTAGTCTGGTTCGAGTGTTTGTGAGTTATAGCGTTAAGGAGTTTTTAACTTGATAAGCTTTAAGCTGGAAAGTTACGTATGAACGAAATGTTTTTAGAGAAAATCATACGTGAATGGAAACAGCTCCGTAGGAGCAGGACTAAATATTAAAATTTTTAAGACAAATTTCGTCTTAAAAATCTGGTTATCTGTTGATAGTGGTCAATTGTCGAATTGTTATGATAGGAGATGATTTGAAAACTATCAACTGATGACCGACAAAAAATATCAAAAATTAAATTGGAAATAAAAGACATTGTCAAAAAAGTAAAGCAGATAGAAATCCGTACTCGAAAGAAAACGGAAGCATCGCTTATGGGACAATATCACAGCGCTTTCAAAGGTCAGGGAATGACATTTTCGGAAGTAAGACAATACCAGTTCGGAGATGATACACGTCGAATCGACTGGAACAAAACAGCGCGTTTTCGTGAACCATTCGTGAAAGTAATGGAAGAAGAACGGGAACTGACAATGATGCTGGTTGTCGATATTTCTGCATCTATGGATTATGGGACGAAAAATCAATTGAAAAGAGAATATGTTGCAGAGATTTGCGCTTCTCTCGGATTTTCGGCGACGGGAAACAATGATAAGGTCGGATTGATTTTGTATGCTGATAAAGTGCTGAAAGTTGTTCCGCCACAGAAAGGCAGAAAGCACGTTTTGTCGATTATCAGCAATATCCTTACTGCTGATTATGTTCCGGCGCAATCGGATTTGAATTCAGCATTCAATTATATGATGAGTGTTTTCAAAAGAAAATCTCTGGTGTTTGTTTTTTCTGATTTTGAAGATGAATTTGACCAGAAAATCCTTAACGTTACGGCAAGAAAACATCAGTTGTTGGGACTTCGGGTTTTTGACGAAAAAGATATGGAGATTCCTGATATCGGTTACGCACTATTCCGCGATGCAGAAACCGGAAAACAAGTCTGGGCAAATACTTCCAGCTCCAGGTGGCGTTATGAATTTGCGGAACAGCAAAAACAGAAGATGCGCCAAATTAAAGAAGAATTTGAAAATTCTTCTGCCCATTTTTTAGATATCAATACTTCTGATGATTATAGCAAATTACTTTATCAATATTTTAGAAAGTAGAAAAAGAAACAAGATTAAAAAACAAGAATCAAGATAAATAGATTAACAACTATCAAACAACAACTGTCAATTATATAAATGCCTTACAGACTATTCAAAATATTTTTTTCGTTTTTTATATTCTTTTTTTCATTAGGATTTTCACAAACCTTGTCTTCGAATCTGGACAAAACTACTTTGGCTTTGGGCGAAGTGGCGGTTTTCAAGATTCAGATTCTGGATTTGGACGGGAAAGATGTTCAGATTGCACCAAGGAACGAGTTGCTGCCCTTTCACTTCGAAATGGTCAATGACAGTATTGCGAAACAGAAAGATATCTATCTGCGCTCCGTAAAATTTGCCATTTTTGAGGAAGGAAAATTTAAGATTCCCGAGATTCAGGTAAAAGTTGGAGATAAAATCCTTAAAACTATTCCGTACGAAGTGGAAGTCATTAATACCGCAAAAAAAGGCGACCAGATTAATGACATTATGAAGAACAAGGAAGTGGAGTTGGATGTCAAAGATTATTGGGATCTATACAAGTTTTACGTTCTTTTGGCTTTGATAATTATTGCAATTATTGTTTTGATTATTGGAATTGTAAAATGGGGAAGAAAGCGAAAAGATAGCCCTATAGTTACTACGAATCAGACCTTAAAGGATTTGGAAAAACTTAGAAAGAAAAATTATATCGAGAACGAAAATTTCCGTGCTTTCTATGTTGAACTGATTGAAATTACCAGAGGTTTTATTACCAAGCAATATCAGATTCCTGCAGATGTTTTGCTGACCGATGATTTAATCGATTATATGAAAAATACGAACGCTATTTCTCAGGAAAATGAAAAAATAGTGGAAGATATATTTTTGCGTGGCGACTTGGTAAAGTTTGCGAAAACGATTCCGACCAAAGAGATAATGTCAAAAGATTTTACAGCAATTCGGGATTTCGTAAAACGTTCTACCAAAGACGTGGAAGCGGAGAATCTTCGAAATAATTCTGTCACAGAAATCTCAGCTGAAGACCAATCCAAATTACGAAAACTCAAATAAATCATTAATCAAAATTCAATTATAATCAACCCGTGAATTTCGAGTTTTACAGTCCGATTTTTCTATTACTTTTTTTATTGTTCATCCCATTATTGATATTGGATGCTGGCAAAAAAAAGAGTCGGGGAATTGCAGTGCCTTCTGTTAAAAATATGAAACCGACAGGAAGCATTTCTCTTGTGATGACTTTTCTTAAGATTTCGAAATATTTCATACTTTCCGCTTTGATTATTGCTTTGGCAAGACCGAGAACTTACACTATTTCTCAGGATAGAGATGAGTCCAAAGGAATTGATATTATGCTTTCCGTGGACGTTTCGCTCAGTATGTTGGCGAAAGACCTAGATCCGGACAGGTTGGAAGCGCTTAAAAAAATCGCTATTGATTTTGTTAATAAACGAGACAACGACCGAATTGGTTTGGTTGCATATTCAGGAGAAGCTTACACCAAGGTTCCTTTGACAACCGACCACCAAGTTGTAGTGGATGAACTGAATCAATTAAATCCTCTGGAATTACAACCTGGAACGGCGATTGGAGAAGGGCTTTCCGTTGCTGTAAACCATTTGAAAAAAAGCAAAGCTAAAAGTAAAATCATCATCTTGATGACCGACGGCGTCAATACCGTTTTGAATGCGATGCCGCCACAAATTGCTGCAGAATTAGCAAAAAATAACGGGATCAAAGTCTATACAGTTGGTATTGGAAGCAATGGGTTTGCAGCGTTTCCGACAGGGACTAATATTTTTGGAGATATTGTTTTTACAGAACAGAAAACCGAAATCGATGAAAATACGTTGATCGATATCGCACAACTTACTGGCGGAAAATATTTCCGTGCGACATCTAACAGTAGCCTACAAAATGTTTATGATGAAATTAATCAACTGGAAAAATCCGATGTTAAAACTTCCAAATTGTATAATTATGAAGAATATTTCAGGATTTTTCTTTGGGTGGCTTTAGGATTTCTATTGTTGGATGCGTTGCTCCGTTGGGTTATTTTTAAAATTTTGAATTAAGCTGATGAATTGGTATTTAGGAAATTACTGGTATCTGTTATTACTTCTTTTGTTGCCTGTCATTGGTTACTTCATTATTCATTATATCCGGTGGAAAAACCGCAAAAGAAACCTTTTTGCAGAAGGTAGATTTCAGGATACGTTGTTTGAAAAAACATCTTGGTTTGCCAAGTTGTTTCCGGTTTTGTATCTGTTAGGTTTTTTATTCCTGATATTTTCGATTATTGACCTTTTGGGTGGAAAAGAGGAGATCAGTGTCAAGCAGAATGTCAGCAGTACGATGTTTGTTCTGGATGTTTCCAACTCTATGAATGCCCAGGATATACAACCAAGCCGATTAGAGGAAGCAAAGAATATTATCATTAATTCTCTTCAAAAGCTGACGAATGATAGAGTAGGAATCATTGTATTTGCCGGCGATTCATACTCTGTGATGCCTTTGTCCAGCGACTATTCGGCGGCAGAAAACTACCTTTTGGGAATCGAAACCAGTGTGGTTCAAAATCAGGGAACCGATTTTTTGAAACCGATTCAAATCGCGGCTCAGAAATTCAAAAATATAACAAAAGGTTCTAGGAATATTGTATTAATAAGTGATGGTGAAGATAACGAAGGTCACGAGGATGAAGCGATTAACCTCGCAAAAAAAGAAGGAATAAGAGTTACAACAATTGGTGTCGGAACCGAAGAAGGCGCACCAATTCCTGAATATTATTTTGGTCAATTAATGGGCTACAAATCCGATATGTATGGTGAAACGGTTGTTTCCAAACTGCAAACCAAAGCATTAAAAAATATCGCATCTTCAACCGGCGGAAGTTACCTTGACGGAAATAATCTGGACAATGCGATTAACAATCTTATTAATGAGCTGCACAAATCTACAGCTGCCGGCACAACAAGCGTGATCAGTTCACAATCTGCGGTGCATTACTATCAATATTTTTTGGGTGTATCGGTTTTCTTTTTCCTTTTGATTTATCTTTTCAATCCGAAGAAGGATTTTAATTTATAAAATTTACATTTATATTGTTGTTTTTGCTAAAAAAAAATAATAATAGAAGTTTATCTGTATTATTTGTAAAAATATAATTTATATTTGCTTTACAAACAGATGAAAAATAAATGTTATTTAATTCTTTAGAATTCTTTTTCTTCTTTGTAGTTGTCTTTTTTCTTTATTGGTTTATTCCTATCAGAAAATGGAAATTCAGAAATTTGCTTTTATTGATTGCAAGTTATTATTTCTATTCACAATGGGATTGGAGATTCTGTTTTCTTTTAGGCTTTTCGACATTATTGGATTATTTTTCCGGTATTGCTATAGAAAGATCAACTAAGAAATCGGTAAAAAAAATCTGGCTTTTTTTAAGTATAATCATTAATGTAGGAATACTTGGATATTTTAAATACGTTAATTTTTTTATAGAAAGTTTTAATGACTTATTGGTATCAATCGGATTTCAACCTAATATTTTTTCACTTAATGTTATTCTTCCAATAGGAATTTCATTTTATACTTTTCATGGTTTAAGTTATGTTTTGGATATTTATTTTGGCAAATTTAAAGTTGAAAAAAATATAATCAATTATTCGCTTTTTGTTTGCTTTTTTCCAATGTTATTAGCGGGGCCAATAGAAAGAGCTCCACACTTATTACCGCAACTTACAAAAGGGCATGAGTTTGATTATAACAAAATTGTTGATGGCATGCGACAATTTTTATGGGGCTTTTTTAAGAAAGTAGTAGTTGCAGATAATTGTGCAAATATCGTAAATATGGTTTTTGAAGATCCGGGTAACTATTCGGGAATGACCTTGATATATGCGGCATTTTTATTTATATTTCAGGTTTATGCTGATTTCTCAGGGTATTCTGACATGGCTCTTGGGACTTCCAGAATGTTCGGTATCCAGTTAATGAAAAACTTTGATACACCATTTTTTTCAAGAGATATGGCGGAATTTGTTGGCCGTTGGCATATATCTTTGTCAACATGGTTCAAGTATTATATTTATAAGCCGGCTGTAAAAGAAAATTCTTCTAACATAAGAAAATATTTTTTCGTATTTCTTATATTTTTAATTAGTGGTTTCTGGCATGGAGCTCGATGGACCTACATTGTTGTTGGCTTTTTTGCAGCAGTTTTTGTCATTATATCAATTTTCCTTAGACCTTATACCAATAGATTTATCCATAATTATAAAACCGCTTTAAAACCATCGGTAGGACATATTTTGATGGTTATTCTTAATCTTTTGGCGGCTACTTTTTTAGCTGTTATCTTTAGAAACGACGATATGCATAGTTCTAATGCCTATTTCTATGGTATTATTACAAGATTTTCATTTCATTTTCCTCATTATCTTTCCTGGATTTTGTTGTTGCTTATTTTTTTCATGTTGGTTATTGAATGGATTGGAAGAATGGATTATCATATATTAGAAAAGATTGGTAAAAATTGGCCAACTTTTTACAGATGGGGATTTTATATTCTTATACTTTTATTAATTGCTCTGGCAATGCCGAAAAATCAAGAGGAGTTTATTTATTTTCAATTTTAACCTATGAAAAAATTAATAATTGTTTTTTCAGAATTTTTATTAATAACTATATTCATCCACTGTCTTATAGTGATATTCCTATACAAAACAAACTCTTCAGTATTAAGTTCTAATATTCCTAAAAAGGAACAACGACGATTCGGATTTACAGCCCGAAAACTAGAAGATTTCAATAGTGTAAAGTCCACAGACATTTTAGTTTTAGGTTCTAGCCTTGGATTCAGAAATTACGATCCCGATTTTTTGTCAAAAAATGGCTTTTCATCATTCAGTTTGGGAACTAGCTCGCAGAAACCAAATATGACTTATGTGATGGCTAAAAAATATTTGAAAAAAATAAATCCCAAACTAGTTATTGTTGATGTTAATCCTTATTTGATGCTAACACCAGATAGTTTTGAGACAACAGATTTGATTATTAATTCACAAAAAAGTTTACACGATTTTGATTTGTTTTGGACAGCTCCCAGTATGATGGCTTTGAATGCAATTATTATAAAATACACAGGTTTTGCAGAAAAAGACAGACTGGAAAAAATAAAAGATTCCGTTTCAGATAAGAAGGATAATTATCTTGGAAATGGATTTGTTGGCTCTGAGGAAATCTATAATGAAGCTCAAAAAATACCTAAAATCAAAATAAAAAATTATCATCCTATAAAAAGTCAAACTGAATCTTTTCAGAATCTTATTGAATTGCTTAAAAAAGAAAAAATTCCTTATTTATTAGTTCTATCTCCCCTTAACGAAAAATATTTTAAGAGAAATTTAATTGGAGCTGATCATTTTAGGAACATCAGTAAAATTTATTTTTCTAAATATGGAAATTATATTGACTCTAACAATTTAGAGAAATATAATACTTCTGATTTTATGGATTTCTCACATCTTAATAATAATGGTGCAGAGAAACTTACGCGATCGCTTTTACCATTTTTAAAAAAGTATCAAAAGTAAAATTTATCGGATCAAACCTTTGCATTCAAAAACTGATATTTACCATCCTTATAATCAGCAAAGATATGATGAAAACCATTGCTGATAATGATTTGCTCAGCACCAATTAAGCTGTTGTAGCGGGCAATCTGTTCAAAGTGGATTTCTTTTAAAACAATATTGGGCGCTTTACATTCGATAAGGATTTTTGGTTTTGTTTTTTCTGTAATAAGCAGGTCGATTCGTTTCGTAGTTCCATTCAGTTCCAGCTTTCTTTCAAGAATTAATGACGATGGATTTTTCTTTTGTACAAAACGATAATAATGCAGCCAATGCTGTCTTACCCATTCTTCCGGTGTCAAGACAAGCCAGCTTTTTCTTACCAGATCATAGATAAAAAATGTATCTTTGTCTTGTTTGATTTGGAAATCAAATTGATTTTCAAAATTTAGTTTCGGAACCTGCATACTTTAAGATGAAAGAAATAGATATTATCCTCAAAAATATTAAAAATAAAGAACTTTTACCGGTTTATTTTTTTCAGGGCGATGAGGCTTTTTATATCGATTTGGCGGTCAAACATTTTGAGCAGGATGTTTTGGAAGAAGATGAGAAGGCTTTCAATCAAACCATTGCTTACGGTCGAGATACCAATTATCTGGAAGTTCTTTCTTTGGCAAGGCAATATCCAATGATGGGCGACAAACAACTCATCATTGTGAAAGAAGCGCAGGATATGAAACTGAATGACGAGGAATCCAAGGCGTTGGAAACTTATCTGGAAAATCCTGTTCCTTCAACTATTCTGGTAATTGCCCACAAACACAAAAAGCTGGATGCGAGGAAAAAAGTGGCAAAAACTCTTGCTAAATCCGGAATGCTTTTCACAAGTGAGAAGATGAAAGATTATCAGCTTCCGACCTGGATTCAAGGTGAAATGACCGTAATGGGAATCAAATCTGCACCCAACATCAGTCATCTCTTAGCAGAATATCTTGGAAACGACCTTTCCAGAATTGCTAACGAATTGAATAAACTGAAAATCGTTCTCAAAGACGGCGCAGTTCTGGATGGAAAAATTATCGAAGAACACATCGGCATCAGCAAAGATTTCAACATCTTCGAACTGCAGAAAGCATTAGCGACGAAAGACCATGCAAAAGCTTTCAGCATTGCTTATTATATGGGAAAGAATAAAAAATCAAATCCCGTTCAAATGGCTTTCGGAGCACTTTACAATTTCTTTTCCAATATTATTATTTATCACACTTTGTCGGGACAATCTCCGCAGACCATTGCTTCAACAATGGGTGTTAATCCTTATGCGATTAAAGATTATTCGGAGGCAGCGCGATTTTATCCGTTGAAGCACGCTACAAGAGTGATTTCTATTCTCCGCGAGATGGATTTAAAATCCAAAGGTCTCGGCGTAAGACAAATGGAAGATGAAGAAATCTATAAGGAAATGGTTTATAAAATCATTAAAGTAGATGAACTGAAAGTTTCAGTGTAAAAATTCCCTTCAGTGAAGGGGTGTCAAAAGAAATTTTGCCGGAGTGGTTTTTTAGAAAGATTAATTATTTACCATTCATATATTTCACATCGACAGTTTAGATAGGTTCTGAATAATTAATTCCCGAAATTTGTACCCGATTTTTCAAACAAAGAATTATATTTGAAAATTCCTATTTCGAAAGAAATATTCATATCCTTTAAAAAAAATAATTTAATAATAAAAATGGAAAACAATATCTTAGACTGTGTCATTGTAGGTTCCGGACCAGCTGGTTTCACAGCCGCAATTTATGCAGGAAGAGCAAACCTGAAACCTGAACTTTTCACAGGACTGGAACCAGGCGGACAATTAACAACAACAACGGAAGTAGAAAATTTTCCGGGTTATCCGGATGGAATTACCGGGCCGGAAATGATGCTTCAGTTGCAAAAGCAGGCGGAACGTTTCGAGACCAAAGTTCATTACGAGATGATTTCCAAAGTTGAGTTTTCCAAAGTTAGAGGTGGCATTCATAAACTGAGTACAGGTTCTCGTGAGATTTTGGCGAAAAGTGTCATTATCTCCACAGGTGCGGCGGCGAAATATCTGGGACTGGCTGATGAGAAAAAATATGCTGGCGGCGGCGTTTCTGCGTGTGCCACTTGTGACGGATTTTTTTACAGAGGAAAAGATGTAATAGTTGTGGGCGCTGGAGATACAGCTGCAGAAGAAGCCACTTATCTTTCCAAGATTTGTAACAAAGTCACATTGTTAGTAAGAAAAGACCATTTCCGTGCTTCCAAAGTAATGGTTGACAGAGTTTTGAGTACACCAAATATCGAAGTGAAATACAATCACGAGCTAATCGGCATCGAAGGTGAAAACAACTTGGTAGAAAGAGCTAAAGTGGTTAATAATCTGACCAATGAGGTTTCTACAATAGATGTTCACGGGATTTTTATTGCTATTGGTCATAAACCCAATACAGAACTTTTCAAAGGACAAATCGATTTAGACGAAAACGAATATATCATTACGGAAGGCAAATCTGCAAGAACTAATCTTCCTGGTGTTTTTGCAGCCGGAGATGTTCAGGACCACCATTACAGACAAGCAATTACAGCTGCTGGAAGTGGTTGTATGGCAGCAATGGATGCAGAAAAATATCTCGGTGAATTAGCAGGCGAAAACCATACTTGGGTTGAGCAATAATTGAAAGATTATTTAATATCATAAATCAAAACCGTCCCGAAATTTTCCGGGACGGTTTTTAATAAAGAACTATTACAAAAATTTGATTTATGATGAAGTGTTTTTTGGAGGAATAATTACTTGTCGCTAAAAGCCAATTTTGCATTAGTATTAGGTCTACTTACAGTTCTTTTCTCGTCTTTATTATGGATCTTGTAGTACAAAAATGCAATGAAGGTTGGTTTGTGATAGATTTTATAATACCTGTATTCCGTATGGAAATGTCTGAGGTTAATTTTGTAAAAATCATAACCGATGACAACCAAAAGACAAATGCTTATCACATAAAATACCCGGAATTCCAAATGATAATAAGTCAATCCTGAGAACACAGCGCCAAGAACATAAGCCGTCATTATGCTTAGCAAAAGCTTAGCCTTACCCATCAATTCAGGGTTTTTTCTGAATTTTTTCTGTGTAAACATAGATGCTAATATCCCTAGATCAGTTGTTGTACCAGTTAAGTGGGTTGTTTTTACAGAGAAGTTGGAGATACTAGCTGTTAAACCGTTTTGTAAACCAGTTGCAAATAGCATTAATGCTACCAAAGCTTCCGTTTCTTCCAGGGTCTTTCTGTAATAAAATTGTCCGTAGATTCCTACCGCCAAAAGACAAAGGATTTCCAGTATAATTGGCAATGCGTGTGCAAAATATTTACTCTTTTTATTAAAGTTGATGACACTCATATTAGCTACAAATCCACCAAAGAAGAATAAGAAAATCCATCCGCCCACAACGGCAACCTGTGTCCAGTTTCCCTGGCTGATTTCTGCTGCCAAGATTGCGTAATGTCCTGTTACGTTGGATGTAAAAGATAAGAATATCAATAGAGATGCTATATTTATAGTTCCTGCGGTGAATGCAGTCAGCGTCCCCAGTCTGATGTTGTCTCCCAACGTTCTGCTGTTACTATAATTCCTTAACATAATTTATTATTTAAAATTGATTTGATGTGTTTTTGAATATATTTTTTACAAGAAAACTTCTGCTAATCTTCCTTTTTCAGGAACAAATTCCGGCGCCTGTGTTAGAACTTCGATAGCATTGATATGCTTGCATTTTTTCAAATATGGTGTTACATCAAACTGACCTTTTTTCAGGTTTCTGCTTTTTGTTGATGAGAAGTATGCCTGGTCTATCGCAGCAGTTTCGATATAACTGTTGAAAGTTCTCTGGAAGCTACCTGTGAAGATGTCACAAGTGATTTTGTTGATCAGGTTCGGATATTTGTTGTTGATAATGCTGTAAGCATCGCAAAATTCCTTAGATCTTATCTTTTCAAAAATCGAACTTTTGGTGGTGAATAAGAGATCTCTGATAGAATCGCCCAGATCGTATCCCGAAACGAAAAGAATATTGTATTGATTCTCGTCATTCTGTTCCGTTTTATTTTTAAGAACTTTTTTCAGAATTTCAAGAGATTCCAGAGAAAAATCCGTAGCAATTAAAATGGTCTTGATCATAATATTGTGATTTAATTGGTTTTGTTACTTTTTGATGATACAAAACTATAATGACCAGATTAGAATACTTTTGGAACGAAATTAAAATGTAATTAAAGAGATTAAAATGAGATTAGAATTTCAAAAAAGAAATTAATTGATGAGAAAAATATAAGCTTGCTGCGGACAATTCTACGTTTTATTCGGTCGGAACATAGATCGGAAAACGAATCTGAACTGTCGTTCCCACATTTTCTTTGGAATTCACGATCAATTCGCCATTATGGATTCGGATAATATTTCTTGCTAATGGTAAGCCTATTCCGTAACCTTCATAGTTTTTCGTATTCGAAGCACGGAAAAACGGATCGTAGATTTTATCCATTTCAGAATCCGGAATCCCGATTCCGCTGTCTTTGATAATGACGTAAACGTGATCGTCTGTTGCACCAAGGGAAACTTTAACCTGTTGAAAATTAGAATATTTGCAGCCGTTATTGATGATGTTTGCCATTGCAAGATGAAGAAGCTGCTCGTTACCCTGGACTTTCAGTTTTTTAGGATTTTCTGGCAACATACTGATATCCATAAAAACATTATTTTTGGAATTGATCCTTGTTGCCGTTTCGATAACGTCCCAGAGCAGCTGATCCATTCTTACTTTGTCCATTTTCTGGATTTTACCGTCAAATCCTGTTTGGGCGATCATCAGTAAAGCCTTGATTTTCTTGTCCAGTTTTTCGGCTTCATTCAGAATGATTTGAAGCGTTTCCTGGTAATGCTCTTCTGATCTGGGGATAGACAACGCAACATCGGCTTCTCCCATAATCGAAGTCAAAGGTGTTCTGAGTTCGTGAGATACATTTCCGATCAGATGATTCTGTGTTTCAAAGGATGTTTCTATACGGTTCAACATATCGTTGAAGGTGTCAACCAGTTCATTTAATTCTTTGTTTCCTGGCTGAGGTTCTAGTCTCAGATGCAGATTCTCTGAACTGATTTCTTTTACTTTACCTGTGATTTTAAGAATCGGACGGAATAGTGTTTTTGATAGGTAAAAAGAAAAGATCATTGAAAAGAAAAGCGCAAGAATCATACATGTGATTAAAGTTCTTTTCAGATAACCAAGATAATAGACTACATAATGGTTTTGAGCAGATGCAATGGCAATGTATGTTTTATTATCAGATTTGAAAGACTGTCCTATATAATAGAATTCTTTGTCATTATAATTGGCTTCTCCTTTTTTGACAATGCTTTTGAAAAAACTATCCGGAATATGGATTTGATTTGATATCTGACTGTAATTAGAATCCTTCGGAACCTCGAATACATAATCTTTTTCCATTGGGAGCTCTTCGTCATTCAGACTATTCAGAATATGATTTTTTGGGATGTCGAGATGTTCTTTACTTTTCTCGATTTGGACAATCGTCGTCGCCCGGATTTTTAGTAATTCATAAAAACGCTGATGAGAAAAATTAACAATGGAAAAATATACCAATCCACTGAACAGCAGAATGACGACTGTGAAAACAAGCATCAGGAGAAGCATTGTTTTGGTTTGATTGGTAGGATTTCCTTTCAGCATTGTTTATGATTTTTTGAGTACATAACCCATTCCTATTACAGTATGAATCAGTTTATCATCTTCCTGATTATCGAGTTTTTTTCTGAGATAGTTAACGTAAACATCCACAACATTGGTTCCCAATTCATAATTAACGCCCCAAACTGCTTCCAGTATTTCTGCCCTTGATATTACTTTTTCCGGGTTATTCAGGAAATAGAGTAGGAGCTTATATTCTGTTGAGGTTAATGAGATTTCTATTCCGGCACGAGTCACTTTTTTGGTATAATCATTCACTGTCAGATCCGAAAATTGATAGATGTTTTTATCATCAATTTCGTTTGGTTCTGTTCCGTTATTGTGGCCACTTCTTCTGAGAAGGGATTTTATTCTGGCAACTAGCTCTATGAATTTGAAAGGCTTGACAAGATAATCATCGCCGCCACTTTCTAATCCAAGCACAATGTTTTCGGATGAATCCAGCGCTGTTAAAAATAATATAGGAACAATTTTATTCTTCTTCCGGATTTCTTTGCAGACTTCCAAACCGTTGATGTCTGGTAACATTATATCCAGAATAATCAGGTCAAAATCGTTATCATCGACCAATTTGATACCTGTTTTACCGTCCAGAGCTACGGAAATCTCATAGTCAAGTTCCTGTAACCCTTTTTTGATAAAGGAAACAACACTGGATTCATCTTCTATCAGAATAATTTTTTTCATAACTAATTCTACAAAAATATAAAATTACTGTTAGCGGAGAAATTTGAGATTATATAAAGAAAATTATTTTATGTTATTAACTTTTTAAAGAGTATATTTTTTTAGTCTAAATAATTATAACAGATTATTATTATGAACAGACTTGTCTGTTCATTTTTTATTTATATTTGTTACAAATCTTACAAAATGCATCCACCTCGTGAAAGAATCCTGAATACTGCCTATACTTTATTTCATAAGCAGGGTTATAATAATACCGGGATTAACCAGATTATTATGGAGGCAAACGTTTCCAAAGCAAGTTTTTATGCCCACTTCAAATCAAAAGATGACTTGTGTATAGAATTTTTGAATAAAAGATTTGATTATTGGGTGTCGGAACTCGAAAACTTCACAAAGCCTGCCTCTTCTTTGCGGGAAAAAATTCTCAGTTCCTTTGATTTTTTGATGTACATGAATGAAAAGGAAAATTTCAGAGGATGCAGCTTTCTCAACCTTCTCTCTGAAGTGCCAGAAGAAAAATTGGCTATACATACCACTATACGCGATCAAAAGAAAAAATTGAGAGATGCCTTCGATATCGAAATCAAAGATGAAATTTTGTCAGCACACATTTATCTCCTTTTTGAAAGCTCCATTATTACCAGCCAGCTTTACAGATCGAACGAATTAATTGTAAAATCCAAAACAATACTTATTGATATCATTAAAAATCTAAACTAAAAAACTCACAAAAACTACAAACTATGAAAAATAATATATCATTGGAATCCTCTGATTCCGCTATATTTAGATTTTGCATTTTAGTAATACTATTGATTGGTCCGTTTTTATTCTCACAAGTAGGCATTAATACGGTGGCTCCCAAATCGACTCTGGAAGTTGTCGCAAAAACGAATGGTGCTTTACAAGTCGAAGGTCTTATGATCCCAAGATTAACCGGGGATCAAATCAAAACGATGACAGCCAACCTGGAATCAGGAACCGAATCTTTAATGATTTATGCCACATCAGCTCCTGCGGTTTCCAATGCAAGTGTTGCCAAAATTACCCAGGCAGGATATTATTACTGGAATGGGACAATTTGGGAAAATATTGGTGGATTGACGTCCAATATTTATACAGCGGACGGAACCATTACAACCGCACAAGCAGCCAGAAATGTAGAACTGAACGGCAAAAATCTCATTTTTTCAGGTGTCGGAAGTGTGGGAATAGGGACAGCTAACCCTTCCGCAAAGCTGGATGTTGCAGGGACAGTAAAAGCCAGCGCGGTGGATTATAATTCGGATGCAAGATTAAAGCAAAATATTACTCCAATTGCCAATGCGGAAGAAATTTTACTACAATTAAATCCTGTTTCTTATTTCTGGAACGAATTGGGTAAGAAGAAAGGCGGAAATGGACAGCTTCAATATGGTTTAATAGCGCAGGAAGTGGAAAAAGTGCTTCCCAATATTGTAAATACAGATTCGGAAGGCTATAAGTCTGTAAACTATAATGAATTGATTCCGCTTTTACTCAAAAATGTTCAGGAACAGGATAAGAAAATCAAAGAATTACAAAAAGAGATACAACAATTAAAAAAGGGAAAATAGTCCCGGATTTAATGCTCTCTTCGATGTATTTGTAAGGTTGAAGTCTGAAAAGACTTTCAATAAATCATCAACTTGTAATTCTTAATACAATGAAAATAAAATTATATTTCCTTCTTTTTTTGGTAATCTTTCAACAAATTTTTGCACAAAGCGATTACTATTGGATAAACGGAGCCGGCGACTGGAGCGATCTGAACCACTGGCGGATCGGCTCGTCAACGGGACCGCAGGCGACTATTATTCCTTCCAGATATGATAATGTATTTATTACCAATTCGAGTGGTTTTACCGCAACTATGGGGATTATCTCAGGCTCATCGCCTATTTGTAAAAATTTTACCGTTCAGGATGGCTTTACCGGTAATTTTAGACTAACCACTGGTATTAGTATCTACGGAAATGTACAATGGCGGAAAGGTGCTTATCTATCAGAGAATACTGGTATGACGCTAATGTATGATAATACACAGATCACACCCAATCTTATAGATATACCCTCGGATATCTACTGGATAAATAATACTTCTTACGACGATTATGGTGGTTGGGGTTATACTAAATCGGCTTATGTTTATCTCACAGGAAACGGAAAATGGAAACTGATCAATGATCTTGGCGGTGATCATTTCGATATGGCATTGACGATACAAGATAACGCTTCGCTGGATACCAATAGTAAAAATATTACTGTAAAGAATTTCAATTACAACTCAAGCACCGTTTCTGATTTCGGAAATATCGTCATTAACACAACCTTTGCCAACATCAACGATAAGGTTAATCTTTCTAATTCCATAATCAATAATACCACGCACAGCTATTATAATAATTACAATATTAATAGTCCCGGATTAACTTTTACAAAACAACAGACCGTAAAAAAAATTACTTCGAGTGCCAATATGTACAAGCCGGTAATTAGCTCTACAATAGGAGTTTTGAGTGTTGATGAAATGGTAATGAACAGTAATGCAACATTTAGTGGTTTGATTTCTGTAAATAATCTGAACCTTAATAATTTGATTTATTCTTTAGACAATACTAATATTAATTACTATCTTCAGATAAACCAAAGCTTTACCGCCAATGTATCTTGTAAAGGAATATCACCGTCACTTGGGATTTCCAACAGCGGTTATACTTATAAAGGAAAAATAATAGCACCGGCAGGCGTGGCAATGGATTTTCCCAATTATAGCTTCACCAACATTAATGCAGGCGGAGGCGCTAACTATACTGCAGCCACAGATGGGGGCGGAAATATCGGCAACATTACCTATAACAATTACACTTCCCATACCTATTATTGGATAGGCGGAGCCGGCAACTGGTTTGATCCTTCTCATTGGTCTTTGACCTCTGGAGGTACACCTGCAAATTGCGTCCCGATGAGATGGGATGATGTCTTTTTCGATCAGAATTCCGGGACAGGGCTAATTGTTTCTGCAAGTAATGGTCAAAATACAGAATTCCGGGATATGAAATGGCTGAATGTTCCTGGAATCCCACAATGGAATGTATATACCGCAACCTCTTATGGCAGTGTTTACCTGCAAAAGAATATGCAAATAAATACAACCAATACCAGTTTTAATTTCTCAGGAACATCTTCATCTGCGAATTATTATATAAGCTTTGAAGGAAACACTATGGCATATATTACTGTTAACGGAGTAGGGAATTATTATCTGGTTGCTCCCAATACAGCTGGTGATTATCATTTAAAATCCATTGGTGCCTTTAATTTCAGTTCCAATGGGGCAGCCAATCTTTTTGCTGATAACAGTAAAATAAATGTTCAGCAAATGACTTTGGGCGGGAATTCGGTTTCAATAAGCAATTCGGATATTACTGCAACCAATATTACTATTTCCTCTATACAGGCTATTAATGCTCAAAATACTACTGCCCGAGTTGGCGGAGTTACAGTTAATAGTGATACCAATAATCATTTCATTGATAGTATTATTTTTAATGGCACTGGAAACGTAGGTGTTCGGGGAAAAATTTCTGCCAATACGATGCAGGTCGTAAGCGGAACAGATTTTCTTCTTAACGGGTATAATACATCCAATTCTACAATTTCTACTAAAAGCTTTATTCACAGCGGAACAGGAGGAATAATTTTCGGTAATTACGGTTACAGTCCGTCTTTTTCTGTTACCGATGTATTTCTTTTTAACAGAAATGCTTGTTCTTCTATGCAGAATATGAGCGGGATCTCATCTGCCCAAAAGGGAAAATTGGTGTTGGGAAGTAATGTCAATGGTAACGGAATTGTTCAGCTCAACAGATTAAATATAACCAATATAACGGCGAGTGGAGCAACTGTATTAGCAGATAATTCTATTGATAATGGGAACAATACAGGAATAACATTTACAGCACCTACCGGAAAAAACCTGTATTGGGTTGGCGGTGCCGGAAACTGGGAAGATCCGGCACATTGGTCTGTGGTAAGCGGAAGTACTGATCCTGCTAATCGTTGCGGGCCGCCTACTATTTATGATAATGTCTTTTTTGATGCCAACTCAGGGTTGGTAACTGGCAGTAATATTATTCTTAATAATTATGCAAGAGTGAATGATATGACATGGACGGTTCCTGCTCCAGCTACAGGAATAATGTATATGAATAGTTTTTCCATGACGATCAATGGTAATCTGTCTCTGCAATCTAATTTTTCGGTCAGTGGTAATTTTGGAGATACTTACAAATACTGGTATTTTACAAACTTGGGTAAACCTGCAGGCGCTTTAAAGACGATCAATATGTCGGGAGTCAATGGGATTTCCAATTTAGATTTTACGGGTAATGCCACATGGGCAGTGACCGGGACAATGAAAAGCGATTACAGTATTCGTCAGAATACAGGTGCTACATTGGATTTTACTAATGTAACAGCACAATCTCTACTGATGAATTTTTCAGGAGAAAAACTGATACTCAACAACAGTACTATTAATGTAAACTCAGTAAGTGTAAATACCGTGCAGCCAATACAGGATGTTAATAGTGTTATTAATATCACTCCTATATATTATCAATATCTGGAATCCAGTTTTAATGCCCGGAATCATTATATTGAAAAAATAAATATCAAATCAACCTATCAGGATAACTCTTCTTATCCCGGATATTATGCCATTTTCAGTTTTCCTCAGGGTACCATCAATGAACTGAATATACTACCTTATTCAAGTTCGAATGCTTATACCGGACCTGGTTTCCGCACCCTTCATATCGCAAGCCTGAATAAAGTAAACACACTTAATATCAGCGGAAAAAATACGGTTTCTTTAGGAAGTAATATCTATGTTCAGCAAAAAATGAACATATTAGGAGAATGTAGCTCGGATAAGCTGGCAATCATAAGTTCTGATGCCACATCAAAGCAAATTGTAATCCCAAGCTACAATGCAACGGATTTTAAGATTACAAATTCATACCTCAAAGGGCTTTCTTCATCAGGAGGACAAACCTATGAGGTGAGTGGCAGTATCGATGCGGGTAATAATACCGGCTTCAACTTTAATGCGGTTCCGGCAGGTCGTGATTTATACTGGATAGGAGGACAAGGTGATTTTGACGATGCTCAGCACTGGTCTTTAACTTCGGGAGGAACTCCAATCGTCGACTGTTTTCCACCGCGTGCTACGGATAATGTTTTCTTTGATGTCAATTCCGGATTTACAGCTGCACAAAACAGGATATATATATCAGGTAACAGGAATGTGAAGAATATGACGTTTGATAATGCTCCTAATAAACCCATTCTACATTTTGGAACAGATCCTTATCGGGTATATTTATTATCCATATACGGAAATCTTACATTACAAAGTGATGCAACTGTTAGTGTACCATCCGGATCTACAGTTCCTTTCAATATTATAATGCAACAGAGCTCAACTCCCGGAATAACCCGATATATTGATGCCAAAGGGGTAAGTACATTAATCAGTATCGCTGCCACTCAGGATTATTTTGAACTTCAAAGTGCTTATAATGGCGGACTCGCAGGGACAAATGTAAAAGGTTTTAAAACTAATAATAATTCTTTAACGACTTTAAGCTCCTCTAAATTTGAATTAATTTATCCTCAGAATATAGCTCCTGTATTGAACTTTGGACAATCAGTTATTAATAGTCCTATCTTTACTATTGATTCCTACAACAATTATCCGGTAACGATAAATGCCGTCGACTCTAAAATAACAACGGGTAACTTCTATGTTCGTGTAACAAATGTAAACAACTTCGGAGATGTGACGATAACAACGGCAGGTACATTAAATGGTGGAACTCCTGTTCATAATTTCAATAAAGTAACTTTCCTTGGAAGCGGTACACTATCATCAAAAGGTAATTACAAAACTTTATATTTCAATCCCGGAACATATACCATCGCCAGTGGACAAACCATAACAGAAAATCTTTTTATGACAGGAACTTCATGTAACAGGATTAACGTGAGCAGAACAGCTGCTTCCGGTCAAACTATCATCAATCTTGATCCGGCAGCTGCTTATACTATGTTTTATGCATCTGTAAAAGACATGAATTTTTCACGTCCTGTCAGTGCTTATGGAAACAGTCAGGATTTGGGAAATACAACTAATCTTACCATTGTACCTACCAATGTTCAGGCAGTTGGATTTGGCGGTAACAAAACATTGTGTTCGTCAGAGTTTCCTAAGACATATGATGCAGCAGCATTATACGGAACAGATCCAAATGCATCATATACCTGGACAAAAATTGGAGCACCGAATGCCGGAGTCATCAGCACTTCGCCAACGGTTACTTTTACCCAGCCGGGAAATTACAGTGTAAAAGTGGTGTATGCTCAGGATGGATGTAATATTACAGAAAACTTTACGATTTCGTCTGTTGCATCAGCGGTAGATAATACGTCTACTACTGTAATCAGTGCTTTGGTTCAGGCTACGGGTGATGTTGTGGTAACTTTTAAAGGAAGCTTAACCAATCAGACATATATTTTCACATACAGCATCAACAATGGTCCTGATATGGAAATCACTTCCAATGCAAACGGTGTGGCAACACTTAATCAGCCAAGAAATGTTGTAGGCGCATTTGTCTATCATCTGAAAGGGATTCGATTTGTAACAGGTATGGCTTGTCCTGTTGCGATAGCCAAAGATATTGTAGTGAACATTAATCCTGATTGTACAACACCAGGAGTTGTTCAATTGTACGGAAGCGAATTGAGGGGCTGTACAGCAAATTCCGGAGCAAAACGATTGGCAGAATTATCTTCAATTACTATTGCTAATCAACCTATAGATGTCAATGTGACACAATTAATCCCTGGAATAGGAATCGTCATCAAAGAAGGAACCGACATTTTCTTATTAAGAAATAAAGAAGCCTTACCGGAAGCGCTTACCTTACCCGCGAACAAACCTTATATCCAGGGAGCGGTTATTTACCATAATGATCATTTTTACGAAGGTATTGATAATGGTAAATGGATAAGGATTGATAATGAATAGAATATTTCAAATGAAATAATTAATTAAATAAAACACAAGTACAGATTCTATCAACACACTTTGAAAAAAGAAGGTCTTAATGATCTTCTTTTTTATTTATCCTTTGGTAAATTCGGACGGACTATTTTGTAAATTTTTTGTTATAATAGTATGTCTCTTTTTTTTCAAATTCTGAATTTGCTGACATATTTAGTGACCTTTAAAAGGATAACTGGTGATACATTCTGATTTTAATTCTAGCGCAAAAAAAAACGCTATAAACATTGATGTTTACAGCGTTTTAACTTATTTTGGTTTCCCAACTGGCGGAGAGTGAGGGATTTTGTACCCATTTCTCATCGCTTTATGGATAAGATTTTCGCTGTAGCATCTCTGTGAATGGCCTCAAATAGGACATTTGCAAAAAAGTGGTAAAATCCTAATTTAAATTTTACGTAGTAAAACTAGGAATTTTCGTTTGAATTTGCAAGTAAAGATTACTAAATTTTGAACAAGTTTTTTGAATTCATATTTGAAATTTAACAACATTTTTTCTTTTAAGAAATTCCTCAGATGAAATATTCCTAAAAGAAAACGAAGAAAAAACCGAAAAAAAAGAAAAAAAGAAAGCCTTTTGAAAATGAGCGTGGCATTCTGTCAAGGTTTTTTGGAAAAAGTTTTTGCGTAGATAGTTATACGCAAAAACTTTTTCTGAAAATCCGGAGGGCTTGACCTTGACAGAATTTAGGTGGTGGACTGGTAAGCGAATTACCTTTGGTTTCTGTTTTTTATTTTAATTTGTAGTTGTAATTAGTTCATTCTTTCTTTTACAAAACTAGAAACGGTTAATCTGTGCACACCTAAAATCCTACCTATTGCAGAATATGAAACTTTCTTTTCAATCAATTCTTGAATCTTCTTTTCCTGACCAGTTAATTTTGTCTTAGAAGATTTACTACCCACAGGACGGCCTAAAATTACACCTTCTGCTCTTTTTCGAGCTAATGCTTCTTTAGTTCTTTGGGATATAAGGTTTCTTTCAATTTCGGCTGATAAACCAAATGCAAATGCCAACACTTTAGAATTAATATCACTTCCTAAGCGATAATTGTCTTTAATGGTCCAAACTTGAATATCACGATTCATACATTCATTAAGTACGCCCATAATCATCAGAAGATTTCTTCCAAGCCTGGATAATTCTGAGCAAATTAAAACATCTCCTTTTTTCATTTTTTTTAAAAGTTTTCCTAATTTTCTGTCATCAACATTCTTTGCTCCTGAAATAGTTTCTTCGATCCATTTGTTCACAACAATTTGTTGCTTGTCACAAAAATGATTGATTTCAAATCTTTGATTTTCTACTGTTTGTTTGTCTGTGCTTACTCTGATGTATCCGTAAATCATTTCTTTTGTTTAAAATTTTATACAATAATGGTATAAAATATATTATAACTGCCTAAAATAAATATAGACTATTAAAATAACATCTATATGAGCGATTATTTTAGACAGAATTCCTCATTACTGTCATTTTCAAATTCTGACAGTTGGGTAATTCTCTCTCCAATCGAACAGCAGATAAAGGAGAAAATTGAGAAGATTGGTACACCATTAAAAGATTGGGATATCAGAATAAATTACGGAATCAAAACAGGATTTAATGATGCCTTTATTATAGATGGAGCTAAGAGAAAGGAGCTGATTGATCAGGACCCTAAAAGTGAAGAAATTATACGACCGTTATTAAGAGGGCGTGATATTAAGCGATACTCATTTGAATTTGCTGATTTATATCTAATTACGACATTTCCAAGCTTGAAAATAGA
>NZ_FXUO01000006.1:0-244306 GCF_900182975.1 Epilithonimonas pallida | reverse complement strand
GCTTTAGAGTACTGTCCGTTTTTCCCGTTGAATCTTACCACTTCATCACGGAAAGGACGGATCATCTGTGAGTGACAAGCGTTACATCCTTCTCTGATATAGATGTCTCTACCTTCCAATTCCAATGGAGAATAAGGCTTAACCGCGGAAATCGTAGGAACGTTGTCTTTTACAAAGATCGTAGGAAATATTTCCAACGCTCCACCAATGGCTAATGCAATAAACGCGAATATTGAAAAATACAATGGTGTTCTTTCTAACCAGAGATGAAATGATTCTCCGTTTTTCCTTGTTTTATTGGTATTGGTCAATGCTGGAGCCTCAACGGAAACTTCTTTTTGGAATGAGCCATTTCGGGCGGTTGCTATGGTATTGATTACCATGAGAATCGATCCTGTGAAATAAAGTAGCCCACCAACAAATCTCATTTTGAAATAAGGAAGAATTGCCGTTACGGTATCCAGCCAGTTTTTATAAACCAAAGTCCCATCCGGATTGAACTGTTTCCACATCAACCCTTGTGTGAATCCTGAGATGTACATAGGAACGGCGTAGAAAATAATTCCCAATGTTCCCAACCAGAAATGCCAGTTAGCTAATTTCACAGACCAAAGTTTGGTTCTCCACATGATTGGAACGAGATAATAGATCATTCCAAATGCCATGAATCCGTTCCATCCAAGTGCACCGATATGTACGTGACCAATTACCCAATCGGTATAGTGTCCAACTTTGTTTAATGTCTTTGTAGCCAGAAGTGGTCCTTCGAAAGTTGCCATACCATAACAAGTTACAGCTACTACGAAGAATTTAAGAACCGGATTTTCTCTTACTTTATCCCAAGCTCCTCTCAGTGTAAGAAGTCCGTTCAGCATACCTCCCCAAGATGGTGCGATCAGCATAATAGAGAAACCTGTTCCTACTGCTTGTGCCCATGCCGGTAGTGCCGTGTATTGTAAATGGTGAGGTCCTGCCCAGATATAAACAAAGATTAATGACCAGAAGTGGATAATTGATAACTTGTATGAGAAAACTGGTCTGTCGGCTGCTTTTGGTACGAAGTAGTACATCATCCCAAGAACCGGGGTTGTTAAAAAGAATGCTACGGCATTGTGACCGTACCACCATTGCACTAAAGCATCTTTAACACCCGCATAGGCAGAATATGATTTCCATCCTGTGAAAGATAATGGAACTTCTAAGTTATTGAATATATGTAGCATTGCAACCGCAACCCAAGTTCCGATGTAGAACCAGATTGCCACATATAAGTGTCTTACTCTTCTTACGGCGATAGTCCCAAACATATTGATACCGAAAATGACCCACACTACAGTGATCAGGATATCAATCGGCCACTCATGCTCTGCGTATTCTTTGGAAGTATTAATACCTAAAAGAAAGGTAATAACAACAGATAGGATCATCAGCTGCCATCCCCAAAAATGAATCCAGGACAATGTATCACTCCACATCCTGGTTTTGAGAAGTCGTTGCAGAGAGTAGTAAATACCTGCAAAAATTGAATTGCCAACAAAGGCAAAGATTACAGCGCTGGTGTGGAGCATTCTGATTCTTCCAAATCCCAAGGCTCCTTGCGTGCTGATAAGACCTTGTATATTTCCACTGCTTAGACTCTGGATAGTTGTGTCATCTGTCCCAAATAAGAACTCTGGCAACTCCGGATAGAATAGCATCAGCGCAGCGGTAATTCCTAAAAGAAAGCCAATAAGCCCGAATATTACGGTAGCATACAGAAATGCTCTGACAATATTATTGTCGTAATAAAATTTTTGTGTTTCCATATTCATATTTTAAGGAGGGAATCCATTTTTTTTCAAAGCTTTTCTGCCCAAAAAATGAATATCATCCTCAGGATTATATGTTTTCACAAAGGTATTTTGTAGTTTTGTGTATGACTAGTAGGTTTACCTCTAAACTATACTAAAAACTACTAAAACAAAAAGCTATGAAATTGTGCGGTGAAAATATCAGAAAAATTAGAAGGGAAAAGGATTTGACACAGGAGTATATGGCATTTGAGATGGGAATTTCCCAAAAATCCTATTCGGATATCGAGAATTCTAAGGTCAGGATCAATTTTGAAATTTTACAAAAAATATCTGCAATTCTGGATATTAGACCTTCGGATGTTTGCAGCATTTCGGATCAATGTGGTAGAAATGATTATGAACAGAAATACAATGACCTGCTCCAGTTCTTAAAAAAAAATAATATATCTGTACCAAAAGAACTTTAATAGTGTATATTATTGCCAATCTTATTAAGACAAATGAGGGATTGTTAAAAAGATTTAAGTGTTTTAATCTAAAATTATTATGATTTAAAATAAAAAAGGAGCTTATTTGAGCTCCTTTATTTTATTCTTCGTCTTCGTCGTCGTATTTTGCAAGTTCTTCATCACACCATTTGAAAGCTTCTTCAACAACTTTCGTAGCTTCGTTAGCTACAGTTTCTTCATCGTCTCCTTCCAAGTCATCCAACCACTCAACATCCTCTTCTTCTACATTAAGGATAAAACGCGGATACTCTGTGTGTACTACAAAAAGATCTTCTGGAAATTCAGAATTGTCTGCTAATAAAAACTTAGGTAATTTCATAATATAAAATTTTAAAATAAATCAGAGTATTTGTGACTCTCACTCCATTTTTCAAAGATAGAAAAATTCCCGGAACAAATTATTGATAATTATTTTTTTTGATATTGATTTTCTTTTCCACTTTATATCTTGTCAGGACATCTTTTTTAAGAGTATCTGAAGCCTTGGCTGTGATATAAATCCTTGGATTAACCGTACTGATAAGTTCGGCAGTTTGCCCGTCATTATCAAATTGATCCTTTACATAGAATTTTAATTCTTTGTCTATGAGTTTTTCACTCGTCAGAAACTGTGTGATAGATTTTCTGTTGTCGAGATAATTGCCCTTTGATAACCATGTAAAAACAAATCCTGTCAGTAAGCTCAGAAAAGCAATACTGTAAGTTGCGTCATCAAAAAATAAAAATATTCTCCTCAAAAAAACAATCCAAATTCCTATAGAAAAAGGAGCCAGTAATCGGTAATCTATGGCGTTAACCGAATATACGTACTGAACAAAATAGGATAAAATAATTGTTACTGATGAAATAATCAGAATGAATTTCTCTGTCTCGGAAATTTTGGCTCTGATAAAAAGAAAAACCATAATCATTATTGTGATTGCGCCAATTCCGTAGATACCGTAATTGATAATTCCACCATTGGGATCTGCGATATGAATAAAAGGATTAAATGTTGTCGTTAATCCCTGGAATAGTTCCAATAACAATTGTGGAGTAGATTTTAAACCGATTTCCAAAAAGATATTGACATAATCTTTATTAAAATAATCGATAAAAATTATTTTGTAAAGTCCGTAAAATCCTATTCCCAAAAAACCGGAAATGGCGAAGGATTTCCAGTAATGTTTCCCGATTTTCATCACACCGAAAATCAAACTTCCTACACAAAAAAACAAGGCACTGTAACGGATATTAAGAAGTATGATCAGCAAGAGACTTAGATATAAAATACCTTTCACCTGGCTTATTCGGTTCTTAATGATTTGGCGTGCTGTGTAAAAAAAAAGGATCACAAAAGGTAATGTCAGGGCTTCGCTCATGGTGTAAGAATAGATGCTTACAAAACTGAACAAGGCAGAGGTAATCAATAATTCTTTAAAGAAAAATCTTTTTTTGTAAGCAAAGATCAGGATAAAAGTGTAAGCAAGAATCCCGATCAGTTTGCTGCTCCAGAATTCGTCCAATCCGAAAAAAGTAAAGAATTTTATGAATAAAGAATATCCTAACGGTGCAGTTGTATTATCTATGACAGGAAACATATCTGCTTGCCGCATGTATCTGATAGAATCCGGATTTACACGTCCTTTTTCGTTTAAAAGAAACCTCAGGATGATCATTACATAGGTTGTAATGATCAAAAAAACCTGAAGGATTTTTTCATATTTTGAATTGAGTTTTATCGAAATCATGGTTAAAAATAAAAAAACTTTGTCAAAAAACGATTTGACAAAGTTAAATATCGTAATTTAAATCTATGATTAAATGTTAATTAGATTGATTTCGAAAACATTTTCGAAACTTTTTCTGCTTTCTTACTTTCAGAATAATCGTAAAAACCTTCGCCGGATTTCACACCTTTTTTGCCTGCCATTACCATATTGACTAATAAAGGATTCGGGGCATATTTAGGGTTTTTAAAGCCGTCATACATGACATTTAAGATAGCTAAACAAACATCAAGACCAATAAAATCTGCTAATTGCAAAGGTCCCATTGGATGTGCCATCCCCAGTTTCATTACCGTATCTATTTCTTCAACACCGGCAACACCGTTGTAAAGCGTTTCAATGGCTTCGTTGATCATCGGCATCAGGATTCTGTTCGCAACAAATCCCGGATAATCATTCACTTCTACAGGAACTTTTTCCAGTTGTTTTGACATTTCGAAAATCGTATCAAAAGTTTCCTTAGAAGTAGAGTAACCTTTGATGATTTCTACCAGTTTCATAATCGGGACAGGATTCATAAAGTGCATGCCGATCACCTTTTCCGGACGTTTGGTTGCAGCTGCGATTTGCGTTATGGAAATGGATGAAGTATTAGTTGCCAGAATGCAATTTTCAGGAGCTAATTCATCAATCTGAGCAAAGATTTTCAATTTCAGATCAAGATTTTCTGTCGCTGCTTCTACAATAAGATCAGCATTGGGAGCAGCATCTTTAAGATCCGTGAATGTTGTAATGTTGCTCAGGGTTTGATTTTTTTGCTCCTCCGTTAGATTTCCTTTCGCAATAATGCGATCAAGATTGGTGGTAATTGTTTTCAGTGCTTTATCAAGATTCTCTTGCTTTACATCAACAAGATTAACGGTAAATCCGCTTTGAGCAAAAGTATGAGCGATGCCGTTCCCCATAGTTCCGGCGCCTATTACAACAATGTTTTTCATTATATGTTTCTAAGATTATTATTTAATTTAAATTTTTTGATCCGGCTGTAAATATATCATATTTTCAGAATCCTGAAATTAACCTTTCTGTATCAACCTCATAATCTCCAAAGCCACCTTCAAAGCTTCGGTTCCGTCTTCCAAAGAAACTTCTACTGGAACATCATTTTCAATGGCGTTCGCAAAGCTTTCCAATTCATCAAGAATCGCATTGTTGGGTTGAATATTTGGATATTCGAAAAGGATCTGGTTTTTCTCGCCTTCCGCATTTTCGATAATCATATCAAAGTCGGACGGATTTTCCGGCGCCGGTTTCATTCGGATAACTTCTGCTTTTTTCTCCAGAAAATCCACGGAAACATAAGCATCTTGCTGGAAAAATCTCGATTTTCGCATTGCTTTCATCGATATTCTGGACGTTGTGAGATTCGCTACACAACCATTTTCAAACTCGATTCTGGCGTTACAAATGTCAGGCGTTTTGCTCACAACAGAAACACCGCTGGCGTGGATTTGTTTCACTTTTGACTTAACCAAACTCAGTAAAATATCCAGGTCGTGAATCATCAAATCCAAAACCACAGAAACATCCGTTCCTCTAGGATTGAATTCCGCCAATCTGTGAATCTCAATAAACATTGGATTCTGAATGTAATCTTTCGCACCAATGAAAGCCGGATTATATCGTTCTACGTGACCAACCTGCGCTTTGATTCCAAACTCTCTGCATTTGTAAAGAATTTCTTCCGCTTGTTGAAGTGTTTGTGTTACAGGTTTTTCTATGAAAAAGTGGATGCCTTTTTCAATCGCTTTTACAGCATAATCGTAGTGATAAACTGTAGGCGTTACAATATCCAGCATCTCGATTTTGTTCAGCAAATCCTCGAAACTTTCAAAATATTTATAACCTAATTCGGCTTCCAGTTTTCTTCCGTTTTCTACATCCTTATCATGGAAACCAACCAGTTCATATTTCTCAGATTGATTCAGTAATCTCAAATGGATTTTCCCGAGATGTCCTGCGCCTACAAGTCCTGCTTTTATCATAGCTTATTTTTCTTAAGGAGGTAAATTTAAGAATTATCACAAATCCAAATAAAAAAAGACCCGGAATTTTTTACGATTCTGAGTCTTGTCATTTAATAATATTTATTTGGGCAGCTTAATCCGCCTTCCGCTCCCAATCTTTTTTGCAGAAATTTTCCACACTCAATAGGGCTTTTGCACAAGCAAAAAAGGATTTCCGCTCAAGTCGGGCTGCGGATTCTACTTAAAAACAAGATTTGTCACACACACAACGTTTGTCATTCTGAAAGAATCTATACAATTTTCACGGATGAAATACTACTTTAAATTCCACCACTTCATTATTTGATTCACAAAAATTTCTGAATCAAACTCATTGCTAAAAAGACCATAAGTAGAAATTAATTCTGATTGCAAAATTCTGTCAATTTTTTCGGCATCTGCGTTTTTATAAAGTTGGCTCAAAATTTTATTGTTAAGCGAATCAAATTCATCATCTGGACTTCCAGAAATCAAATTCCAAGAATTGATAATTTTTCTTAATTGCGAAAAATATTCATCGTAAATCCTTTTCAAATCTTTTTTATCCACGAAACAAAATTTATTTACAAAACAACAATTTCACCTTTCTCAGAACTTTCCTTCGCTGCTTCAATCACTTTCATCGTATGGAAAGCTTGTTTTGCAGTCACAGGAACTTTTTTGTCATTGACGATAGCATTATAAAGGTCATCATAAAAATCCAGATAGTTGCCTTGGAAAGTAGGGAAATTGACAACTCTGTCATTATAAACCAGAAGTCCTGTTTTGTCTTCAGGTTCTGTTCCCCAATTCTCACGATTCGGGACTTTGCCTAATTTCAGTTCATCTTCCTGGACATCTGCTCTGTGTTTCAGGAAGCTTCCTTTCTTACCGTGCAGAACAAATGCAGGCGTCATTTCTTTAACAAAAAAACTCGATTTCAACCTGACACGTTTATCAGAATAATAAAGAAGGATATCAAAGTAATCATCAATCTGTGTATTCTCTCGTATTTTTCTGATATCAGCAAAAACTTTCTCAGGATTTCCAAATAATGTCAAAGCCTGATCAATCACGTGCGAACCCAGATCCATCAAAATACTTGCGCCGGGATTACCGTTTTCTTTCCACGCTTTCGGGCTCAATTCGGGATTGTATCTTTCAAACCGGATTTCTGCTTCGACGATTTCTCCGAGATAATCCTCTTCCAAAACTTTTTTCACGGTTCGGAAATCGCTGTCATATCGGCGGTTTTGATAAACACAAAGTTTCAGATTCTTTTCTTTAGCCAATTTGTGTAATTCTTCCGCTTCTTGGGAAGTTGTCGTAAAAGCTTTTTCCACCAAAGCGTGTTTGCCGGCTTCCAAAACTTTCTTTGTGAATTCGAAATGTGTGTCAATTGGAGTATTGACAACAACTAATTCCACATCACTTTCTAAAACTTCTTCAAGAGAATTAAAGCTTTTAACATTGGGATAATCGGTTTGTATATTTTTTTTGCTTCGTTCGTAGGCTCCAATCAGTTCGAAACCATCATTAACCTCAAGAAACGGTGCATGGAACAACTTCCCCGAACCACCATAAGCCAACAAAGCTGTCTTTATCTGTCTCATAAATTTTTAAATAATTTTGATGATGCAATTTAACTAAATAAAAATTCAAGCCACAAAGCCTGCGACTTGAATCTATTTTAATTATTTCTGGAAATCTAAAATTTAGAATCTCTAATTTAAAATTATAATTGTTATCCCATAATATGAAATCCACCATCCACGTGACGGATTTCTCCAGTAATTCTGGTTTCTTTTCGGAAAAGATGAACAATCTCATGCGCCAAATCTTCCGGAGAGGCGTTGCCTAAAGGACTGATTCTGTTTGCTCTTTCTACATCTTCCACTTTTAGCGTTGCGTTTCCGGCCTTGCTTCCCATATAAGGTGAGAATCTAATCGCATTGGCACGGATTCCGTATTTTTTTCCCAATTCATAGGCCATTTCAATCGTCAATCTTTCAAGAGCTGCTTTTGCAATACTCATATTGATGTATGGAAAAAAAGAAACTTTCTCCGCCGCAATATAACTTAGCGAAACAATCGAAGCACCGTTTTGCAAAACACCATTAGATAATAACGAATGACAAAGTGTCACCAGCGAAAATGCCGACACATTCATCGTATCATTGAATTCCTCTGCAGTCACTTCCAGCATTGGTTTTACAGACTTATTTCTAATGGTTTTGTCCATTGCGATGGCGTGAAGAAAACCGTTCAGTTCGATATTTCTTGTTTTCAAATCATCAGCGAAATGACTTAAACTTTCTGGCAAAGTCACATCGAGTGGCGCGGTGTAAACATCATTTCCCAATACTTTTTTACAGGCATTTTCGAAATCTTCATAATTTTTATTGAGAAAGGATTCTGCTTTTTCGGATAGATTTTTGTGAAATGAGGTCACGCCTAATCCAGTACAAACAACTTTGCCGTTGTTCTTCAAGATTTTTTCGGCGGTTTTCATTGCAAGAGAATTTTCATCTGCAATTCCGGTAATTAAAAAAGTTTGATTATCTAACATTTTTGAGACTTAATAGATTATAGACGAATAGATTATAGATTATAATCTGATCTAGATTTATTTTACTAATCAATTATCAATTATCAATTATCAATTATCAATTATCAATTATCAATTATCAATTATCAATTATCAATTATACCTTGTAAAGTGCAGTTCCCCAAGTCCAGCCTGAGCCAACGGCTGCGAAAAGTAATATATTTCCGGTTTGGATTTTTCCGCTTTTGTAAGTTTCGTCAAGGACAATTGGAATTGTTCCACCGGAAGTGTTGGCGTATTTATCCATATTTGTCATCACTTTTTCGAATGGGATATTGGTTTTTCTCGCTGTTTCTTGTAAAATTCGGATACTCGGTTGATGCGGAATGACCCAATCGACGCTGTCAGAAGTAAGTCGGTTGGCTTCCAGGATTTCGTTGATTGTTTCCGGTAAAACTCTGGTTGCTGTTTCGAAAACTTCTTTTCCATTCATTTGAAAATAGTGAAGTCTTTGTTTCAACGTTTCTTCCGAAGCCGGCATTTCTGAACCGCCAGCCGGAATGTTAAAATGGTATTTCCCTGTGCCGTCTGCATGCAGTTTGAAATCGAAAAAGCCTTTATCTTCGGTTGTAGAGGATAACAAAATGGCACCAGCGCCATCACCAAAGAAAACCGAATCTTTTCTTTCCCAGTCGGTAATCGTTGAAAAAGTATCAGCACCAATCACCAACACATTTTTATACATTCCTGTTTCGATGAACTGGCAACCAATAGCAATGCCGTAAAGTCCACCTGAACAAACTGCCGAAATGTCAAAAGCAACGGCTTGTGGTGCTTTCATTTTTTCCTGTACAAAACATGCTGTTGAAGGTGCTTGTCTGTCCGGAGTTGAGGTTGCAACAATAATCAGGTCAATGTCTTTTGGAGTGACATCTGTGTTTTCCAAAGCTTTCAATCCGGCTTTGTATGCCAAATCACTGGTCACTTCGCCTTGGGCAATTCTGCGTTCCCGGATTCCAAGATTTTTAAAAATCCATTCGTCAGACGAACCTACTTTCTCGAAAAAATCATTCTTTAAAATTTTTGGCGGAACATACGAACCGGTTCCTTTGATATAAGCGCGGGTTTTCTGCATAACATCCATTCTTTCATTGGTTAATTGAAAATATATTTGAATTTTTAATAAAAAAACAATCAAAGCTATAAACTTTATTTTATATATGAGGTAATATTTTGATAATTTTTTAATTTTATGATTCCTGTTTGGAATTTTAAATTTTACTTCGGAAATTGCAGAAGATTTATTAAAGAACTAAAACTAATAATGAGAGATACTTACGTTCACAAAGGCAAAAGGAAACAATTAATAGATTATCTGCATCAGAAAATCGGGATTACGGATTCTTTTGTTCTTGCTGCGATGAACGAAGTACCGAGACATCTTTTCATAGAAAGTGTTTTTGAAGATTTTGCGTACGAAGACCGCGCCTTCCCGATTGCTGCGAAACAAACGATTTCTCATCCTTCAACTGTTGCCGAACAAACCGAATTATTGGAAGTGAATGAAGGTGAAAAAGTATTGGAAATTGGTACAGGCTGTGGTTATCAGACAGCGGTTTTGATTCAAATGAAGGCTTTGGTTTACACGGTTGAGCGTCAAAAGGATTTGTATAATTTTTCTACTAAGATTCTTAGAGAATTGAATCTAAGGCCAAAGTTCCAGAGTTTTGGAGATGGATTTGAGGGTTTGCCGACATTTGCACCTTTTGATAAAGTATTGGTAACGTGTGGTGCAGAAATTCTTCCAACGGAGTTATTAAAACAACTAAAAGTCGGAGGGAAAATGGTGATTCCATTAGGGAAAACGGACGAACAGATTCTTTACAGATTTACTAAAATTTCGGAGACTCAATTTGAAAAAGAAGAATTCGGGGTTTATAAATTTGTTCCGATGCTTCAAAATAAATCACACTAATGAAAGTTTATGCAAGCAAAAGAGATTGGATTTATGGTTCTTTATTTTTAGGAATCAGCCTGCTTGTTGTTTGGATTGTAATTACATCTTATTTTGATACGCCGTTTTCAGCATGGCTGGTGATGTTATTTTTTTTATTACTCATCAATTCGGTTTTATTAATTAGTTTTTTCTTTATTAAAATCAGGATTGACGGTGAAGAATTAGTTGTGAATGTCGTCTTCGATATTTTCAGAGTCAGTATATTTAAAATTACAAAAATCCGAATCGGGGAAACAATGTGGAGCGGCTTCAACAAATGTGGAACTTCTGTAGGCGGTTTGATTATCTTTTCAAAATATAAAAATGACCTTTACATTACGCCGGAAAATCAGGATGAATTTCTAAGGGAATTATTGGAAATCAATCGTCATATTGTGATAGAGGATTTAAAAAAAAATAATTAGTTCTATTAATAAATACTTTTAAACACAAAGGCTCAAAGTTTTCACAAGGTTCACTATGGTTGTATTCTTGTGAATGGTTGGTGACTTTGTGTTTTAATTCAAAATAATTATGAATACAAGACAGGAAAAAATGGAAGCTTTCGGAAGGCTTCTCGATATAATGGATGACTTGCGGGAAAAATGTCCTTGGGATCAGAAACAAACATTTGAAACGTTGCGCCATCTGACTCTAGAAGAGACCTACGAACTGTCTGATGCGCTTCTGAATGAGGATTTGCAGGAAATCAAAAAGGAGTTGGGCGATGTGTTGCTGCATTTGGTTTTTTATGCGAAAATCGGTTCTGAAAAGGAGAGTTTCGATATCGCTGATGTGATTAATTCTCTAAATGAAAAATTGATTTTCCGTCATCCACATATTTACGGTGATACAGTTGCAGACGATGAAGAAACAGTAAAACAAAACTGGGAAAAACTGAAGTTGAAAGAGGGGAATAAGTCAATTTTATCAGGTGTTCCGAAAGGTTTGCCACCGATTATCAAAGCTTACAGAATCCAGGATAAAGTAAAAGGCATTGGCTTCGAATTTGATTCTGCTGACGATGCCTGGGCAAAAGTGCGGGAGGAATTGCAGGAGTTTCATCAGGAAACTGACAAGGATAAAAAGGAAGTGGAGTTGGGCGATGTGTTTTTCTCGTTGATCAATTACGCAAGAATCTCTGGACTGAATGCCGATACGGCTTTGGAAAAAACGAATTCTAAATTCATTTCGAGATTCCAGAAAATGGAGGAGTTGGCTGTGTCCAAAAATCTTAACCTAGCTGAACTTAATCTAGTAGAAATGGATGAACTTTGGGAAGAGGCTAAGGTTTCTGAAAAATAAATCTTATCTGTTGAAATTTATAATCTCGCAGATTTGGCAAATTGACCAGATTTTTTATCTATATTAAATCTGCGAAATCAGCTTAATCTGCGAGATTTTTTAATCGATTATTCCGCGTCAATCAAAACTGCTAACTGAACACAATTTTCTGTAGAACGATTACTCCAAGCGTGATTGGTCCCGGTTTGTATAACAATGTCTCCAGCCTGTAAAAGTGTTTCGTCTGTATCGGTAATCAGATAAATTTCACCGGACAGAATAATGATATAATCCAGACTTTTAGTTTGATGCATCAGCGGGTGAGGTTGTCCAGCAGTTGTCTCGATTCCTAACTGTTCATCGGGCGGAATCTGAACATAACGAAAATAAGTTCCGTTTTTGATAACCGTCGGAATGGCTGAATTTTCTACCGGTTTTTCCTGTTCAAAACTGGCTGGCATTTTACTGGTCTGCCAAACATCGGAGATGATTAATCCTTGAAAATGCTTGGAAACATTGGTTATTATTTCGTCTTTCTCTATGTAAGATTTCCCGTCTTTGGTTCCGGTTATGATTCGTCTTGGGATTGCTTTGATTTTGCTCATTTATTCTTGGTTCAGCATTATTAATTTTTTGCCCTGCGTTTGATTGTTTTTCAGTGTTTGCTGAGCTTGTTCCGCTGTTTTTGCAGAAAGTCCACCAACGATTTTTACGGGTAATGATTGAAGAATCTTACCGTCGATGAGTTCTCTAATTTGATTAAGTGAGTTTCTGAAATAATCATATTGCTTCTCCCTTGCATAAATGAAATTTGAAATGTTAAGAATCGTTGCACCAATTCCGAAGAGTAAATCATTGGCTTTTGGTGTGATGAAATGTGTGATGTTGATGTAGATTCCATTAGCTTTCAGAACTTCGGCAGAGATTTCTGAGAATTGATGCCCAACAGCATCGATAACGATATCAAATTTTTGATTATTATTAATTTCTAAAATACTCTCAGCTAAATTCTCTTGCTTATAATTAATGATTTGATTTGCATTAATTCCAATCTCTATCAATTGCTGAATACTTTCTTCGTTTCCCGCAGTGACAATTATTTTTTTGTTGAATTTGCCCAATAAGATTCTAAGAATAAAATTTCCAACTCCGCCGGAAGCACCAGTTATCAAAATATTTTCTATTTGATTCCAATCAACTCGATTAAAAATCTGAAAAGCCGTGATTCCGATTGATGGTAAACTTGCGGCTTGTTCGAAGTTGGTTACATTTGGTTTTTTAGCAACAATTGCTTCGGGCAAAATGATTTGTTCAGCATATGTGCCGTTGCTGCCCATACTTCCGCAAACGAAGAATACTTCGTCTCCGGGTTTGAATTCAGTTACGTCTTCTCCTGTTTCGATAACAATTCCTGAGCCCTCTCTTCCTAAGATTGGGGAAAAAAGATATTGTCGCTCGTGTTCATTTTCACGCATTTGATAATCGATGGGATTAAATCCCGAAGCAATGATTTTGACTTTTACTTCATTATGGAGAATTGGTCTTAATTCAATCGATTTATCTTTGAGTACATTATTTTCATTAAGGATAATCGCTTTCATCTTCATTTAATTTCTACAAAACTATAAGGAAAATACTTTAAATTTGTTACTAGTTAACAATAGGTAACTACTTACTTTGATGAAACCGGAATGAAAATAATAGAGAACAATATTGAAAGAGAAACAACTTGTGCAGAAGAACTTCGGGCGATGCGAGATTCCTTGGAAATTCTTGGAGGAAAATGGAAACTGATGATTTTAAGATATCTTAATAACCGACAATATCAGGATATTCATTTCAAAAAAATGGAACGGGAAATCGACGGAATCTCTGCAAAAATGTTGAGCAAACAACTTAAAGAGCTGGAAACTAATCTTCTCATTACAAGAACCGTAAAAGATGAAAATCAGCTAATGGTTTTCTATGCAATTACTGATTATGGAAAAAGCGTAACGCCACTTACGGAAAATCTTGTGGAATGGGGGCTCAAACACAGAAAAAAAATCATCGAAGGCTGATTGGTTTTAGAAGTTAAAAATAAATTCTATCATTGTATTTAATTTGTATATTTGATTTAATTAAATTTTAAAACACATCAAACTATGAAAGGTAAAGGTTGTATTGTATTAATCGTCATAGTAGCGTTAATCGCTATTGTAGGTTTTTGGGCAGTCGGTGTCAGAAACGGATTTGTAGGTCAGGAACAAAACGTGAATGCCAAATGGTCCAACGTGGAAACGGTTTATCAGAAAAGAGCTAACCTGATTCCCAACCTGGAAAGAACCGTTAAATCTTATGCAAAATTTGAACAGGAAACTTTGACAAAGGTTGTTGAGGCAAGGTCAAAAGCGACTTCTATCAACATAGATCCGACTAATATGACGGAAGCAGATATGGCGAAATTCCAAGCTGCACAAGGCGAGTTGAGCGGTGCGCTTAGCAGATTGATGGCTGTTGTAGAAAGCTATCCAAACCTGAAAGCAGACCAGCAGTACATCAACTTCCAAAGAGAATATACAGCGATAGAAAACAGCATCCGTTCAGAAACTGTTTACTATAATGATGCTGCGAAGGAATACAACACCAATATCAAAACGTTTCCAAATAACGTGATTGCCAACTTCTCCAACTTCAAAGAAAAACCATATTTTAAAGCTGAAGCCGGCGCAGAAAAAGCACCAAGTGTATTTTCAGAATAATGAATCATTTTCTTACAGATACAGAGATGGCTTCCCTTGTAGAGGCCATCAAAATAGCTGAAGACCACTCTTCGGGTGAGATTCGTGTGCATATCGATTCTACGGCTGAAGATGATTTTGCCAAAAAAGCGTTTGCAATTTTCCGTTCGTTGGAGATGCATCTGACCAAGGAAAGAAACGGCGTTTTGTTTTATGTTAATTTTGAACAGCATTATCTCACAATTATTGGAGACGAAGGTATTCACAAAAAGGTAAAACAGCAGTTTTGGGATCAATTGCATGACGAAATAACTTCTGAATTTGCAAAAGAAAATTATTATAAAGGTCTGAAAGATGCGATTCTGAAAACAGGACTCGAACTGAAAAAATATTTCCCGATTTCGGGGGAAAATATCAATGAATTACCGAATGATATCAGCTTCTCTTAAACGATATATTTTAGCATTATTTCTGATTTTTGGAGTATTTTCCAAAGCTCAGCTGGTGCCGGAAAAACCAAAGGTTCTGTATCCGGTTTATGATAAAGCCGGATTGTTGTCGGAATCTGAAAAGGATGCGCTGAACCAAAAACTCATCAAATTCTCCGATTCTACTTCCACAGAAATCGAGGTTATTATTCTTCCGACAACCAGTGGCGAAGATGTGAATTATCTCGCAACAATGTATGGTGAAAAATGGGGAATCGGACAAAAAGGCGTTGATAATGGTGTGGTTTTTCTGATTGCGACAGAAGACAGAACTATGTCGATCCAGCAAGGTCGAGCTGTTGAACAATATTTGACGGCATCGGTAGCAGGACAGATTCTGGATTACCTCGTAACGCCTGCTTTCAAAAAAGGAGAGTTCTATAATGGGATTGACCGTGGAACTTCTGCAATTATGGAAGCGGTTCAGGGGAAGTTCAAACCTATTGTCAAGAAACATCAGAATGAAAACGGAATCAGTCTTGGCTCAATTATCATTATTATTGTGGTGATAATTATTTTATTCAGTATTATTAATGGCAATAACGGAAAAGGAGGAAACTATGATGACGATGATGTGATTCTGTCAAGACGCGGAAGCCGAAGATACCGAGGTGGATTTTTTCCGTTTCCGGGCAGCTTTGGCGGTGGCGGATTTGGAGGCGGAAGTAGTGGCGGCGGATTTGGCGGCTTCGGCGGCGGTGGAAGTTTTGGCGGTGGCGGTGCTTCTGGCGGATGGTAATTGAGAAATTAATATATATAATAAAACCCGGATCTTTTTCGGGTTTTTTCTTTGTTTTGATTCTATTTCTAATAAAAAATAATTTGGGCAGTTAATTATTCTCCATTTCGTAATGGACTAGATCTTGATATAAAAGCAAAAAATCACTATATTTACGAAAATCGAGATTTCTTTGAAAAAAACATTGGTTCTATTTGCGCATCCTTACTTTGAACATTCTACCACTAATGTTAGATTGTTAGAGTGTTATGAAGGTATGGATAATGTGACGTTCAGAGACTTGTACGAAGATTATCCCGATTTTCACATTCAGCCTTTCCGGGAGCGCAAACGGATTGTTGATTATGAAAGGATCATTTTTCATTTTCCTATCATCTGGTTTGGTTTGCCGCCATTATTAAAACTTTGGATAGATGAGGTTTTTGATATGCGCTGGATTTCCGAGAATGAAACCAATATACTTGCCGGAAAAGATGCGATCATTATTACAAGTGTTGGTGGAAGAGAAAATAATTATACGCAAGAAGGAAAATATGGAACGGAAGTGGAAGAGCTGCTTTCCGGGCTCAAAGTATCCTTACATGTCAATAATATCGATCTCAAAAAAATACAGATCATTTATAACGCTGATAATCTTGACGACACGGAACTGGATCTGTTATGTGAAGAATTATCCGAAATACTAAAAATAGAATAGATGCAAGGTTCCATTGCAATGACAATCCTGATTTTTCTTGGAGCGGCCATTATTATGGTTCCGTTAGGGAAAAAGCTGGGCTTGAGTTCTGTCATTGGATACATTCTTGGTGGTATTTTGATTGGTCCGTTCTGTCTGCAACTGACAGGAAGAGATGCGGAAGATATTATGCACGCATCGGAATTGGGTGTGATCATGCTGCTGTTTTTAGTAGGTCTGGAATTGGAACCTCAGAAACTCTGGCAAATCCGAAAAAGAATTCTGGGATTGGGTCTCAGCCAGATGCTGTTAAGTATCGCAGGTATCTTCATTGTGTTTTACATTGCAGGATTCGGGTTGAAAAAAGCACTCATTATTTCGCTCTGTTTTGCGATGTCGTCCACTGCTATTGTTTTGCAGACTTTGAAAGAGAAAAACCTTTTCCGCACCGTCAGCGGAGAATCTTCCTTTTCTATTTTATTATTTCAGGATATTGCCGTTATTCCGATTCTTGCATTATTACCTTTCTTGTCCAAGTCTCAGAAAGCTTTGTCTCAAGCTGAACATGAAAAAATACTGTTGCAATATTTACCCGAATGGTTACAGCCTTTTACAGTTATTTTAGGTGTTTTGGCATTAATACTTTTAGGAAAGTATATTTTTACTCCGTTCCTGAGATTTGTATCAAAGTCAGGATTGAATGAATTACTGACAGCAGCTTCCTTATTTTTAGTGATCGGCGTTTCAGAACTGATGATTTCTGTTGGATTAAGTCCTGCTTTAGGTGCTTTCATTGCAGGTGTAATGTTAGCTAACAGTGAGTTTCGCCACGAGCTGGAAAGCGACATTGACCCTTTCAAAGGATTATTGTTGGCCGTATTTTTCGTAAGCGTTGGTGCCACCATTAATTTCGATATTATTGCTTCGAAGCCATTTTTTATTTTTTCTGCGGCATTCATTGTTTTGGCTATCAAAGCTGTTGTTCTTTTTGGGATTGGGAAATATTATAAGATGAATAACGAGCAGAGTTTCTTCCTGGCGTTTGCACTGTCACAAGTCGGGGAATTTGCTTTTGTTCTGGTCAATTTTGCAGCAAGTTTATATCTTATAGACTATCAGGCGAATTCGGAATTGATGGCGATTGTTGCGATAACGATGTGTATATCGCCGTTACTTTTGATTTTCAAAGAGAAAGTTCTGGACAAACATTTCATACAACAGAAAAATGAAGAAAACGTTGAGCTGGGGATTATCAAACAACGTAAAATCATTATTGTAGGATTCGGATTTTTTGGAAGTACGGTAGGTCGTCTTCTGAAAGCCAATGGCATCCGTTCTACGGTTTTGGATAACGATCCGGACAGAGTAGCATTATTGAGGTCAAACGGCTTCAATGTATATTATGGTGATGCAACAAAACCTGCATTGTTGCGGGCTGCCGGAATCGAAGATGCTGAACTTCTGGTAATTTGTCTGGATGATCCGGAGAAAAATAAGTTTTTGGTAGATTATGCCAAGGAAAATTTTCCTGAACTCAAAATTTTTGTAAGAGCCAAAAACCGTTTGGATGCCTACGATTTCATTAATAAGAATGTCAATTATATTTATCGTGAAACACTTGGAACGGCTGTCGATATGGCAGTTGATATCCTTCAGGAAAATGGAATGAGGAAATATACGGCCAGAAGAATGGGTAAGCGTTTTATGTTGATAGACAAAGCAATGACAAGACGTTTAGCGAAAGAAAAGGACAAAGATATGATTACCTTCACCCTCCGCGAATCCCTTGAACGTGAAGCTGAATTATTGGCTTTAGACAGTATTTCCTTCGAAGAAAATCATTGGAGTGGCGATGACGATGATGAGGATAAATAAATTTGGTCCGCTTTATCTATGCTCTGTTTCTAATGTCGGTCCGTTGCTCCCAAAGAGTCGATTCAAGTTGGCTGTAAGCAATTCTATTTTAAAAATTATAAGGTAAAAGACTCTTGTTCTCTTAGTTTTCATTACTTTTATTCCCCGAAATATTTTATTAATGAAGAAAATAACAACGACTTTATTCATCACATTTATTGTATTGGGAGCAGGAAATATGATGATCAATGCTCAGAAGAAAAAAACTTCTGCAACTACAGAACAATCTATGAAAAATAATCCTTTTCTTTCAAAAAGTCCGTTGCAATATCAGGCGCCGGAATTCGATAAAATAAAAGATTCCCATTTCAAACCTGCTTTTGATTTTGGACTGAAGCAACATTCTGCAGAAATTGATAAAATTGCTAATAATCCTGAAAAACCGACATTTGAAAATACAATCGTGGCAATGGAAAAAAGCGGCGAAGTTCTGAACAGGGCGACCATCGTTTTTTATAATCTGACAAGTTCCAATACCAATCCGACTTTGCAAAAACTGGAAGAGGAATACGCACCAATTTTTGCTTCGCACAGTGATAAAATATATCTGAATGACAAGCTTTACCAAAGAGTAAAATCGATTTCCGATGCCGGGCTGGATGCAGAATCCAAAAGATTACTTCAGTACTACAAACAAAATTTTGAGATTGCAGGAGCTGCACTTTCTGCGCAGCAAAAAGAACAGTTGAAGCAAGTCAATCAACAATTAGCAAAACTTGAAACCTTATTTTCTAACAAATTGTTAGATGCGAGAAAACAAGGAGGGTTACTGATATCTGATATTAATGAATTAGACGGACTTTCGCCGGACGAAATTGCTGCGGCTGCGGCTGATGCAAAACTTGCAGGACAGGAAGGTAAATATCTTTTGGCGCTTCAGAATACAACACAACAGCCGTTGCTCCAGAATCTTAAAAACAGAACAACCAGAGAAAAACTATTCAAAGCTTCCTGGTTGAGAGCGGAAAAAGGTGATAAAAATGATACCAGAGAGACCATCCAGGAATTGGTAAAATTACGTTTGAAAAAAGCCCAGATTCTTGGTAAAAAAAGCTTTGCCGAATGGAGATTACAGGACCAAATGGCAAAAAAGCCGGAAGCTGCAATGAATCTGATGAAACAGATTGCTCAGCCAGCGGTAGAAACAGCGAAGAGAGAAGAATCTGAAATCCAGGAATTGATTAAGTTTCAAGGAGGTAATTTCAATGTAGAACCTTGGGATTGGAATTTCTATTCGGAGCAGGTTAGAAAAGCGAAATATGATCTTGATGAGAATCAGATCAAGCCTTATTTCGAAGTGACTACTGTTCTGGAAAAAGGTGTTTTCTTTGCTGCTGAAAAATTCTACGGCATTACTTTCAAAAAGAGAACAGATCTTCCGGTTTATCATCCGGATGTGGTTGCTTATGAAGTTTTTGACAAAGACGGAAAATCTTTGGCAATCTATTATCTGGATTTCTTTACACGCGATTCCAAAAGTGGAGGAGCATGGATGAACAACTTTGTGAACCAGTCTTATCTTTTAGGAACCAAACCGGTCATTGTGAATGTTTACAATTTCCAGAAGCCGGCCGCGGGAAAACCTTCATTGATTTCTTTCGATGACGTAACAACTGTTTTTCATGAGTTTGGACACTCTATTCATGGGATTTTCGCAAGCCAGAAATATCCTTCGATTTCAGGAACGGCAACACCAAGGGATTTTGTAGAATTTCCTTCGCAGATCAACGAGCATTTTGCTTTGGAACCGGAAGTTCTGAAAAATTATGCTGTTCATTACGAAACCAAACAGCCGATTCCACAAGAGTTGGTAGAAAAAATTAAAAAAGCATCGAAATTCAACCAAGGTTACGCAACTACGGAACTTGTTTCTGCCGCTATGAATGATATGATGTGGCATTCTGTTACAGATGACAAGCAAGTGATTCCTGTTTTGGATTTTGAGAAAAAAGCGTTAGCAGACAACGGATTTACAGTTGCTGCAGTTCCGCCGAGATATCATGCGCCTTACTTTGCGCACATCTGGGGAGGTGGCTATTCATCGGGTTATTATGCTTATTTGTGGTCCGAGACTTTGGATAACGACGCTTGGGAATGGATCAAGTCTAATGGCGGAATGACGAGAGAGAATGGTGATCGTTTCAGAAAATATATTCTTTCTGTGGGTAATTCTGTGGATCTTAATCAGGCTTTCCGGGATTTTGCAGGTCACGATCCGGATATCAAACCGCTTCTTAGAAACAGAGGTTTTATCAAATAACTTGTAAAAACGCCTTCAATCTGAAGGCGTTTGTTTGTTAAAAAAATACCTTCTGCAATTACGATGAACAGGACGATTGCAGATTTCATAAAAACGTCAAGACCTTTTACCTAAAACCTCCTGTCGTTCTGTCCAAAACCTCCCGTCGTTTTCATCAAAAGGTCTCGACGTTTTTGGTAAGACATCGAGACCTTTTTGGTTAAAATTCACCAATTTCCAGTTTTGTACTTAATGCGATTCTGTTCCAGGAATTGATAATTACAATGGCCATGATGATCTCGGCAATTTGTTTTTCCGAAAAGACAGATTTTGCTTTTTGGTAAGTATCGTCACTAAGACCGTTTTGACTGATCAATGTGATTTCTTCGGTCATTTTAAGCGCCACTTTTTCCTCTTCTGTGAAGAATTTGTCTGCTTCGTGCCAGGCGCTTACTAGGAATATTCTTTCAGCCGTTTCGCCATATTTGATAGCGTCTTTGGTGTGCATATCCAGACAGTAGGCACATCCGTTGATTTGTGAAGCGCGGATCTTAATGAGTTCTTTGATTGTTTTTGAAATCTCTGACTGGGCCAGATAACTTTCCAGTCCCAGCATTGCTTTGTAAGCCTGAGGGGCTGTTTTGCTGATGTTGATACGTTTTTCCATTGTTTTGATTGTTTTAATTTGTTGATACAAAGTTGGGGAATCGATAATGGGAAAAACTTAAACTGGTTTAAGAAAATATTTTCTCACAGATTTTATAGATTGAGCGGATTTTATTAATCTGCAAAATATGTTTAATCTGTGAGAGATCAATTTTACGAAATAGTCTTTTTTCTAATCTCACTCAGATATTCCGGAGTGAAACCGAGGAAAGAAGCAATCAGATATTGTGGAACACGTTGTACAAAAGCCGGATATTGTTTAATTAATGAGAAATAGAAATCTTCTTTGGAGTAAGTGAAAATATATTTCACTCTCCTTTGATTGGCTGCGAAAGCTCTTTGGTAAATAATCCTGAAATACTTTTCCATTATCGGGAAATCATTAAGAAGCTTTTCCTGAGACTCGCTGGAGATGGTCAGAACTTCAGATTTCTCAACCGTTTGAATGCTAAAATCAGCTGGTGTTTTGCGTTCAAAAGAAAAGTTATCTGTCATCCACCAGGTTTCCAGTGCGAAATCTGTGGTTTGTTCCGTCCCTTTTTCATTGATGAAAAACTTTCTGAGAAGACCTTTGAGGACAAAATAATTGGATTTGCAGATTTGTCCTTCCTCTAATAGAATTTCTTTTTTAGCAAACGATTTGATTTCAAAATAATCCATGATCAACGCAAAATCCTCATCCGTGATCTGGACGAATTTATCAAGATGAGATTTGAAGATTTGGCACATTGATTATTGATTTGACTGTAAATTTAAACAAAAAAGCAAAATGCCAATTGACATTTTGCTTTGTATATCCGGAAGGTTCTACATCCTTTCTAATATTTCTTTTTTCTTGGTCTCGTAATCTTCTAAAGATATTAAATCATTGTCCAGAAAAGCCTTTAGTTTCATCAATGTTTCCATTGGGTCTTCTGCTGTTACTTCTGGTTTTACCTCTTGTGGCTTTTGTGGTTCTTCAGGTTTTTCGTTTTGTGTATTGACCGTAATTCCTCCGGCTGTGGCTCTTTTCTCCTCCAGTTCTTTTTGTCGGCGGTATTCTATCATTTCTTCCTCTTTGCCTTGAGCGTATTGATACAGCTTTCTGGCCTGAGATTTAGGAATATAATCTATTGTTTCTATGAATCCTGTGATAGCAGTCATTGTAAAAGTGGAACCCAAGATAGCCTCACTGATATGACTCTCAGCAACATCTTTCCAAAGGTAATCTTTGAAATCAGTCACCAGACCGAACGACTTGGAGCGGAAAAATAGGATTCTTTTATTGGTAAGAACGATAGAATCCGGAGATATATTAATGGCTGGCTTGTTTTGAACTGCAATATATTCCACCGATTCACCATTGGTAAGCAGGTCATTGACTTTTTCTGATATTTTCTCGACGGCTTTCGGATCTTGGTCTTCGTTCAGGAATTTCTTTATATCGTTGATCATTGTTCAGTTTTTTAACTAATGTGAAATTACAAAAAACAAAATGAAAATAGATCAAACTTATTAATTAATGAAAATAAAAAAGCAAAACCCATCCAGGTCTTGCTTTATAAATTAATGTTGTGAAATTTATTTCTGCTTCAATTGTTTCAAGATTTCTTCACCCACACTTTTTGCAGATTGTGGATTTTGGCCCGTAATTAATCTTTCGTCTGCAACAACGTGATTTTGCCAAAGCCCAGACTTTTCGAAGATTGCTCCGCGTTCTTTCAGCTTATCTTCCAAAAGAAAAGGAACTACATTTTCCAGTTTCACGGCAGTTTCCTCTTCATTGGTGAAAGCATTTACTTTTTTACCTTCAACCAGATATTTTCCATTTGATAATTTGAGGTTTACAAGAGCGGAAGGTCCGTGGCAAACTGCACTTACAATGCCGTTGTTTTCATAGATTTTTCTTGCAATATTCTGTAATTCTGTATTGTCCGGAAAATCCCACATTGTTCCGTGTCCGCCGGCGTAGAAGATTGCAGCATATTTTGACGGGTCAATGTCGGAAGGCTTCATTGTGTTTTCAATTTTTGTACGGTACTCTTTGTTCCCCCAGAATTCTTTATTGACAGCATCTTCCAGATTAAGTCCGTCTACCGGTGCTTTTCCTCCTTTTGGGCTTACAAAATCGATATCATAGCCGGCTGAATGCAAAACTTCCCAAGGATGGGAAACTTCTCCAAGATAATAACCGGTTGGTTCGTTTGTACTGCCTTTTTTGTTGTGACTGGTTACCACGAATAAGATTTTTTTGCTCATAACTTTGTTAGATTTTTTGTTCTGTGCATTTGCAATATTCAACATCGAAACAAATGCAAATAGAACAGAAAAGATTAAAACTTTGCTTTTCATTATCACAATTTTAAAATTTGATACTGCAAAATTCTACAAAATCGAGACCGAAAGAAAGGATGTAAATCAAGGTTTTTCTGTGATATAGGTCACATTTATTTTGACAATCTGCTGAGTGTCTCTCTGGATACGCCAAGGTAAGAAGCGATAAGAGACTTTGGAACACGTTGGAAAGAGAAGGGTAGTTGCTGAGCATCTGCTCATAACGTTCTTTTGCGCTGTGAGTCAAGAGTGAAAGGATTCTTTGCTGAAGCGCAATGTAACCAGAATTGGATTTCTTTCTGAAAAAATGTTCAATCTTATGAAGCTCGGCACAGATTTTTTCACGGTTTTCCAACGAAATAGAAAGTACTTCGACATCTTCTATACAATCAATATTCAAGGTTGAATTAGTTTGATTGAAATAAGCCTGGAAATCTGTGATCCACCAGTTTTCCCAAGCAAACTGAAGAATGTGTTCTTTGCCATCATCAGGATTGGCGTGATAAGCTTTCAATAAACCGGAAACTACAAAGTGGTCGTTCCTGACAATGTCGCCTTGCTGAACCAGAAACTGATGTTTCTTAAATTTTTTGACAGAAAAATGAGACAGCAAATAATCGAATTCTTTATCCGTAATCGGTGTGATTTCTTCGATATGTTTTCTTAGTTTGTCGCTCATTTTTTAATTTCTTTGTCGAAGATAAGAATTAAAAACAGGTTTATAAAAAATCCATTCATTTCGAATGGATTAAATATTTTAAAATTAATTCTCTAATTGACTCCCAAGATATTCCCATTCCTGCAAAGTCAGATCTAGTTCTTCTTTTATTTTATTGTAATTTTCCAAAACTTCTTCCGAAGGATTTTCTTTAGCAAAAGATGCTTCGAATTCTTCGATTTTCAGTTCCAGTTCAGAGATTTTTTCTTCTACTTTTTTAATTTTATTCTGGATGTTTTTTTGCTCTTTGCTGACAATGGTTGTGGATTGATTGTCAGTTGCTGGTTTTGATTCTTGAACCTTAGCTTTTGGAGCTTCAACCTCTTCTTTATGGAGTTTTGACCGTTCCGCAGAGATTTCCCTTATGCTTTCTTTTTGTCTGTATTCCAGATATTCATCAATGTTTCCAAGGAATTCTTTCATCTTTCCATCACGGAATTCAAAGATTTTATCAGACAAACCTTGCAGAAATTCACGGTCGTGAGAAATCACGATTAATGTTCCTTCATATTTCTGAAGTGCTAATTTGATAATCTCCTTTGACTGGATATCCAAGTGGTTCGTAGGCTCATCCATAATCAATGTGTTGAACGGACGAAGCAACAATTTACAAAGCGCCAGACGGTTTCTCTCACCTCCGGAAAGAACTTTGGTTTTCTTAGTCACATCTTCACCTTGAAACAAGAAAGAACCTAAAAGGTCACGCACACGTGGTCTGGTTTCTTCCGTCGCAGAATCTTCTGCTTCCTGCAAAACGGTTTTCTCAGGCGTCAAAACTTCTTCCTGATTCTGTGCAAAATAACCGATGCTCACATTGTGACCAAGATTCCATTCTCCGGTATAATCTTTAATATCGCCGGCAAGAATCTTTGCCAACGTGGTTTTTCCCTGCCCATTTTGTCCCAAAAGAGAGATTCTGTCGCCACGTTCTATAAAGAAATCAACATTGTCAAAAATTTGCTTATCACCATAAGCTTTTCCCAGATTTTTAGCTTCGAAAATTACTTTCCCTGGTGTTACAGACGGTTGAAAACGGATATTGAATTTAGAAACATCTTCATTATCAATCTCGATTCTCTCTATTTTATCCAGTTTTTTGATTAATGATTGGGCAAAAGAAGCCTTGGTTGCACTCGCACGGAACTTGTTGATGTTGTCTTCCATCTGTTTGATTTCCGCATCCTGGTTTTTCTTGGCTTGTGCCAGCTTTTCTCGGCGTTCTTTTCTCAGTTCCAGATATTTGGAGTAGTTGGCTTTGTAGTCATCGATTTTTTTATTATTAACATCAAAAGTTCTGTTGCATATCGAAGTCATAAACTGTTTATCGTGACTTACCAAGACAATCGAACCTGGATAATCTTTCAGGAAATTCTCCAACCAAATGATAGATTCCATATCTAGATGGTTGGTTGGCTCATCCAGAAGCATGAGGTCGTTTTTCTGAAGAAGTAGTTTTGCCAGCTCAATTCTCATTCTCCAACCTCCGGAAAACTCATCAGTGATTTTTTGAAAATCGTCTGCTTTGAAACCCAAACCAAACAGCACTTTCTCCACATCGCCTTCAAGATTGTAGGCATCGTGATTCATTAATAGGTCATTCAGTTCCGTCATTCTGACAATCAGATCAGAATAAGCGTCACTTTCGTAATCGGTTCTGATAGCTAACTGGTGATTGACATCTTCCAGCTCATTTTTCATCGCATTGATCTGTTCATAAGCCTGCATTGTCTCATCCCAAACAGTTCTTCCTTTTACAAAATCAAGATCTTGCTTTAAGAAACCAATCGTGATATTGCCTTCTGGAACTACCGTGCCTTCATAAAAATTGATTTCTCCGGAAAGGATTTTAAGAAGTGTGGATTTTCCGGCTCCATTCTTACCAACCAACCCAATCTTGTCATCTTTTTTGATGGTAAAATTGACGTCCCGGAAAAGATAATTTCCTGCGTGATGTAATCCTAATCCTTGTGCCGATATCATTGTAGTATATGTTTAAATTTCAATTGGCAAAAGTAGGGTTTAATTGAAGATGAATCAAGAGAAAAGAATAAAGTGAGAAGACTCTGAAAATTGAGACTAAAAGTCTTTTGAAGTACTAAGTTTCTCGCAGCCCGACTTATCTCTGATTCTTTATTTATTTTTATTTGAATCGATGAACCGCTTCGCTAGGTTTGAGCGGAAATCCTTTTGACGCAACGCAGTGGAGTAAAAAGATTGGAAGTCCTTCGACAGGCTCAGGATAAACTACAAGCGGATAAAGCTGTCAAATAAGTATTAATGTAAGATTTCGAGAGCCTCAATCTGACAAAGAAATGTTAATTATTGTCATTAAAGAAGCAAAAACTTATCTTTGCAAAAATTTTTATAAAATGAGTAAGCCGATTTCGGAATTTATAGAAAAGTACTATTTGCACTTCAATGCAGCTGCGTTGGTAGATGCTTCCAAAGGTTATGTTGCTCACCTGAAAGATGGCGGCAAAATGATGGTAACATTGGCTGGAGCGATGTCAACTGCTGAACTTGGGAAAATTTTTGCCGAGATGATTCGTCAGGATAAAGTAGATTTTATTTCTTGTACAGGAGCCAACCTGGAAGAAGACCTTATGAATCTTGTTGCACATTCGCATTATGAAAGAGTTCCTCATTACCGAGACCTGACGCCGCAGGAAGAATGGGCGCTTCTAGAAAGAGGACTGAACAGGGTTACTGATACTTGTATCCCGGAAGAAGAGGCTTTCAGAAGATTGCAGAAACACATCTATGAAATCTGGAAAGATGCTGATAATAAAGGCCAAAGATATTTCCCACACGAGTATATGTACAAAATGATTCTTTCTGGTGTTCTTGAGCAGTATTATGAGATCCCGAGAGAAAACTCATGGATGATTGCTGCGGCTGAGAAGAATTTGCCAATCGTAGTTCCGGGATGGGAAGACTCTACAATGGGTAATATTTTTGCATCCTATTGTATCAAGGGCGATTTGAAATTCTCTACAATGAAATCTGGAATTGAGTATATGGCTTATCTTGCTGACTGGTACACAAAAAATTCAGATGGAAAAGGGGTTGGGTTCTTTCAAATTGGGGGAGGAATTGCCGGAGATTTTCCAATCTGTGTGGTGCCGATGCTTTATCAGGATATGGAAATGCACGATATTCCTTTCTGGAGTTATTTCTGTCAGATTTCTGATTCTACAACTTCTTATGGATCATATTCCGGTGCAGTTCCGAATGAAAAAATCACTTGGGGGAAACTGGATATCACAACACCAAAATTCATTGTTGAAAGTGATGCTACCATCTGTGCACCTTTGATGTTCAGCTATATTCTGGAGAATTCTTAATTATAAGTCATAAAAAATAAAAAAAGCGTTCAATTCTGAACGCTTTTTTTAAATTCGAATATTAATCAAGAGAGTTAAGCAATACAATATACCTGTAAGCAAAAATCGCTTTCTGGATTTTTGTCAGTTTCGTAGGATCTTTTTTGCTGTATTTTGGTAAAATACGTTTGTTGACACCATTTAGAAATCTGAAAAATGCTTTTTTCATATTACTTATTTTATTTGAATAAGTTACAATTTCTGCGCCGTAATTTGAAGTTGATAATTTATCACAGCATCATTACATTTTCTATTGCCGCTACCTTTTTATAGATGCTGATAACCTGGTCAGCATCCAATACAAAGCAATTGATGGATACAGAAGTATATTTTCCATTGGAACTTTCTCTGTTGGCCAAAGTATATTTGAGATTGTCAAAAACTCTTAGAATTTCTGTGATTTTTTCCGAATCACTTGTAATTATGAATTTGAAAAGATATTCTTCTGGGAAATTATGCTGTTGTTCTAACTTTTCTTTAAGAGACTTATAAAAATCTTCTGGATTTGCATGGTTGCTTTCTATAATATTTGCCATTATTCTATTTTATAATAAATTAAAATCTCCGAAAAAAATTCGGAGATCAAAGTTACTATATTTATTTATCTTTTATGATGGATTTTCAGCGGTTGCTGTCTGAGGAAGAGAAACTTCGTCTGGAGCAGCTTCTAACGCTTTGTCCAAAGTGAATAATGATTCATCAGTTGCTTGGTCACCGCCTGCAATTTTAAGCTTATCAATCAGTTCTAAAGCTAATTTTTCTTCTTCAATCTGTTCTTTTACAAACCATTGCATAAAATTCCATGTTGCCCAATCTTTTTCCTGGAAAGCGAGATCCACAATATTATAAATTGCTGTGGTATTATCAACCTCGTGCTGAAAAACCTTATTAAAGCAGTCGGTTAAATTTTGTGGATTTTCCGGGGGAGCAGGAATGGCTTCGACTTTTGCTTCACCGCCTCTGTCCAATATGTATCTCATAAATTTGATCATATGATTTCTTTCTTCCTGAGAATGTCTGTATAGGAAATTGGCAATTCCGCCGTAACCTTTGACGTCAGCCCAGCACCCATAAGAAAGAAAGATTTGTGAAGCATGCGCTTCTTTGGTCATTTGTTTAATTAATGCAGTTTGCATCTGATTAGATAGTCTGTTGGTATTCATAAAACTTTGTATTAGTTATTATTATGTTAAATGTAAGCAATGATTAATTACTCATTTCGAAGCAATAAGAATTGATATTTCTAAAAAAATCAAATATTGAGCCAAAAAAAGGGGATATTTTTTGTGGTGTTTAAATAGATATAATTCCTTTATTTAATTTTATTTATCTGATTTTCAGAAATTTATATGTATTTTAGTAAATATTAACATTGTGTTAATAAAAATATTTATATTCGGAGAATAAGAAAATAATACATAAGAATATTATGAGAAAAAATTATGTTAAATTACCATTGTTGATCGCTGCTTTGTACTTTGGCGGTGATTTGCATGCACAATCCACACAGGATACTACTGCTAAAGAAAACAAAATTGAGGAAGTAGTTGTGATTGGATATGGGACACAGAAAAAAGTTGATTTAACCAGTGCAATTACAACAGTTAAAGCTGCTGATATTGTCAAGACACCTTCTGGTCAGGCAACCCAGTCTCTTCAAGGAAAAGTAGCGGGTGTACAGATTGTCGTAAATGGGTCACCTGGAGAAGCTCCAAAGATGAATATTAGGGGTATACATTCTTTGCAAGGTGATAATCAACCTTTATATGTAGTAGACGGACTTTTTGTAAACAACATTGAATTTTTAAACCCTAATGACATACAGGATTTTACAATTCTTAAAGATGCCTCTGCTTCAGCTATTTATGGAGTTTTAGCGGCAAATGGTGTTGTTGTCATTACTACAAAAGGAGGTAGCTACAACAGAAAGCCAAAATTAACTTATGATACGTATTACGGTGCTCAATACGCTAATAATGTTACAAAGATGGCTAATACTGAGCAGTTTACCAATTTTGCTTTAGAGTCTGGGTCTCAATTTGAAATTGATGCTATAGCTAACTCAATAGCAAGATATGGTAGAAGCAGAACAAATCCAAATCTTCCTAACGTTAATACGGACTGGTATAAAGAAGCTCTGAGAATTGCCCCAATAATGAGCCATAGTCTCTCGGTAGATGGAGGATCTGAAAAAGTAGCTTATTCATTGGGAGGGAATTATTTTTCTCAGGATGGTATTCTTGATATGAAGAATAGCTATCAGAGGTTTAATATCAGAGCAAAAATTGATGCCAAGGCGACAAACTGGCTAAATGTTGGTGCTGTTATTAATTACACTCGTGGAGAAAAGTATGATGATGAAGCATCTGCCTGGTCACAAATTTATTATGCAGTTCCTGTAATGCCTGTTTACGATCCTTTATTTACAAGCGCAACTGTAAAACCATATGCAGATGCTCAGATTTTAGGTTACAGAGGTCATGATAATCCGTTTGCATTGATGGATAATGTAAATAAGAAAGGGACTCAAAAATCAACCAATTTTAATGCTTACGCAGAAGTTAGTTTGCTCCCAAAAGAATTGGTTTTTAAAACAACACTTTCTTACAATAACAGATCAATAGATGAGCGGTTAATGGAATTGCCATATTTTGTAAATAGTGAGAAAGGTTTCCAAAGAACATTAGCAAATTCTACTATTACTCGTAATAATGCAAGTTATGAAGATTACATCTTAGATAATACACTTACTTGGACAAAATCTTTTGGGGAACACGATATTACTGCTATGGCAGGAACTTCTTTTGCTGACCAGTCATATAGATATCTAACAATGAAAGGTAATTTCTTTGAAGGAAGTTTATTTTCTAGAGATAATGAAAGTACTTGGTATATTAATAATACTGCTGATGCTGGAAGGATTACTTCAGAAGGAGCACCTTACCGCTTCTACAGAACATCCTATTTTGGTAGATTATCTTACAAGTTTAAAGATCGATATATTGTTTATGGAACACTTAGAAACGAAGGTTCTAATAAATTTCCTAACCAAAAAACGATCAACCTTCCTGCTGTTGGTTTAGGCTGGGTTGTTTCAGAAGAATCTTTTTTGAAGAATGCAAGTTGGCTTAACATGTTGAAGTTACGTGCAGGTTGGGGTAGATTAGCTAATGATGCTATAAATAATAATAGACCAAGTACTGCATTTGCTGTCAATTCTGTTTTTGCAGATACTTTTGTACCTGCATTCCAATTTACAACTTACCAGGATGATGTTAGAAGAGAATATACTGAGGAAACAAATGTAGGTTTATCTTCTGAATTTTTAAATAGACGTCTTACTTTAGAAGCTGATTATTTTATAAAAGATACTAAAAGTCTAGTTATCCCTGTGCAGCCTAAGATAGGTAGTGAAGTAAGCTATAAAAATGTCGGAACTATGAGAAATAAAGGGTATGAAATATCTGCTGGCTGGAGAGATAAAATTGGCGAGGATTGGGGATACAGTATCAATGGGAATTTCAGCCAAGTGAAAAATGAGATTACTGATTTATATAATCAAGCGTTTATTGCACGTGGGTCAGGTGATTTTCCTCAACGATTAGTTGTAGGTCAGCCAATTGATGTTTTTTATGGATATATATTGGATGGTGTTTATCAGAATCAAGCTGAAGTCAACGCAGATCCGACGGCTGTTTATGCTAATACAAATCAAGGAGCCGGAACTGTTAAACCAGGCTACTTTAAATATAAAGATTTGAATGGTGATGGTAAAATAGATGACAGTGACAGAACATATTTAGGAGCACCTGTGCCAACTTATTATTATGGTGGATCAGTTGCGGTAAATTATAAAAATTGGGATCTTTCTGTTGCATTCTATGGACAAGGAGGTAATGTGATTCTTAATAGAGCACGTACAGAAGTTATTAGAACTACAGGTAGAAATATTGATGCGGATTTTGCTATCAACCGTTGGCATGGCGAAGGAACTACCAATGAATATGTTTCTTCAGAAGGTTATCGTGCAAGCTGGAATAACCAAAAGCTATCCAGCTTCTGGCTACAAAAAGGAGATTTTTTCAGAGTTCAAAATATCCAGTTAGGATATACTTTAAAAGCTAATGATATCCCTGAAATGAGATTTACGATTACAGCTGACAGACCTTTTATGTGGACTAGAAGTAAAAATCTAATGAATCCTGAAGTTAATAATGACGGTGTTAACTTGGATATTTATCCAACACCGTCTGTAGTGTCTGTAGGTTACAGCATAAAATTTTAACAAATAAAATTTAACAAAATGAAAAAATTAATATATATAAAAGCAATTATGCTTGTTAGTATTGTAGGTTTGACAAGTTGTGATAATAAGTTAGATGAACCTATGGAACTGGACGCTGGTAATAGCTATGATTATACTAGTGCTGAAGGTGCTAAAGGAGCTGTTATGGGAGCTTATGCAACTTTATCGGGTAAAAAAGCATCTGATAATAGCGATACAGGATTGGGATGGGAGCAGATTCCATTGATTTCTGTTCGGGGAGATGATGTTAATGCGGGTGGAAAAGGTGATCAGGCTCCATTTACAGATACAGATAACTATTCCTACGATCGTAGCTATTGGATGTATAATTCGTTATGGGAAATCTGGTATCAGAGAATAGTACAGGTTACAGCACAAATGAATGAGTTAGAAAAATTCAGAGCAGGTGGTGTAAATTCTCAATTAATTGATCAGTATTTGTCAGAATGTAAGACATTAAGAGCTTTCTATACTCTGGAAATTTCGAGAGTGTGGGGTAAAGTGATAGTTATGGAAGAACTTGATCAAAGTAAATTGACTTTAAGATCTAAAGATGATGTTATGTCATGGGTTTCTTCTCAAATGGATCAGTCAATTCCAAATCTTCCTGATATGAGACCTAATCAACGAACTGATATCCGAGGTGGTGTTACAAAATATACTGCTTTGGCTGTTAAAGCTATGGCAAATCTGGAATTAAAAAATTATCAGGGCGTGGCGGATGCTGCGGGACAAATTATTAATTCCGGTAAATTTACGCTTGTTGACGACTATTATAATTTATTCAAAATTCCTGGAAAATTGGCTGATGAGAATTTACTAGAAATTCAATATTCAGATTTTGGAGTAGCAACCGGAAATAATGTAAAACATCTCTGGGATTTTTATGGACCTACAAGTTGGACGCCTGCAGTGACCGGAGCGAATGCTGGTTGGGGATTCTACGAGCCAAGTTTGAAGTATATTAAATTTATGCTTAGCCGTAATGAACAAAAAAGATTAGTTACATCTGTTTTATTTACACCAGATGGTATTGCAAAAATCAAAGAAGATCCGGCTTTTTCAACATTACCTTCTTGGGTATCTAATGTTACACCAGATAATGATGTGATAAACAATTCTGCAAGAGCTTTATTCTTTAGTGGTAAACATTACTTACCTTCAAAACAATTAATCCCGGGTAGAAATGATTATGGGTCTAATAAAAATTATATCATTACACGTTATTCCGAGGTACTATTAATGTATGCAGAAGCTGTAGCAAGAGGCGCTAATCCAACAGCGGGTTCTGCTGTTGCAGCGGTTAATACTGTAAGAAGAAGAGCTGGGCTAGGTGAATTAGCTTCAGTTACAGCTGATCAGGTAATGGATGAAAAGTATGCAGAGCTTGGTATGGAATGGGGGATCCGTTACTTTGATATGGTAAGATTAGGTAATACTGCAGCTTTAAGTTACGACGGCAGAACCTTCACTATGGACAAACAATTTTTACCTTATCCATTAGCTCAGATAGAAAAAATTCAATCTTTAGAGTAATTTTTAATTAATAGAATAACGAAATGAAAAATATAATAAAATTAACTTTTGCTGCTTTTGCATTGTTAACAATATCAACAGCTTGTTCGGATGGATATATTGATGATATTACTGAAGTTGCTCCTGGAGAAGATAAAACAGCTCCTACATCAAGTATTGTAAGTCCTTCAAGTGATTTAGCCTTCCCTGCAACATCTACTTCAAATGATTTTACTTTTAACTTTAAAGTAACAGATGATATAGAAATTGGCAAAGTAGTAATTTCATTGGATGGAAATGTAGTTAATACTTATACAAATTTTCTTGATTATCGCATTTTTAATGGTTCTTATTTTTATAAAGGTTTAAGTTTAGGAACACATATTTTTAAAGTTGATGCGACCGATTTAACTGGTAAGACAGCAACAAGTTCATTTACCTTTAATGTAACAAAATATAGTCCTGTCTTAACTAGTGAAACAGTATATGTTCCATTTAATTCGGGGAATGATTTTAAAGATCTTATAAATCTCACACAAGCAACTGTTACAGGAGCACCGACTACTACCCCAGGTAAAAAAGGGACTGCTTATAAAGGTGTTGCGGATGCATATATATCTTATCCTATTTCAGGATTATTTGGCTCTAATAACAAAGAATTAAGCCTGTCATTTTGGTATAAAACAGATGCTTCACAGGAAAGAGCTGGAATGGTAGTGGTAGGCAATCCAACTGCTTATGCTACAGGTTTTGATAATAGTAGAAAGTATGGATTTAGATTATTTAAAGAACAAAATACAGGACTTAAAATAAATGTGGGTATAGGAAATGGAGAATTTTGGGGGGATTTAGTAAAATTACCTACTGGTGGCGATTGGGTTTTTGTAACTGTAACAATTGATTCTACGACAGTGAAATTTTATTATAATGGAACAGTTGTATATACAGGCACATTACCTAGTCCAATAGATTTTAGTGGTTGTAGTATGATGGATGTTGCATCTGGAGGAGCTACATTTGGAGATTGGGAACACAAGTCTGATACAGGCTTATATGACGAGTTCAAAGTTTATAATAAAGCTTTGACAACGGATGAAGTTATTAAAGAAATGCAGTAGACAATACTTTCATTATTAACGTAAGTAATAAAAGAACACTTTATGACTCGTTCATAAAGTGTTTTTCATAAAAAATAAAATCAATGTTTAAAAAGGATTTTTTTAAAATTACAGTTTTATCTTCTGTTCTTTTTTTATCATACAATTGTTCCAACTCCAGTGATTGGGATCCGAATGATACATTAGTTAATAACCCGCAAGAACCAGCAACTGTTTACACAGATGACCAAATTATAGAAATGACCCAAAAAGGTGCTTTGAAGTATTTTTGGGATTTTGCGCAAACCAATTCTAAGCTTGCCAGAGAAAGATATCATACAGATGATCCTAATAACGATGCCAATACGGTTACAACTGGAGGTTCAGGCTTTGGGTTGATGACAATTTTAGTAGGGATCAAGAATGGTTATGTCTCGCAGGCTGATGCCGTTTCGAGATTAACAACCGCTCTTGATTTCCTCAAAACTGCAAATCGCTTTCACGGAGCTTGGCCACATTGGATCAATGGTAATTCAGGTAATGTAATTCCTTTTGGTGAAAAAGATAATGGAGGTGATCTTGTAGAGACAGCTTTTTTAGCTCAGGGATTAATTTGTGTAAGAGAATATTTTAAGAATTCTACAAATTCTGCTGAATTGGCATTGGCACAGAAAGCAGATGAACTATGGAAAGGAATCGAATGGAATTGGTACACCAAAGGTGAAAATGCATTATACTGGCATTGGTCTCCAAATTATGATTTCCAAATAAATATGAAATTGCAAGGTTTTGACGAAACGCTGATTACATATGTTTTGGCAGCGGCTTCCCCCAATTATTCTATTAATAAATCTGTTTATCAAAATGGCTGGGCAAGGAATGGTGCTATCAAAACTTCGGGTTCACAGTTTGGAATTCCTTTGATTGTAAATCATAACGGAGCATCGGGAACGGTTGGACCGATGTTTTGGTCACATTATTCATTTTTGGGATTAGATCCAAGAGGACTAACAGACGACTACGTCAATTATGGTGATGCAACATCCAATCATGCGAAGATTATGTATCAATATTGTTTGGCAAACCCAAAAGGTTATCAGGGTTATAATGCTAAAAGCTGGGGTCTTACTGCAAGTTATTCCCGAAATGCAGATGGGACAACAGGTTATTCGGCACATCAGCCTAATAATGATTTAGGAATTATTTCTCCGACTGCAGCTATTTCTGATATGCCATATACACCTACAGAAAGTATGAATTTCCTAAGATTCCTCTACAATGAAAACTATTCAAAATACATAGGAGTTGCAGGCCCTTATGATGCTTACTCGGTTCAGTATAATTGGGTGACACCTAGGTATTTAGCGATTGATCAGGGAACTATTGCTCCTATGATTGAGAATCACAAAAACCAATTCTTATGGAATCTTTTTATGAATGCGCCGGATGTAAGGCAAGGCTTAATTAAACTGGGATTCCACTCATCATTCCATGGATTTTAAATTACAAAAAAATTATAATGAAAAATAAAATATCATTATCAATCCTGTCATTAGCGGTACTGCTATCATGTAAAAACTCTCAGTTAACAAATACTACTGCCGATACAAAATCAGTTTCAGTAAAATTAACTGATAATCAGTTAATGGACAAAGTTCAAAGTGATGCGCTCAAATATTTTTGGGACTTTGCTGAACCCAATTCACTCTTAGGAAGAGAACGTTACCACGAAGACAACATCTATCCGGACAATGACAAACATGTAGTTACAACAGGCGGATCCGGATTTGGGTTAATGACGATTCTGGTTGGTGTTGACAGGAAATACATTCCACGCAGGGAAGCCGTTAAGAGGTTGACTCACATTGCAGATTTTCTGGAAAAAGCAGACCGTTTTCATGGCGCCTGGTCGCATTGGATCAATGGTGAAACCGGGAAAGTTGTCCCTTTCGGAAAAAAGGATAACGGCGGAGATCTTGTTGAAACGGCATTTTTGGTTCAGGGAATGATTTGCGTCCGCGAATATTTCAAAAACGGAAACGAGGAGGAAAAAGCTTTAGCGGCAAAAATGGACAAATTGTGGAAAGGTGTAGAATGGAATTGGTATACAAAAGGCGGTCAAAAAGTATTGTATTGGCACTGGTCGCCCAGCTATGGTTGGGAAATGAACTTTCCTTTAGAGGGTTATAACGAATGTCTGATTACCTACGTTTTAGCTGCATCTTCACCCGATTATTCGATTGATTATGATACCTACAACAAAGGCTGGACTCGCAACGGGACTTACACAACCGATCGTACAAAATATGGGCTTCCCTTGTATGTAAAGCACAATTATGCAGAAGAATTCGGCGGACCATTATTCTGGTCTCAATATTCTTATTTAGGCCTTGATCCAAGAGGTCTTTCGGATAAATATGTGAAAAGCTATTGGGATCTCAACCGTAATCATGTCTTGATAGATTATAAATATTGCCTGGAGAACCCTTACAAATACAAAGGCTATTCAGAAAAATATTGGGGACTTACCGCAAGTTATACAAGAAACAAAGACGGTTCGGTTGGATATGCTGCGCATCAGCCGATGAAAGAAGATTTTGGAGTGATCACGCCGACTGCTGCTCTTAGCTCAATGCCTTACACACCAAAAGAATCTATGGCATTTTTGAAGTTCTTGTACGAGGAGAAACCAAATTTCATTGGACAAGCCGGACCTTACGATGCCACTTCAGTTAATTTTAATGACTGGACGACGCCGCGTTACCTCGCAATTGATCAGGGAACAATTGCGCCAATGATTGAGAATTATCGTTCCGGATTATTATGGAATCTGTTTATGAATGCGCCGGAAATCAGAAACGGACTCAAAAAAATAGGATTTAAATCTACGGAGCATAAAATTCAATAGATTTAATTTATTATCTTTGGATCAGAACTCATTGTTTCATTTTGACTCAATGGGTTTTTAAAGGAGCTTATACCTGCTTTCCACTATATCTTTTTTGTTTTATCACAAATTGTAGTTTTTAACAACAAACAACAAAAACAAAAAAGGATGCCGTTGCAATCAGGGCTAGGGCGTTGGTCGGGATAACAAGATTTTGTAAAATATGAACATTAGGTATATTTGAAGAAAGGTATATCAATACAAAAGAAATCAAATGGCTTTAAAACTTAAATATCTCCCAATTCTTTTATTAGTAATTAATCCATTAGTAAAAGCGCAGGAAATCAAATCGGAGTTTAATAGTGAGGTTAAAATCCAGAAGAAACTATCATACATTCTGGACTTACCTCAAAATATAAAAACAAAAATTCCATTAGTAGTATTTCTTCATGGTTCAGGAGAAAGAGGAAATAACCTGGAAATAGTAAAAGCACACAGCCCATTTACTTATAAAAATCTTATAAAGGAACCAGTTGCTATTCTGGCACCTCAATGTCCGGAAAATACATGGTGGGATACGGATGCGGTTTATTTCCTTATCAGAGAGATTTCGGAAAAATACAAAATCGATAAAGAAAGAATTTATCTCACAGGATTATCAATGGGTGGTTGGGGAACTCTGAAGTTGGCAGGTGAGCACCCTGAAATGTTTGCAGCAGTTGCAGCAGTTTGCGCACCAACAGACAGAGTAATGCTTGCTAATATTCATCAATACAAAGATCTGAATATCAAATTGTATCATGGCGGAATGGATGATGTAGTTCTTCCTGAGAATGCATTTAATTTCTATCAGAAATTACACCCAATCAATCCAAAAGCAGAGTTGATTATTTTCCCAAATGATAATCATAACTCCTGGGATTCTACCTATTCTGATCCTAAACTTTGGGATTGGATGTTATCATTAAAAAAATAAACGTTAAAGAAAATAAATATATATAAATGAAAAAGTTTATAATCCTAGCTGCGTTGGCATTATCGCCCTATTTTTTAGCGCAGGACATTGTAACCAAGCCCGCTCAGTCTTTCCAGTCGGCACAATATCAGTCTAAGAAAAAAGCATTCATAGACAATTTGATTGCCAAGATGACTTTGGACGAAAAAATCGGACAGTTGAATTTACCTTCATCCGGAGATTTTACAACAGGACAAGCTCAGAGTTCTGATATAGGAAAGAAAATAGAACAAGGTTTAGTTGGCGGATTATTTAACATCAAAGGTGTTGATAAGATTCGTGATGTACAAAAAGTAGCTGTAGAAAAAAGCCGTTTGAAAATTCCAATGATTTTCGGGATGGATGTGATCCATGGTTACGAGACTACTTTTCCGATTCCATTAGGATTGGCAGCGTCTTGGGATATGAATCTTATACAGAGATCAGCTCAGATCGCGGCTCAGGAAGCTACAGCAGATGGGATCAACTGGACATTTTCGCCGATGGTAGATATTTCAAGAGAGCCAAGATGGGGAAGAGTTGCGGAAGGTTCCGGTGAAGATCCTTACCTGGGAAGTGAAATTGCAAAAGCAATGGTTTACGGGTATCAAGGGAATGACTTATCAAAAAATAATACGATGCTGGCTTGCGTGAAGCATTTCGCACTTTACGGCGCTCCGGAAGGCGGACGTGATTATAATACAGTTGATATGAGCCACGTTCAAATGTATAACACCTATTTCCCACCATATAAAGCGGCTGTGGATGCGGGAGCAGGTTCTGTAATGGCGTCTTTCAATGAGGTTGACGGGATTCCTGCAACAGGTAACAAATGGCTGATGACGGATGTTCTTAGAAAACAGTGGAATTTCAAGGGCTTTGTCGTGACTGATTATACAGGTATCAACGAAATGACAGATCACGGCATGGGAGATCTTCAACAGGTTTCAGCATTAGCAATGAATGCCGGAATTGATATGGATATGGTTGGCGAAGGATTCTTGAAAACACTTAAACAATCCATCTCGGAAGGAAAAGTGTCTGAGCAAACGGTGACAGATGCTGCAAGAAGAATCCTTGAAGCCAAATATGATCTTGGACTTTTCGATGATCCTTATAAATATACAGATTCTAAAAGAGCTCAGAAAGAAGTTTTCAGCCCAAAACATTTAGAAGCAGCAAAAACGATTGCATCTAATTCTATGGTTTTGATGAAAAATGACAAACAGGTTCTTCCACTTAAAAAATCAGGAACAGTGGCCGTTATCGGACCATTGGCAGATAACGCGATGAATATGACAGGAACCTGGAGTGTTGCTGCAAAACATGCCAATTCTATTTCATTATTGCGAGGTTTGAAGGAAACAGTTGGCAAAGATGTGAATTTTATTTTTGCAAAAGGAAGTAACGTTTACGAATCCGAAATGATGGAACAGCGTGCCGCTATGTTTAATAAAACAACAGACAGGGATAATCGTCCTGCTGATCAAATCAGAAAAGAAGCTGTAGATGTTGCAAGCAAAGCAGATGTGATTGTTTTAGCGATAGGTGAAAGTGCCGAGATGAGCGGTGAGTCAAGTTCAAGAACAGATATTACAATTCCGGAAACTCAAAGAGAATTATTGAGAGAACTTAAGAAAACTGGTAAGCCAATTGTTTTGGTTCTGTTTACAGGTCGTCCTTTGGTTCTGACGGAAGAATCTCAATTGGCTGATGCAATCCTGAACGTATGGTTCCCGGGAAGTATGGCTGGCTATGCAGTTTCTGATGTTCTTTACGGAAAAGTTAATCCTTCCGGAAAATTACCGATGACTTTCCCAAGAAGTGTAGGTCAGGTTCCAATATATTATAACGCGAAGAATACAGGTCGCCCTTTAAGTACAGAAAATACTGACAAATGTAATTTCGAAAAATTCCGTTCCAATTATCTGGATGAGTGCAACACACCGCTTTATCCTTTTGGGTATGGATTAAGTTATACTAATTTCGGTTATTCTGATGTTTCTGTAACTAACGCTAAACCTTCTGGCAATACTAGCATCGAAGCTAATGTGACTTTAACAAATAACGGGAAATATGATGGAGCAGAAGTAGTTCAGCTTTATGTCAGGGATTTGGTTGGAAGCAATACAAGACCCGTTAAGGAATTAAAAGGTTTCCAAAAAGTCTATCTGAAAGCTGGCGAAAGTAAAAAAGTAACATTCAAAATTTCTCCAGAAGATTTGAAGTTTTATAATAATCAATTGAAATACGATTGGGAAGCTGGAGATTTCGATATCATGATCGGAACCGACTCTCACAATGTTAAAACAACGAGAATCAATTGGTCTAAATAATTAAAAACCGCTTCGAAAAGAGGCGGTTTTTATTTTTATTATTCTTTGATGAATTTCTTGGAAATCCACTTTTGATTATCTTTTTTCAGATTCAGCAGATAGGTTCCTTGCTGCAATTTAGAAACATCAATGCTGTTATCAGTATCAGACATTTGAACCTGATGAACAATTCGTCCTGTTAAATCCAGAATTTCTGCAGAGATATTTTTTTCATTCACATTTTGAAGATAGATTTTCTCTTTTGCAGGATTAGGCGTGATTAAAATATTAGCTTGATTAATATCAGAAACGGCAAGATTATTAGTTTTGATTTTATAAATGGTATTGCCTGCTGCTACGTAAAGTTGTTTCTGATTGTCCTCACCGAAAGTTGTAAAATTCGCTGAAAAACTCGGACTCCAAACCATCGTATTCGAAGTATCCAAAACACCTATTTGAGCTGAACAGTAATCTGCAAAAACATATTTTCCTACGAGATCTGTATAAAGGTTACCTCTGTAGAGATAACCGCCCGTGATAGAGCATTTTCCTCCGGAATGATCGTATTGAGCAACCGGAAAAGTCATTGTAGAAGCGTTGGCACATCCTGTGGTATTATAAGGGGTGTTTCCTTCGTAGCATCTCCAGCCGTAGTTGATTCCTGGTGTTGCTGCAGATACTTTATTGATTTCTTCGATGTCACCTTGTCCGACATCAGCAATCCAAACCTGATTGGTAGTTCTGTCAAAAGAGAATTTCCATGCATTCCTAAGGCCGTAAGCCCAAATTTCGTCAGCGCCGTCAATTCCCACGAAGGGATTATCTGACGGAATATTATAAGCATTATCCGAGTTGACATCAATTCTCAGCATTTTCCCTAAAAGCGAATTTTTATTTTGAGCATTATTATTCGGATCGCCACCGCTTCCGCCATCGCCGGTAGATATCCACAAGTAACCATCTGCTCCAAAATGAATACTACCGCCATTATGATTAGTAAAAGGCTTAGGGATCGTTAAAAGAATTTTTTCCGATGAAACATCTGCTGTATTAGGATTTGACGAGTTTGCTGTGAATCTGGAAACTCTGATTGATCCTTGCAAATTATTATAATAAACAAAAAAATATCGATTGGTTAAAAACTGAGGATGAAATGCCAGTCCCAGTAATCCTCTTTCACCTCCAAAAGTGATGAGGTTGGAAATATTCAGAAAGTTATCCGGAGCAATAGTTCCGTTTTCATTCACAATCTTGATAGTGCCGGATTGCTGGACAACAAATAATCTATTGTCAGATGTTGGCGATGCAACAATCTCTACAGGATTAGAAATCCCGGAAACAAAGTTCTCCAGGCTAATGGTCTGAGCCGATAAACAGGCTGCTAAGAATAAGCCGATCCAAAGTAAAAGTTTTCCCATAACTTATTATTTTATAATTAATTATAGCCTTACCAAATTATATGCCTGTTGAGTGATTCTATTATTAATTTTCATAAAAAAATCTGATTTTCTTTCATTTTTCGAATAGATAAAGCCGATTTGTTATTTTAAAAATTTAGTAAATACATATTTCTCATTTTCAAATTCCTATTTCCGTTATAAATCATTATATTTGCCGACTAAAATTATATATATCGTAAGAAAATGCAAGGAAAAGGACTCGTTACACTAGTTGCCATCGTTCTTGGACTGATTTGTCTCAATGAGCTTTTGCCTTCTTTCTATGCCAATAAAATAGAAAAGGAAGCTAGAGCTATTGCAGGTGATAATCAGGTAAAATACCAAGCCGAACTCGACAGACTTTCGAAAGACACGCTTAATCTTGGTTTTACAAAACTGAATTATACGTCTGCAAAGCAAAAAGAAATGAAGTTGGGGTTGGACCTAAAAGGTGGTATCAACGTATTATTGGAGATCAACCAGAGAGATTTGGTAAATGATCTTAGTAATTATTCTACAAACGCTACTTTGATAGAAGCGCTTAACAGAACAGATCAGGCTCAGAAAAACTCGAGTAAGCAATATATCGAAGATTTTTTTACCCAGTTCGAAGCTGTTAACAAAGAGAAAGGTACGAATCTAAAGCTTGCTGATCCGGAAATTTTTGGAAACACCAATCTTTCTGAGATTAAATTCAATACACCTGACGATCAGGTAAAAAACATTGTAAGAAGAAAAATCGATGCGTCTGTAGGAACGGCTTATGAAGTTCTTAGAACCCGTATCGACAAAATGGGTGTTACTCAGCCAAACGTTCAGAGAGTTCCTGGAACCGGAAGAATCCTGGTAGAGATGCCAGGTATCAAAGATATCGACAGGGTTAAAAAAATGTTGGCGACTTCTGCTAAACTTCAGTTTTGGGAAGTACAGATGGGGCAGGAAGTTTTACCATATTTCTCAGAACTTAACCAATTGGTAAAAGTTAAAGGAGATTCAATAGGTGTTGCTAAAACAACAAATTTGACAAATCTTATCCAGTTAAACTCAACGCCTGGTAATGCTGTTGCTAATGTAAAATTATCGGATACAGCAGTTGTTAATAAAATCCTTAATAGTGCAATTGCTACAAAAGCTCGCCCGGTAAACTTAAAGTATACTCAGTTTATGTGGGGATACAAGCCAGAGAATAATACTTCTAACAGTCTTGTATTATACGCTATCCGTGGGAATATCAATCAAAAGGCTCCGGTTGACGGTGCTGTAGAATCTGCAAATATCAACTATGACCAGCTGGGACGTATTGTTGTAGATATGCAAATGGATTCTCAGGGTGCTCGTGATTGGAAAGCAATGACGGAGAAAAACAAAGGAAAAGTTGTGGCTGTAACGCTGGATAACAGAGTTTATACTGCACCAATGGTAAATGAGGTCATTCCTAATGGAAGAACGCAGATTTCCGGAAATTTTACTCAGGAAGAAGCTAAAGATTTGGTTGATGTTTTAGGCGCAGGTAAATTGCCTGCAGGTGCTAAAATTGTTCAGGCTGATGTTGTAGGACCTTCATTGGGAGCTGAATCTATCAATGACGGGATAATGTCATTCCTTATTGCATTTGCGGTAATTATTGTTTACATCATTTTCTATTATGGTGGAGCAGGGGTTTACGCAGTTATTGCAATGATTGTTAATTTATTCTACATCTTCGGGATCATGGATTCTGTAGATGCAACATTGACGCTTCCGGGTATTGCAGGTATTGTATTGTCTATGGCAATGGCAGTAGATGCAAACGTAATTATATATGAAAGAACAAAAGAAGAATTATTCCGAGGGAAAAGTATTCTTGAAGCATATAAAGATGGTTTCAAACATGCGATTTCTGCGATTATTGACGGTCACGTTACGACTTTTATTACAGCATTAATTCTTTACATCTTCGGAACAGGTCCAATCAAAGGATTTGCGGTAACATTGATGATCGGTCTTGTTATGACATTATTCACATCTGTATTATTGTCAAGAGTGATGATTTTCAATAGATTGAATAAAGGTAAATCATTATCTGTTTGGACTGCTCCAACCAAAAATCTTTTCAGAAATACCTGGATCGATTTCATTGGAAAAAGAAAATGGTCTTATATTGTATCTGCAATTTTAATGGTGATTTCAATTGCTTCAATTGCAATCAACGGCTTCAAATACGGAATCGATTTTACAGGTGGGCGTAACTATGTTGTAAGATTTGAAAAACCGGTTGACGCTAGTAAAATTGAAGAAAATATTGCTAAGCTGATGAAAACTGCAGACGGTAAAAACGAATCTGTGGAAGCCAAAACTTTTGGTAATTCTTCTCAATTAAAAATAACGACAGATTATCTGATTGATGACGAATCTCTTGCGGCTGACCAAACTGTTGAGCAAAAAATCTATGAAGGTCTTAAACAAGATTTGCCGGCAGGTATGAGTTTGGCAGATTTCAAAGCAGCAGATAAAGGCCATGCAGGAATAGTATCTTCTACAAAAGTAGGACCTACAGTTGCGGACGATATCACAACACACGGTATCTTGGCAGTTATCGCTTCATTGATTGGTATTTTCATCTATATCTTGGTAAGATTTGATAAGTGGCAGTTCTCTCTTGGAGCGGTTGCCGGTCTATTCCACGATACAGTGGTGATCTTGGGTGTTTACTCATTATTTTACAAAGTAATGCCTTTCAATATGGAGATTAACCAGGATTTTATCGCAGCAATTCTTACGGTGATTGGTTATTCGATTAACGATACGGTAATCATCTTTGACAGGATCAGAGAATACCTGCGTGAGAAAAAAGCATTGACACTGGCTGGATTATTTGATGACTCTATTTCCAGTACAATTGGTAGAACATTCAACACATCATTCACAACGATTTTGGTAATCCTGGCGATTTTCATCTTCGGTGGAGATAACCTTAGAGGATTTATGTTCTGCTTATTGTTAGGTATTGGATTCGGTACATACTCATCTATTTTTATTGCATCAGCTACGGCTTATGACTTCCTGAGAGGAAGGAAAAAAGAAGATAAGGTTACAGGAAAATCTTCTACCGATGTAGAATTAGTGAAGTAATTCCTTACGATACTTAATAAAAAAGCTCTCAAGTAATTGGGAGCTTTTTTATTTGAAACATTTTCTAAATTTGGGCACCTTTTCCACGCTCCGCTCCCGCTTTTTTGCTAGTCATACTTCCTCACAAAAAGAGCTCCACTCAGCTCGGGTGCGCTTTGCAGGTCATAACATTGGTTGCCAAATTTAAATATTTGTCAATAAAAAAATCAATTTTTCAAATCTTCAAAGTAGCAAATCAAAAAAATATTATCTTCGCAACTTATGAAACAGAATCAAAAATCAGCAGCAATAGGTTTTATATTTATCACACTTTTGATAGATATCACAGGTTGGGGCATCATCATTCCCGTGGTACCGAAACTGATAGAAGAACTGATCCACGCAGATATCAGCGAAGCAGCTAAATATGGTGGCTGGCTGAGTTTTGCTTATGCTTTCATACAGTTTATATTCTCACCATTGGTCGGAAATCTAAGTGACAGATTCGGAAGAAGGCCAATTATCTTATTATCGCTTTTCGGATTTTCCATAGATTATATTTTTTTAGCATTATCGCCTACTATCTGGTGGCTTTTTGTTGGGAGAATCATTGCCGGAATTACAGGAGCCAGTGTTACTACAGCCAGTGCTTATATTGCGGATATCTCTACGGATAAAGATCGTGCAAAAAATTTCGGATTAATAGGAGCCGCTTTTGGGCTGGGATTTATTATTGGTCCTGTCTTAGGTGGTGTGTTGGGGCATTATGGTTCCAGAGTTCCGTTTTATGCGGCGGCAGCTTTATGTATGCTCAACTTTCTTTATGGTTATTTTATTTTACCGGAAAGTTTGTCTAAAGAAAATCGCAGAGAGTTTGACTGGAAACGTGCCAATCCTATTGGGTCATTAAAGCTGCTTAGAAAACATCCGGAGATTTCGGGATTAGTGATTTCCTTGATTTTGATTTACATTGGTGGACATGCTGTACAAAGTAACTGGAGTTTCTATACCATGTACAGATTCAACTGGGATGAAAGAATGGTAGGTATCTCTTTGGGCGTTGTAGGACTAATGGTTGGGTTGGTTCAGGGATTGTTGATAAGGTGGATTAATCCGAAAATCGGTGACCGTAAGAGCATCTACTATGGCCTGTTATTATACTCATTCGGAATGCTCCTATATGCATTTGCGACGCAAGGTTGGATGATGTTACTGTTCACTATCCCATACTGTTTAGGTGGAATCTGTGGACCAGCATTACAATCCATTATTACCAAAAATATCCCGTCCAATGAGCAGGGTGAATTGCAAGGCGCTTTGACGAGTCTTATGAGTGCAACGTCTATAATCGGTCCTCCAATGATGACCAATTTATTTTATTATTTCACTCACAAAGAGGCACCTTTCTTATTTCCCGGAGCACCTTTTTTTCTTGCCTTTTTATTATTTATGGTAAGCATCTTTTTTGTTTATATCAACTTCAACAGAAAGAAAAAATAAATTTATTTAGGGAAATTATTAAGGATAGTTTTACTTTTTATATTCTAAAATCAAAAGAAATAATAATTTCTAAGCTATTTTTAAGTAAAAATTAATAAAATTCTCTCTATCAATTCTATAAATGTTTCTTAATTTTGTCAAATGGAATTGAGTATTGGAGAAATGCTGATGATTGCTCTGGCAATTGTCGTTCTGTTCGGACCGGATAAATTACCCGAGATCGCAAGAGGTCTTGGCGAAGGAGTTCGTAAAATGCGTGGGGCAGTGGATGATATCAAAACCGAAATAATGAAGGAAGCGGACAATCCTGTTTCCGAAATCAAAAAAGAGATCGAAAAGGTGAAACAATCTGCGCAGGAATTCAATCCCTTGGCAGACAAAAAAACGGAGGCTTTTCTTAAAGAAGAGACACCCAAAATCGACCTTTCGGAGGACGATTCTCACGAAGGTCCTGTAAGCAGATAATATGAACTGGCTCATTGAAAAGGATCAGGAATTATTATTATTCCTGAATAGACTAGGAGACTCTGCTTTCGATCCTTTTTGGCTTCTGATGACAAGCAAATGGTTCTGGATACCGTTTTATGCTATATTGCTTTATCTTCTTTACAAAAGTTTTCCGTTAAAAAAATTAATTTTTGTCATTATACTCATCGCAATTGGAATTACAATTTCCGATCAGCTGGCTGGTATTTTCAAATACGGTGTTGGCAGGCTAAGACCCTGTCATAATGATCTGTTAATGGCAAAGATGCGGTTGGTAACCTGCGGAGGACAATTCGGATTCTACTCCTCACATTCTTCAAATTCTTTTTTTCTGGTCAGTTTTTTATCGATTCTGATTGGTGAAAAATATAGAATACTTCCTTATATCTTACTTTTCTGGGCACTTTTGGTTTCATATAGCAGGATCTATTTAGGAGTTCATTTTCCTTTAGATGTTGTATATGGAGCGGCTGTTGGATTTTTTTTAGGGGGTGTTTTTGCCAATCTTGCAAAAAAAATTATCGCAAAAAAGTGAATTATTTTTTTAGGAGCTTAATCCCGCTATCCACTATATCTTTTTATTTTTTTTTGCTAAAAAAATAAAAAGGATGCCGTTACTATCGGGGCTAGTTAGCAATTCGGAAGCCCTTTGAAAGTTTAAACCTAACAACAATCAACAACTGTTATAAGATAAAAACTCAATTTTAATCATTATGATAAGGTTTTCCCTGCAAAATAGTTGCAGCCCGATAAATCTGTTCCACGAAAAACAGCCGAATCATCTGATGTGTAAAAGTCATTTTTGACAGAGATACTTTTTCATTAGCACGCTGATAGATCTCCTCAGAAAAACCATAAGCTCCGCCAATAAGTATGTTTACCTTTTTTACTGAATTTCCAAGCCAGAAATCAATTTTTCCGGCAAACTCACGGCTGGTAAATTGTTTTCCTTTTTCATCCAGCAGAATGACCAGATCAGAAGAGTCTATTTGGTTCTGAAACAGCTTGGCTTCTTCTTTTTTCAGTTGATCAGGATTCAGGTTTCTGGCGTTTTTCACATCCGGAATTTCCAGAAGTTCAAAGTTCCAGTGTTTTGGAATTCTTGGCAGGTAATAGCTGATAAGAGAAACAATTTCTTTATCATCCGTTTTCCCGATGCAGATCAAATTAATACGCATTTAGTATATTTGTGAGGCAAAGATAAATGAATGGCAAAAAAAATACGACGTTTTTTCCTCAAAATCCAAAACTTTTTCGACGGAATTCATATTCCGGTTTTAGGAATTTCTCTGTGGAAAATGTTCGGGATTTATAGCAATGCGATTTTCAAAAATCCATTAGGACGGCAGGCTGCTAGTATTTCATGGAATTTTTTTCTCAGCCTTTTTCCGATGATTCTGTTTCTCTTGTCGGTTTTGCCTTATATGCCGCATTATGATAAACTTCAGTTTTATATTTTCGAAGTTCTTATGCCAAGAATTTTCCCTTCGCATATGCAAAGTGATGTGACAAACTATATCCAGGGTAATATTATTCCTAACATGAAGTCGATAAGTAATTTAACAATCTTATTGTCTTTTGTATTTGCTACTAACGGTTGTTTTACGCTGATTAACGGATTCAACAGGAATACAGAGTTACAGAGAGGCTTTGTGAAAGAATATGCTTTGGCAATGCTTGTAACAATCAGCTTTCTGACATTGGTTTTTCTTTCTATTTTCGGGATCTATTACAGCGAAGTTGTTCTGAAGCTTTTTACACCAACATATGATATCAGCTGGTTTACTAAAAACATGACCAAAATTATCGGTTTCATATCGTTTCCATTGTTTTATTTTATTTTGCTGACACTTTTTTACTGGGTGGGCTGTCTCAAAATTACAAGACTAAGAGAAGCTTATCCGGGCGCTGTTCTTACAACGGTTTTATTTGTTCTACTGACCTACTTTTTCGCTATTTATGTGGCTAATATTGCAAGATACAATGTCCTGTACGGTTCCATTGGTTCCATTATTTTGGTAATGGTTTGGGTCAATGTAAACGTGTTTCTGGTATTGATGGGTAATGAACTGAACCTGGCGATCAAAAAAGTTAAATTGGAGAAATTGGTTCGTGAAGAAATGAATTCTACAGAAATGATTGAATACTAATTTTTCTTCATTTTTAAAATCAAATAACCGGTAAGCCCGGACAAAACAGACGCAAATAGAATACTGATTTTAGAGAGATTCTGGATTGCGGTCTCATTTGGGAAAGCTAAAAGTGATACAAAAATCGACATTGTGAAACCGATTCCGGCCAGGAATCCAACGCCGATCATTTCTTTCCAGGCAGATAAAGCAGGCATTTTTCCCCATTTCAATTTTATAGCTAAAAAGGAAAACAAATTGATGCCTAAAACTTTTCCTGCAAATAATCCGAAGATAATTCCCAAACTCAATGGGCTGATAAAATGACTGAATATTCCGGACTGAAAAGTAATATTAGTATTTGCCAAAGCGAATACTGGCATGATTAAAAAGCTGACAGGAATGTGAAGTTTTTGTTCTAATTTTTCTAATGGCGAAATCTCGGTTGTAGAAACATTGGTAGGAATTGTAAAAGCTAGGATAACGCCCGCAATTGTTGCATGAATTCCGGAATGATGCATAAAATACCATAGAAATAATCCCGGAATAATATAAAAGAGGATCTTTGTAATCCCAATTCTATTGAGAATAATTAATAAAGCAGTTATTCCGCCGCAAATTCCCAAAGAAATCCAATCTATCGAGTCCGTATAGAACAATGCAATAACGATAATTGCCCCCAGATCATCAACAATTGCCAGAGCACTCAGGAAGATTTTCAAAGAATTAGGAACACTCTTTCCAAGCAGAGAAATAATAGCAAGCGAAAACGCGATATCAGTCGCCATTGGAATTGCCCAGCCATTTTTATAACCGGTATTATGATTGAATGCTACATAAATCAAAGCCGGAATCAGCATCCCTCCAACAGCTGCGAAAATCGGAAGGCTTGCTTTTCTGATATCAGACAATTCGCCTTCGAGTAATTCCCGTTTGATTTCCAGACCAACCAAAAGGAAGAAAATGGCCATTAGTCCGTCATTGATCCAAACGGAAACCGAATAATCCAAATGAAATACTTCTGTTCCTATTTTTGAATCCAGAAGATTTTGAAATGCTTCTGCTGGTGACGTGTTAGCAATAATTAATGATACTATCACACAGACGATCAATAATACACCGGAACTTTTGCTGCTATGGAAAAATTGCTGAAAATACTTTGATAAAACCATTACATTCTCTTCACTTTAGAAACGCCATTAATTGCCTTCAGCTGCTTGAATGTTTCCTCAAGCTGACTTCTGTTTTTAACTTCAAGATTGATGTTTCCTGTAAAAATGCCGTCGTTGGAAGCAATGCTCATACTCTTCATGTCCATATTCATATTGTTACTGATAACTGCCGTGATGTCGTTGATCATTCCCATTCTGTCAAGACCTTCGATCTCGATTTTGATTCTGTTTTTGAAACTTTCAGCATTGACCCATTTGGCCTGCAGAACACGATAATCATAATTAGCTCTCAGGTTGATTGCGTTGGGGCAGTTGTCGTTATGAACTTTGATGCCGTCAGAAATCGTAATAAATCCGAAAATCTTATCACCAGGAATTACGGTGCAGCATTTAGCAAAACTATAATTCAGTTTTTCTTCATCTTTTCCGAAAACAATCATATCCAAATTGGAGTCGACTTTTTCGACATATTCCTCTTTGTTGGATGATTTTCGGAAACGGTTGAAAATATTGCTGAGAATACTTTTTTTGTCAGAATATCTTTTGATATCACCAATATCAAATGTTCCGTTCTGAAATCCTAGAAATAGATCCTGGGAAGTTTTCAGATTCAGGAATTTTTGCAAACCATTGATTTCGTCATCATTGAAATTCAATTTGGCGTGGCGCATTTTTCTTTGCAGAATTTCCTTCCCTTCTGCTGTATGCTGATTTTTTTCCGAATTAAGGATATTCTTAATTTTAGATTTGGCTTTGGAAGTGACTACAAACTCCAGCCAGTCAGCTTTTGGTTTTTGGTTCTGTGACGAAAGAATATCAATCTGATCACCATTCTGAAGCACATAACTGATCGGAACCAATTTTCCATTGATTTTCGCACCCAAACATTTCATTCCAAGATCTGTATGCACAGAGAATGCAAAATCCAATGCAGTTGCGCCGGTTGGTAATATTTTGATTTCACCTTTTGGCGTGAAGACAAAAACTTCTTTGGAGTAGAGATTCAGTTTGATATTATCAAGAAGTTCTGATGTAGAGAGGTTTTGCTGTTGTTCCAAAACTTCCCGTATCTCTGTAACCCAGTTTTCAAATCGCTGATCGTCACTGTTTTTGCGGTAACCTTCTTTGTATTTATAATGGGCAGCAACACCTTTTTCTGCGATGTCATCCATCCTTTCCGACCGAATCTGAACTTCGATCCATTTTTTATCAGGACCCATTACAGTAAGGTGCAAACTTTCGTAGCCAGTAGATCTCGGTTGAGAAATCCAGTCGCGCATTCGGGAAGGATTACTTTGATAAAGGTCGGTGACGATAGAATAGATTTTCCAGGCAAGGAATTTCTCGTTTCTCGGATCAGATTTATAAATGATTCTGATGGCGTAATTATCAAAAACTTCCTCAAAGGTCACATTCTGTTTCTGCATTTTACGATAAATGGAACTGATGGCTTTCGCACGGCCTTTTATGGTAAAATTGAGTCCTTCTTCTTTCAGTTGTTCAGAAACTTCTTTGGTAAATTCCTCAACATATTTTTCGCGGCCTTCTTTGGCGATTTCCAATTTACCAACAATCTCATTATAGATATCAGGATTGTTATATTTCAATGAGAGGTCTTCCAGCTCAGATTTGATATTATAAAGTCCAAATCTGTGAGCCAAAGGAGCATAGATGTAAGCGGTTTCTGCAGCAATTTTTTTCTGCTTCACAGGATGCATACTTTCCAGCGTTCTCATGTTATGCAGGCGGTCTGCGATCTTGATGAGAATTACCCGGAAATCTTCAGAAAGTGTCAGCAATAATTTTCTGTAATTTTCAGACTGAACCGATATGTTCTGCTGGTTCATCACAGAGATTTTTGTCAAACCGTTAACGATATCCGCAATATTTTTCCCGAAGATTTTTTTAAGATCTTCATACGTGTATTCGGAATCTTCTATCACGTCGTGGAGTAGTGCGCAGGCAATGCTGGTTGCGCCTAAACCAATCTCGTTGGCCACAATTTTTGCAACCTCTATCGGATGGTAGATGTATGGTTCTCCAGTTTTTCTGCGTTGATCTTTGTGAGCATCCAGAGCAATATCAAAAGCCTTTCTGATAAGCTTGTTCTGCTCCTCATCCAAAGTACGGTATGTGTTGGAAATAAGGTCTTTATATCTCGCAAGGATTTCCTTGTTTTCTTTCTCTAAATCGTAAATCATATAAAATGTAAACTCACAAACGAATATAAGAAATTTAATACAGATTATCAAGCTATCTTTGTGCCAGATTTTTCTAATAAGCTGATATTTGAAAATGGAAAATTACTGGCTTTTATTCCGGAAAGTTTGCAGCGTTTTGATGCCGCTTTACATTCTTTTTTTGCTTTATCTGATGTTTTTCGGATTTGGCAGAAGCCAGTATGATATTAATATTGTAAGGATGATTCCTATGTTTTCAACAGCTGGTTTTGTTGAGCAGACGATTCTTTGGAAAACAATTATCATTAATATCTTCGGTAATATCCTGATGTTTGTTCCGTTTGGGTTTTTAGGAATTATATTTCCGAAACTTAATGATTTCAAAAACCTGATTATTCATTTTCTTTCAGCAATTACCATTGTGGAAAGCCTTCAGTATTTCACAAGACTGGGCATTTTCGATATTGATGATATTATTCTGAATACAATTGGTATGGCAACAGGATTCTGGATATATCAATGGTTGAACAGAAGGTTTATTGGTAAGGATTCTTAGTATGAACTTCCATCCATCTTGCCGGATCTTTGATATTATTCCAACCAAATTTTTTATAAAGTTCGTGCGCATCAGCAGTTAAAAGAATCCACCTTCTCAAACCTTGTAATTCCGGATGATTCATAATGTTTTCCAATAATAATTTTGACAGACCAAGTCCACGATAGTCATTCAAAATAAAAACATCGCCCAAATAAGCAATTGTCGTAAAATCTGTAATCACTTTTGCAAATCCAACCTGCTTGTCTTTGTAAAACACACCGAAACAGAAAGCATTGGCAACCGATTTTTCGACAATATCTCTCGGAATTCCTTTTGCCCAATAAGATTCTTCTGACAGATATTGATGAATTATATCAATATCCATTTTGGATTTGTCGGTAGAGATATAAAAGACTTGTTGGTTATACATTGTTATGAATTTAATTCTTTGGCTCTGTTTTCTGCGGCTAAAATTCCGTTTTTGAGAATAGATTTCAATTGATTTTCTTCGAAAGTTTTAAGGGCGGCTTCTGTTGTTCCGCCTTTTGAAGCGACATCTTTTATGAGTTCTTCCAAAGATTTATCAGAATTATTAATAAGATGATAAGCGCCCAGCATTGTCTGCTTGACGAATAATTTCGAAAGGTTTTCATCGATTCCCATTTCCGTTCCGGCTTTTATCATTGCATCGATGATGTAATAGAAATAAGCTGGCCCGCTTCCGGAAAGAGCTGTTACGCCATTCAGAAGACTTTCGTCTTCCAGATAAACAGAACGTCCTGTGGAGTTTAATAATCGTTCAACGTTCATCAATTCGGAGAAAGAAATGCCTTCTGCAGCAGTATAACCTGTGATTCCCATTCCGAGAAGAGTGGGCGAATTGGGCATTGCTCTTACAACGGATTGATGGTTGAGCAGTTTCTGGATTTTTTCAATCGAGATCCCTGCCAATATTGATAAAACCATTGATTTTTCGGGTATATTGAAAGATAAATTTTCTGCGACATAACTAAAATCCTGAGGTTTCACAGCAATAATAATCAAGTCTGCTTCTAGATTTTCAACTTCATCAAAAGACGAAATTTCAGAATTCGGAAAAATCGATTTTATTTTCTCCTTTTTATTTTGATTTCTTGTAATCAGATGCAGGTTCTGAGGTTTTATCAGTTCATATTTCAAAAATGATCTGGAAAATGATAAACCCATATTTCCTGCTCCTAAGACTGCAATTTTCATTGGTGTTTTTTAGGTTTTAAATTTTAACAATTCCCGTCGATTTCGCAAGAATCGCCTTCGTTGATGATATTGATTTTTGAATTATTTTCAGAAAACTCTGTCCAGCTTTTTTCCAGGACTTCCGAAAACAAATCCGTTGGTTGTGCTCCGGAAACACCATATTTTTCATTGAAAACAAAAAACGGAACACCTCTTATTCCCATAGAATTGGCTACGGAAATATCTTGATTAACCAGGTTTGCTAAATGGGGAGATTCAACAGCTTTTTGGATTTCCTCTTCAGTGAAGCCTAGTTTTTCTCCAATTTCACAAAGAACAGCAACATCGTCAATATCTTTTCCTGAAATGAAATAAGCTTCGAAAAGCAATTCTTCCATTTCATTTGCTTTTCCTTTTTCTTTGGCAAATTGAACCAGCATTTGACTTTTGAAAGAGTTGGAAACTTTCACTTCATCAAAATTAAAATCAATGCCGGCATTTTTTCCTGTTTGGATCAGATTCTCGTGCATCTGCATTATTTGAGGCATCGGAAAACCTTTGATTTCGGAAAGATATTCGTAATGATTTTTGGACAGATCCGTTTTCATATTCGGATCCAGTTGAAACGAATGCCAATTGACTTCAACCTGATCATTCTGAACAAACTTCCGAAGGGCTTTTTCAAAATTCTTTTTTCCAATAAAACAAAACGGACAACGCGTATCGCTCCAGATATCTACTTTCATTTTTTCTTATTTTAAATATTTTTCAGAATCATAAATACCATCAATTATCAACCAGAAACCTTCAACTAAATAATATTGACTTCCCGTTCCAATTCAATTCCAAATTTCTCTTTTACTGAATCAATAATCATCGTGGAAAAATCAAAAATCTCTTGTCCGGTTGCATTTCCTGTTGCATTGATAATAACCAAAGCCTGTAGTTGGTTGGAAGCTACATTTCCGATTTTTTTGCCTTTCCAACCGGCTTGTTCTATTAGCCAGCCTGCAGGGACTTTCACAAAATCACCATTCGGATAGCCAGGGATATTTTCGAATTTTTGTTTTAAATTTTCGAATTGTGAAGCAGAAATTGTTGGGTTTTTAAAGAAACTTCCTGCATTTCCAATGACTTTTGGGTCAGGTAATTTGCTTTGTCTGATATTAATTACAGCTTTGGAAACATCCTGAATCGTTGGGTTACTGATTCCCATTTTTGTAAGTTCCGACTGGATTGCACCATATTCCACATCAATTTTGTGGTCTTTTCTGGTCAATCGGAAAGTTACTTCCAAAATGACGTATTTCCCTTTTCCTTCCTGTTTGAAAATCGAATCTCTGTAACCGAATTGACATTGTCCAGAGTTTAAGGTTTCTAATTCCAAAGTTTCAAGATTCAAGACTTTACAACTTTCAAAAACATCTTTGATTTCGGTTCCGTAAGCGCCAATATTCTGCATCGGCGATGTTCCCACATTTCCTGGAATTAAGGACAGATTTTCCAGCCCGCCATAATTCTTATCTAAACAATACATCACGAACTGATGCCAGTTTTCCCCAGCTTTTGCAGTCACCAAAACCTGATTGTCATCAATGATTTTTTCAGTAATGCCTTTCAGATTAAGCCTGATGACTAGTCCGTCAAAGTCCTTTGTGAGAAGAATGTTGCTTCCACCGCCTAAGAAAAGATTCGAGAGTTTTTTAGCTTTTGAGAATTTGATTATTTCAATTAATTCCTCGGCAGAATTAACTTCTGAAAAATATCGGGCTGAAACCTCAACTCCGAATGTGTTGTATGGTTTTAAAGAAACGTTTTCTTGGATTGACATTAATATTTTTTAAGAAGATTTTCGAGATTATTTTTAAGGGTTTCGATTTGTTTATAACCTTCGGAACCTTCTGAGACGTTGATTAATTCATACTCTTTATCAGTTGTTGTGATTCGGAAAATGTCATCCGGACCATCATAATGGCCGCGTGCTTTTCCGCTTTTAGTTTTTTCCAAAAGAGAAATGTTGATGTCTGCAACGATTTTGTCCCAATCTTTTTGATTGATTTTCTTTTTGAAGACAGGGTAATCTTCAAATCTTCCACCGGTTTTATTCGATTCCAGGGAATCTTTGGTTGCATTGATGAAAGAGCGGCCGCCTCTTCCGGCTGTGTGCGTGTACGAAACTGATGTTATATTTGTTTTCTGTGCAGAAGTTTTGCAATTGATCAGAAGCATTGCAAGGACAGAAAGTATAAACCCGATTTTTAATATTTTCATCATGATTAATTTTAAGATTGATGTAAATTTAATGATAAAACCACATAGAAATTTTAATTTTTAAGAGATTTTAAAACTATTTTTTCTATGTGGCTTTGACGAAGAATTTGGAATTGAAATTAATTCAAACCAAACTCAGCTCTGTATTTTTCAATTGCATCTTTCAGAAGCTCAACACTTCTTTTAAGGTCTTCCTGCTTCAGGACATAAGCGATTCTTACCTGCTTTTTACCCAATTCCGGATTGCTGTAAAATCCTCCCATTGGCGCAACCATAACGGTCTCGTTGTTGTTGGAATAGCTTTCCAGAAGCCACTGAGCGAATTTGTCAGAATCATCAACCGGTAATTCTACACCACAATAGAAAGCACCTTTTGGTTTTGGACAAATCACGCCGGGAATTTCATTCAACAGTTCTACCAAAAGATTTCTTCGGCTGGTGTATTCTTCCCTTACTTTGGCAATATATTCCGCATCATTTTTGTGAGCAGCAGTGGCTGCAATCTGGCCTAAAAGAACAGGGCTCAATCTGGCCTGTGCAAAAAGAATGGCAGCATCGTGGATTTTCTTGGAACGGGTGATCATACAACCGATTCTCGCTCCACACATCGAATATCTTTTTGATTCGGAATCAATAACGATGACGTTTTCCGCAACTTCCGGGAATTCTAACATCGAGATCTGTTTTTCGCCGTCGTAAACATATTCCCTGTAAACCTCGTCCGAAATAATCACGATGTCGTGTTTCTTTGCAATCTCGGCCAGCTTTTGAAGTTCATCTCTTGAATAGAGGTAACCAGTCGGATTTCCGGGGTTACAAACGACAATGGCTCTGGTCTTATCCGTGATTTTTTTCTCAAATTCTTCAATTGAAGGCAAAGCAAATCCTGTATCAATAGTAGAAGGAACTGCTACAACGTTAATATTGAAAGTTCCGGCGAATCCATTATAATTCGCATAATAAGGTTCTGGAATAATGATCTCGTCTCCGTCATCGCAAAGCGTGGAAATTGCAAAATTCAAAGCTTCCGAACCACCGTTGGTTACAATAAAGTTATCAGGTGTTAGATCTGTAAATCCTAAAGAATGATAATAGTCGGTCAAAGCTTTTCTGTACTCGATATTACCTTCTGATAAGGCATATTCCAAAACTTTGAGGTCGATATTCTTTATAGCATTCAAAGCAGTTTCCGGTGTTTCGATATCCGGCTGACCAATGTTAAGATGATAAACTTTGATTCCTTTCTGTTTAGCTGCAGTGGCAAAAGGGACTAATTTTCTAACGGGAGATGCAGGCATATGCTGCGCTCTTTGCGATATTTTCGGCATTGTTTCTTGACTTTGGAGTACAAAAATAAGCTTTAATTTTTCAACAAAAAAAATTAGTACTTTTGATTTGAAATTAATTCTCCGATGCAGATTTTTGTTGATACCATAGAAGAATATATTTCTCAGATTCCTGAGGAAAGACGAAATGCTTTTAGAAAGTTGTTGGAAACTGTTGGCAGTAATCTTCCAAAGGGTTTTCAGCAGACGATGCAGTACGGAATGGCCACCTGGTGTGTTCCTTTGGAAACTTATCCTGCAGGTTATCATTGTGCGAAAAATACACCGCTTCCTTTCATCAGTGTGGCTTCTCAAAAGAATTTTGTAGCGTTTTATCATATGGGCATTTATGCGGATCCAAAACTTTTGGATTGGTTTGGAGGGGAGTTTCCAAAACATTCCAAAAAGAAATTGGATATGGGCAAATCCTGTATCCGTTTCAAAAAGATGGAAGATATTCCATTCGAATTAATGGGCGAGTTGTGTTCGAAAATCACTGTGGATCAATGGATTGAATCTTATGAGAAAAATTTCAAAAAGTAATTTACTTTGCTGTATTTTTGCGCTGTTCTTTTTAACAAGCTGCAAAACTTACAATACTTCGATTTTGGAAAACGGTGATTTACTTTTTGTTCCTGCTGCGGATTCCGGGTTATCCGGAGCGATTAACAATGTTACTCAGACAGAAAAGAAAACATCGTATGATCACATCGGGATTGTGAAAAAAGAAGAACATCATCTGTATGTGCTTCACGCAGCGCCAAAAGGTGGTTCACAAAAACAAAGGCTCAGTCATTTCATAAAAGAACAAACCAAATCCGGACAAGCTATCGACGTGTATCGCTTGAAATCGGCATTCAAATCATCCATTCCGGCTTCAATTTCCAAAGCGGAATCTTTGGTTGGAAAGCCCTATAATTTCAATTATATTTTGGACGATAACTCTTTTTATTGCTCAGATTTTGTAGAAAGAGCATTCCGGGATAATCAGATCTTCCAATTGGAACCAATGACCTTCGTTGACCCTAAAACAGGAAAGACCAATGCTTTCTGGGAAAAGTTTTATCACGACAAGAACCTAAAAGTTCCTGAAGGTGAACCTGGATGTAATCCCAATGGTCTTGCTGCATCCAACAAAGTTTACAAAGTAGGAGAGTTGAAATAATTTTTTAAATTTAATTCATACTTATTTGGTGGGAATTAAATAATTTCTATATTTGCAATAGATTTAGAATTAAATGATAAGCATATTCTCTCATATCATGATGTGCAATCCCAAATAGACATTTGGTAGGAGAGAATGTGTGAAAGCTCTGCCTTACCGGTAGAGCTTTATTATTTAAAATTTGAAATTATATGGATAAGACCAACAAATATTATACGGATGAGAACGTGGTGAGATTAACTGCGTTTCTGGTGATCGTGATCATCGCTGTATCCTTATTTTTCAAATGGTCTTTTCTGGTTTTGCTTTTAGTTTTTGATTTTGTATTGAGAGCTTTAGGATTATCGATTTCTCCTTTAGCTCTTTTTTCAAAATTTATTTTAAAAATACTGAATATCAAGCGTAAACCGATTTTTGCAGCACCAAAGAGATTTGCAGCAACATTAGGAACGGTTTTCACATTGCTGATTTTCCTATTGACAATTAACGGTTTTTATGACGCAGCTCTCGCATTAGGAGTTGTACTGATGATATTGGCCGGCCTGGAGAGCTTTTTCAAGATCTGTGTCGGCTGTTACATCTATCAGGTTGTCGTTGTTCCGATCCAAAATAAAATTAAATAATCCACCAAAAATATTACTATGATTTACAAACAAGAAACTACAAATAACGCTTTTTTCGCAACGCCGAAAAAAGAGATCATTCTGGAAATAGAGCTGAATGGGAAGATAAGATTTGATATTCTACTTTATACAATTTACAACCATTATAACATCAGTTACAAAATTGTGAATGCACACATCGAATATCTGAATGGGAATAATTTCGGGAATGTTAAACTCTTGTTGAAAATCACTCAGGAAGAAATAATTAAGATTGAAAACTATCTGGCGCAATACAAATTGTTGAGCAGCAAGATCGATGTTCTGCAAAAAAAGGAAGCTTCATAAAAGCTTCCTTTTTTATTTTTATAATAATTAATTGAATTATTATTAATCAATTCTTCTGATATCAGCACCAATTGCTCTTAGTCTTTCGTCGATGTTTTCATAACCACGATCGATTTGTTCGATGTTTTGGATGACCGATTTTCCTTCAGCAGAAAGTGCAGCGATCAATAGCGCATTTCCGGCTCTGATATCCGGCGAAACCATTGTTGTTCCTCTCAAAGGCGTTTCTTGATTCATTCCAATTACAGTTGCCCTGTGCGGATCACAAAGGATAATTTGAGCACCCATATCGATCAGTTTATCAACGAAGAACAACCTGCTTTCGAACATTTTCTGATGAATCAAAACAGAACCTTTTGCCTGCGTTGCAACGACCAGAATAATAGATAGCAAATCCGGAGTGAATCCCGGCCAAGGCGCGTCGGAAACAGTTAAGATAGACCCATCGATAAATTTTTGAACTTTATAATTTTCCTGAGAAGGGATGTAGATATCATCACCTCTTTGTTCCAATTCGATTCCTAATTTTCTGAATGTATTTGGAATAACGCCAAGCTGATTCCAATTAACATTTTTAATGGTGATCTCGGATTTTGTCATTGCTGCCAATCCAATCCAGGAACCGATTTCCACCATATCCGGCAGCATTGTATGTTCAGTTCCGTGTAGCTTATCCACACCTTCAATAGTTAAAAGATTGGAACCGATGCCGGTAATATTAGCACCCATTCTGTTCAGCATTTTACATAATTGCTGTAAGTAAGGTTCGCAGGCAGCATTGTAGATTCTGGTTTTTCCTTTTGCTAAAACAGCAGCCATTACAATATTCGCAGTTCCTGTAACAGAGGCTTCTTCTAGTAGAATGAATTTTCCGTTAAGTTCTTTAGCAGTTAAAGAGTAGAAAGCTTCTTCCTCATCATAAGAAAACTCTGCGCCCAATTCCACAAAACCTTGGAAATGCGTATCCAGACGTCTTCTTCCGATTTTATCTCCACCAGGTGTTGGCAAATAGGCTTCACCAAATCTCGCCAACATTGGACCAAGGATCATCACAGAACCTCTCAGTTTTGCGCCGTCTTTTTTGAATTCTTTAGATTTGATATAATCAAAATTAACTTCGTCAGCTTTGAAAGTATAATCGCCTTTTCCATTTTTGGTTACTTTCACGTTGAAATCCTGAAGAATCTCGATCAGTTTATTAACATCTTTGATGTCAGGAATATTGGTGATTCTCACTTCGTCCTCAGTCAAGAGAACAGCACAAAGAATTTGCAAAGCTTCATTCTTCGCACCTTGAGGCGTAATTTCTCCGCTCAATCTTTTTCCACCTCTTATTTCGAAAGCTCCGCTCATTATCTTCTTTTATTTTTATGGTTTTGGAAGTTATTTTTCCTTTTATTATTGTTATTATTTTGGTTTCTGTTATTTTGATTTCTGTTGTTGTTTCTGTTAGTGGCGTAATAGATTTTGCTCTTGTCCAGCGTATCCAGCCCTGTAAGATCCAGTCTGTTCTCTGATAACTCTTTCAAATGACGGAAAATGACATCATCCTGCACATGCTCTTTGTTATAGACATTATAGGATTTTTTCATATTGTTGGCAATCACCTGGATCAGAGCGTCTTTTTCATCGCCTTCTTCCAGGGCAATCGCTTTTTCAATCAATTGTAAAATGCTTTTTCCGTAAAATTTATAATCGTTATCCAAAGAAGGATAATCCATTTTTCTTGGTTTGGTGATCAGATCTTCAGCCGATACAATCGGATATGGTGAATCTACATCCAGGTCGTGGTTAGCAAGAATGAATAAGTGATCCCAAAGTTTGTGTTTGTAATTTTCTTCATCACGCAAATGAGGATTTCTTTGTCCCATAAACTCAACAATTGCAAGCGCCATTTCATTTCTTTCTTCTTTGGTCTGTAGCGTTTTACAATGTTCTACGAGCTGTTGTATATTGCGCCCATACTCGGGCATTAGTAACTGTGTTCTGTCGGTATTATATTCCATAATATTGCAAATATAAAAATATAAAATCAGAAAAGATTTTATTTTCAGATTTTACCAAAAACAAAAAAAGATTTGGGCGTATCCCTTTGTTTTTCCTGCACCAATTCCGAAGCTAAAAAACAAGCGGGTCGTGCTTTCCACTATATCTTTTTCTGCCAAGCTTTTCCCAAATTTAGAAAAAGGATGTCGTTGCAATCACTTACGCGTTTTCAATTCAGGAATTTTTTTTGTTGTTCAGCACTTGGTAAAAAACACTGATTAGCTGCCAGCTTTTTCCGGTTTCGGGAAATCAAACTGTAAAACTGATTGCCTATAAAGTCCGGGATTATTTTTCCAATCGTAGACAAAGAGTAGATTCCACCAATCTCAGTTGCGATTTTTAAAATGGCCTTATATTTTGTAAGATAAAAACTCTGCGGTTTCCAAAGATAAAGTGTGTCGAAAATCTGGTTCGGAAGATTTCTTTCGTTTAAAAATTTTTGTCCAAACTCAGATTGAAGAGAAGCAAATAGAAATTTATCATTTTTATCCTTTTCCAGAATCCATTGTACCCAATGATTGCAAAATCCGCATTCTCCGTCATAGAAAACAATATATTTATCTTTAAAACTGGCTGAGACTTCTGTTGTCATAACGGGTTGGTTTCTGTTTCTTTCTGTATTTTCCTAAAGTATTGCGCCAATTCTTTTCTTTGTGCATCGGTCAATTTTGCATTAGAATGCCCCAGCAGATAACTTTCCAGAGGCATTTTGCTTTGTTCCACATTTTCGGCAGCCTCTTCCAGTTTGTGCGCTTGTCTTTTCGGTTCATACGTTGCAAAAGTTGAAAAATTAAGCTCTTTTCTGCCTTCATCGATATGATTTTTCAGTAGCCATGCAACAGGCTGGATGTTACTGTAAAATGGATATTTAGTTTCATTGGAATGACAGTCGTAACAAGAGTTTCGAATCATTTTTGCAATCGGTTCGGGTGTGTTTTTGATTTTCAAAAAGTCCATTCCTTCATTGGTTGCAGGATTGGTTTTATCAATCGGAAAAAACTGAATCATAATAAAAGCTGCTAAAAGGACAATTAATATTTTTTTCATAGTTTGATTTTCAATAAAATTACAAAAAGCTTTCCAAAATACTTTGTAGTTTGAGAAATCATTATTCATTTAAATTCAGGACTTTGCAACTTCAAGCTCTAACCTTGTTTCTAAATTCGTATCTTTGCAAAAATTTTGGGCTCTTAAAGTAAGAGTAACCCATTAATAATCTTATTATTAAACAAATTTATGTCAAACATTGTCGCTATCGTTGGGCGCCCTAACGTAGGAAAATCCACATTATTTAACCGATTATTAGAAAGAAGAGAAGCTATTGTTGATTCTACAGCCGGCGTTACTCGTGACCGTCATTACGGAAAATCCGATTGGAATGGTGTGGACTTCACAGTAATCGACACAGGCGGTTATGATGTCGGAACAGACGATATCTTCGAGCAGGAGATTCGTAAACAGGTACAGTTGGCGGTGGACGAAGCAACTTCTATCATTTTTATGGTGAATGTGGAAGAAGGTCTTACCGATACAGATCAGGAAATCTTCGAATTATTAAGAAAATCCAACAAGCCGGTTTATTTGGTGGTAAACAAAGTAGATTCTTCCAAAGAAGAATTGCCGGCCACCGAGTTTTACCAGTTAGGTGTTGAAAAATATTTTACATTGTCTTCTGCAACGGGTTCCGGAACCGGAGAATTACTAGATCAGGTTGTCAGCGATTTCCCGACGACAGATTACAAGGATCCGTTCGAAGGATTGCCAAAAATCACGATCGCAGGTCGTCCGAATGTTGGAAAATCGACATTGACAAACGCTTTGTTGGATGTTGAGAGAAACATCGTTACCGATATTGCCGGGACAACAAGAGACAGTATTCAGACTTTATATAACAAATTCGGGCACGAGTTTGTGTTGGTGGATACAGCCGGAATGAGAAGAAAATCTAAGGTAAACGAAGATTTGGAATTTTATTCCGTGATGCGTTCCATTCGTTCTATCGAATATTCCGATGTTGTGATCATTATGGTAGATGCAACTTTGGGTTGGGAATCTCAGGATATGAACATTTTCGGATTGGCTCAAAAGAACAGAAAAGGTATCGTTATTTTGGTGAACAAATGGGATTTGGTTGAAAAAGAAACTAACACAATGCGTGATTTCGAAGCGGCTATCAAACATAAAATCGGTCAGTTCAATGATGTTCCAATTTTATTCGTTTCTGCTTTGACAAAACAAAGAATTCTGAAAGCAGTTGAGGTTGCAATGCAGGTTTATGAAGACCGTAAGAAAAAAATCAAAACTTCTAAATTGAACGAAGTGATGCTTCCTATTTTTGAAGGAACACCGCCACCGGCAATCAAAGGGAAATATATCAAAATCAAATATTGTGTGCAGCTACCAACACCATCGCCACAATTCGTATTTTTCTGTAATCTTCCGCAATATGTGAAAGAGCCATACAAACGTTTTACCGAAAATCAGCTTAGGAAAGAGTTTGGTTTTACCGGTGTTCCAATCGAAGTTTATTTCAGACAAAAATAATTTTCAACCCTTTCAGAGCTTAGGTTCTGAAAGGGTTTTTTTATTAATTTTAAATATTTATTAAAAATCGCAATAACTAATGCTTACAATATTATCAGATCAATTTTCACTTGTTAATTCCTGGATCAACGACCTTAGAAATATCGAAGTTCAAAATGACCGAATGAAATTCCGTAGAAATATGGAAAGAATCGGAGAAATTGCAGCTTTCGAAATCAGTAAAACACTCGATCAGAAAGAAATCGAAATCACAACGCCTCTTGATACAATCAGAGTTAAAGAAATCCAAACACAACCTGTTATCACAACTATTCTTAGAGCCGGAGTTCCTTTGTTTCAAGGGATTTTGAATTATTTTGATAAAGCGGATTGCGGATTTGTTGCAGCTTACAGGAAACATGATGCTAACGATTATTTCTCTATCAAACAAGATTATCTGACTTGTCCGAAATTAGACGGTCGTCCGCTTATTGTAGCAGATCCGATGCTTGCAACCGGCGCATCTCTGATTGAAGCGATTAAAGATTTGTTGACCAACGGAAAACCGACTTCCATTCATATTGTTGCAGCCATCGCAAGCAGACAAGGAGTTGAGACGATTCAGAATGCTTATCCGGATGCGAAAGTTTGGGTTGGCGCTTTGGATGAAAGTCTGACTTCAAAAGGTTATATTACACCAGGTTTAGGTGATGCAGGCGATTTGTCTTACGGCGGAAAACTTCAAAGATAATTATGAGTTACTAGTTATGAATTATGAATGATTTGAAAAACTCATAACTTATAATTCATAACTAATCATACGTCCATCGCCATTACCAAAATACTGATTTTTACATTCTTGGAATTATTGAGAATTTCCCACGCGATATTCGATATTGTGTTTCCTGTGGTGTAAACATCATCGATCAAAAGAATATGCTTATCATTGATATTTTCAGTCAATTGGTAAGCATTTTTTGTTTTCAGTCTTTCGGTTTGATTTTTCTTAGCTTGTGCACGGGAATGTTTTGTCCTTTTTAATAAAGTATGATTGACAGGAATCTGATAATGCTTCGACAATTCGTTTCCGAATAGATGAAGCTGATTATAACCACGTTGTTTCAGTTTTTTATAATGAAGCGGAACTGTTACGAGCAAATCTGGTTTGTTATCCCTAAAATTAATTCTTTCAGTGATCCATTTGGCCAAGACTTTTCCGATTTTTTCCCGATGATTATATTTAAGCTGATGAATGATTCTTTGTGCCAGACTTTCTTTTTCATAAAATAGAAGCGAGTAGGCGTTTTCTACGGGGATTTGTAATGATGCTTTGTCCATCAGGGAATTATTTCCGAAATAATTATGATTTGAAAAGTTGATTTTGTCCAAGCATAATTCGCAAACCACATCCTGCTTATCAATCAACTGATTGCAGTCCAGGCAACGATTCGGGAAAAAAAAATCAAAAATCACTGTTCTAAATTAATGATTTTCTGATTTTCTCAATCGATTTTTTCATATCAAGGTTGAATTGTTCCTTTTCCAGTCTTACAGGCTGCGCTTGTCTTACTTCGCAATTCAAAATACTGCAGCTTTCGCAGGTCACACCAACTTCAATGGTTTTCAAAGATGCGGATTTGGCGAAATTGATTTTTTTGAATGTTTGATTATTGAGCAATATTCCCAGGCAATAACTTCTGTTGCTTCCGTCAGAAAAAGGATTTTTTTGTGAAGTGGAAATTACAAGATAACTCACGCCCTGATCTTTATAGTGTGAAATCTGCGCGTCAGTCATTGTTTCGTTTTCCTTGAGATGATGCAGGTTTTTCACAGCAATCCATCGTCTGCAGTAATGTTCGTTGGTTGCATTGGAATGTGGTGCCTGCTGATGATTGAGATGGAGTTCTTTCAAAATCTGGATTTTGTCAGAATCATCTTTTTTTACAAAACATAAGTAAAACAAATCTTTGATTCCAAATTCTGAGGTCAGAACATTGGTTAATCTGTAATAAAATGTTTCCGGCGAATCTGTAAAATGGTTGATTAATGCTTCGAAATGCTGGGATTTCCATTGTTTTTCGTCAAAGAAATCGGAGGTTTTTTCAATCAGTTCTTTTTTCGAAATTAAAAAACATCCTGCAAAATAAGAAGCGTAAAAATTATTGAGAATTTCTTCAAAACTTCCAAAGTCCAGCCAAGAATAAGTATTGGGTCTTGGATTCAGTTTCAAAACATTGAAGCCAATTTCTTTTGCAAGGATAAAGATTTTTTGATTAAAGTCCAATCGATCATTCAAAAGCAATAATTTTTTTTCCGGAATATAAAGTGAACGAAGTTGATTCAAAGCATAATCGTCCGAAAAATCCTTTGACTGGATGTTGTAACCGAATTTCTCTTTCAGAAGGCTTTCAAGAATTTCGATTTTGAGGTTTTTATTGAGCTCCAGTTGATTTTCATTTGCAAACTGAATCGCTTTTTCCTCAACTTCGGGAAAATAGTTATCATATAATTCCTGAAAAGAACGCATCACGGCAAAATAAAACCGCTCTTTTCCTAAGTTGTAATTCTGAGAAATCTCGATTAATGCATTAATAAATGCCGTTACTTTTTTCGGTGCATCGCTGATGATACTGATGAGGTTATTCTTGTTGATTCCGAATAAATCCAATGGGATTTCCTTGAAAAAATCAGATTGCAGAACATCATTGATTGGTGTCAGACTTTTGTCCAGCTTGGTGGAAACCAAATCATCAAAAGTACAATTCAGAGCTTCCGAAAGCTGAATGATTTTGTCATGCTTCGGATACTTTTTCCCATTTTCTATTTCATTGAGATAGGATTTGGAAAGACCTGTTTTGGTTGCAAGGTCTTGTAGGGACCAGTTTTTTTTCTGTCTTTGTTGTTTCAGTTTTAGTCCGAAAACCACGCGTATATAGTCACTCTCTGCAATCATAGAATCAAAGATAAATATTAAAGCGATTATCCGCATAATAATTTTTATTAAAAATTAGCGAACGTTCGCTAATTGTGAAAATCTTTTTATATATTTGTTCAACCAAATCACAAAATATTTTAATTATGGAAACGATGAGCCAACTAAAAATTTTTCCGGATTCCAGATTCCAAGAGGTTTTTACTGATGAATTAATGGATTTTTTAATTAAACTTCATAAGAATTTTAATCACACAAGAATTGAACTCTTGGAAGAAAGAAAAAAAACACAATTGAAATTTGATTCGGGTGAGTTGTCATCTTTTCCATCAGAAACAATCCATATCCGAAACGGAGAATGGACGTGCTCAGAGATTCCTGAAGATCTTTTAGACAGGAGAGTGGAAATCACAGGTCCGGTTGACAGGAAAATGATTGTCAATGCACTTAATTCCGGAGCTAATGCTTTTATGGCAGATTTTGAAGACAGCAATTCTCCGACTTGGGAAAACTGTATCCAGGGACAGATTAATCTGACAGATGCCATCAATAGAAATATCGATTTTACTAATGAGCAAGGCAAATCTTACCAACTGAATAATGAGATTGCAACATTGATTGTACGTCCGCGAGGTTTGCATCTATCAGAAAAAAATATTGAAATTGAGGGCGAAAACACATCGGGTTCTTTGATAGATTTTGGGATTTATTTTTTTAGAAATGCTAGAGCTTTAATTGAAAAAGGAACAGCGCCTTATTTTTATCTTCCAAAATTAGAACATTACAAAGAAGCTCGTTGGTGGAATGATGTTTTCATTTTTGCTCAGAATTACCTGGAAATTCCGCAGGGGACAATCAAAGCAACTGTTCTGATTGAAACAATCACCGCTTCTTTCCAGCTGGACGAGATTCTTTTCGAGCTGAAGAACCACAGTTCCGGGCTTAACTGCGGACGCTGGGATTATATATTTTCTTATATCAAGAAATTCAGGAATCAAGCTCAGTTTTTAGTTCCGGATAGAGACCAAGTTACGATGACTTCACCTTTTATGAGTGCTTATTCCAAAAGAGTGATTGAGGTTTGCCACAAAAGGAATGTCCACGCAATGGGCGGAATGGCAGCGCAGATTCCTGTAAAAAATGATGATGAAGCTAATGAATTGGCTTTCGAGAAAGTAAGAAATGATAAAGAACGGGAAGTCCGGAATGGTCACGACGGAACCTGGGTTGCGCATCCGGCTTTGGTTTCTGTGGCGAAGGAGATTTTTGACCAATATATGCCGAGAAAAAATCAGATTGATAAAAAGTTTGACCACAAAATAAAAGAATCCGAATTGCTCGAAGTTCCTGCCGGAACAATTACTGAAAATGGCGTTAGAAAAAATATCAACATCGGAATTCTTTATATCGAATCCTGGTTGATGGGGGTTGGTGCAGCAGCTCTTTATGATCTAATGGAAGATGCCGCAACCGCGGAGATTTCCAGAACTCAGATCTGGCAATGGCTGCATCATAATGCTGTTCTTGAAGATGAAAGAACATTGACCAGGGAACTGGTTCTCCAATGGGAAATAGAAGAACTCTCCAGAATTAAGAAATACGTTGGAGAAGACCGGTATGCTAAAGGTAGATTTAATCTTGCGAAGGAGCTTTTCAATGAATTGATATTCTGCGGTAAGTTTGAAGAATTCCTCACTGTGAAGGCGTATCCATTTATTTAAAGAAACAAGAATAAAGAACAAAGACTTATGGGTTCAAGGATTAAAATCTTGAGTCGGTAATCTTTATTTCTGAAATTTAGAAATCATATCACACCAAATCACCAAATATTATTATGAAAACAAAACAAGAACAGATCCAGGCATTGGAAAAAGACTGGCTGACAAATCCGAGATGGATTGGCGTTACGAGACCTTACACAGCGGAAGATGTGCTGAAACTAAGGGGTTCTTACAAACTGGATTACACGATTGCGACAGAAATGTCCCAAAAGCTTTGGGATAAACTTAATAACCAGGATTGGGTTGCCGGACTTGGCGCTTTGACGGGAAATCAAGCTGTGCAGGAAGTGGATGCCGGATTGGAAGCTATTTATCTTTCGGGGTGGCAAGTTGCAGCAGATGCTAATCTTTCCGGAGAGATGTATCCGGACCAGTCACTTTATCCGGCAAATTCGGTTCCGTCTGTAGTTAAGAAGATCAATAATGCATTGTTGAGAGCGGATCAGATCCAATCGGTTAACGGAGGTGGAGAGAAGGAGTATCTTGTTCCGATTGTTGCTGATGCGGAAGCTGGTTTTGGCGGCAACCTGAATGCTTTTGAATTGATGAAACAAATGATAGAAGCTGGTGCGGCTGGCGTTCATTTCGAAGACCAATTATCATCTGCTAAAAAATGCGGACATCTGGGTGGAAAGGTTTTGGTTCCTACTCAGGAAGCGATTAATAAACTGATTGCGGCGAGATTAGCTGCAGATGTTTGTGGTGTTCCGTCTGTGATTGTTGCAAGAACTGATGCTGATGCGGCGGATTTGCTAACTTCTGATATTGATGACAGAGATAAAAAATTTGTGACGGGAGAAAGAACATCGGAAGGTTTTTATGTTGTGAATAACGGTGTGGAACAAGGGATTGACAGAGGTTTGTCTTATGCGCCTTACGCCGATCTGATCTGGATGGAAACTTCAAATCCGGATTTGGAATATGCAAGACGATTTGCAGAAGGGATTCACGCTAAGTTTCCAAACAAAATGCTGGCCTATAACTGTTCACCTTCTTTTAACTGGGCTGCAAAACTGACAGTTGAGGAGATGGAAAACTTCCGTGAAGAGTTGGCAAAAATGGGATACAAATTCCAGTTTATAACATTGGCAGGTTTTCACGCTTTGAACACAGCTATGTTTGAGCTGGCTTATGCTTACAAAGAAAGAGGAATGGCCGGTTACTCCGAATTGCAGGAAAGAGAATTTGCGCTTCAGTCAAAAGGTTTCCGCGCTGTGAAACACCAATCTTTTGTTGGGACAGGTTATTTTGACGAGATCCAAACAATTGTTACCAGCGGAAAATCTGCAACTGTTGCAATGAAAGACTCTACAGAAACGGCACAGTTTCATTAAGGCTCATAATCTATATTATAATTGTTGAATTTTCGAAATAGGTCAACAAAAAAACCCTGATTTCATTGAAATCAGGGTTTTGAATTTTGTGTAGATAATGATCAGTACATCAATTTGTAATATTCATCTGCCATTCTGTCGCTGTTGAATTGATATTTAACATCATCCATCGCGGTTTGTACAATCTTTCTCCATTGATTCGGGTTCTCATAATACGTTGGGATGATTTGGTTTTCCAGAACATCATAAAGATTATTCAGGTCAAATTGATCCTGTTCGATTTGTGGCCAGTTGTGATAATCTGCCTTTGGAACGACGAAAGAATTTTCGCCATGTTTTGCAAATTCCGGAATCCAACCGTCATCAGTCGAGAGATTCACAGAACCGTTCATAGAAGCGGTCATTCCACTGGTTCCGGAAGCTTCTCTTGGAACTCTCGGATTGTTGAGCCAGATGTCAGAGCCTTGTTTCAGGGATTTACTCAAAGATAATTCATAACCTGTAAGAACTGCCATGTTTTTATGATTCTTACTTTCCTCAACCAGATTGTTGAAAGTAGAGATTGCACCGTAATCCATCGGGTAAGGTTTTCCTGCCCAGATGATCTGAACCGGATATTTGCTGTTTTCCAGCATTTTCCTGAAGCGTTCTTTATCAGCTAAAAGAAGATCTGCTCTTTTGTAACCGGCGAAACGTCTTGCCCAAACAATGGTCAATACGTTTGGATCAAACAATTTTCCTGTTTGGTCTGCGACGATTTTAAACATTCTTTTTTTAAGATGTTTCTTGCGGTAATCGAAAAGGGTGTCATCACTTTCATCCTTGGCATCGTATAAGGGCTTGTCTGCCCAATATTTGAATTCCTGAGCATTAGTAATGGATTTGATCTCACAGATTCCCGGGTATTTGCTCCACATATCTCTGGAAACCACACCATGGAGCTGTGAAACGCCATTGGAAATTCTTGACATTCTCAATGCGCAAAGCGAGTGATTGAAACGGTCGTCGTTTACACCTTCTATATTTTTAACCTCATCAATGCTTAATCCGCAGAAATAAGACATGTCGTGACAAAGGTGGATATTATGTTTTTCGTTCCCTGCTTCTTCAGGAGTGTGTGTAGTGAAAACTAATTTTTCTTTCACTTTAGCAAGGTCTCCACCATATTTTCTTAATAAGTAAAATGCTGCTGGTAAACCATGAGCTTCGTTCAGGTGGTAAACATCTCTTTCGAAGTTCATCTCATCCAAAAGCTTTGCGCCTCCTTTACCAAGAAGAATGTACTGAGCCAGTTTTGTAGATTCGTTAGCATCGTATAATTTATGAGAAATTGTTTTTGATAAATGATCGTTTTCCGGTACATCTGTACTCAGAAAGAACATTGGGCAGGTTTTGAAAGTTTCAGGATTCAGATACCAGACTTTTACCCAAACTGGTGCATTATGAATTTCAATCTGAAATTTGATGCCTGTATCTTCCAAAAAGCTGTACATTTTTTTTGTCCAGATCGGGTTCAGGGTTTGATCTGCATTTCGGCTTTGGTCATAGTAGCCATATTTCCACAAAATCCCGATTCCCACGAAATCTTGTTTTAAGTTATAAGCACTTCTCATATGAGATCCTGCCAGGAAACCAAGCCCGCCACTGTAGATCTTGAGCGCCTGGTCTATGGCAAATTCCATAGAGAAATAGGCGGTTCTTTTGGAGTAGCTTGGATTGATGCTGTAAGGCATCTTGAAGTTTTTGAAATCCATAGTTCGTATATATATTTTAAGGTCGTCTATAAGCTTGCAAATATAATAATTAGTTTTTGGATGAGCTGCAGTTTGCTAGATTCGTGCAACAAGGCTGGGTTCAAGTGTTTTGGTTGTCATATTACAAAATGAAAATTGCATTGCAAAAAAAATGAACTTTGTTCCCTGAAAACCTCTTACAGGTATCTTACACTTTGTAACATTAATTTTAATTAATATAATTATTTTGTAATCAATAATTTACTAACTTAGAACAGGTTTAATTTCTAAAAGAAATGTTATGATCTTTTGCGAGGACCTTAATAAAAATCTGGAGATCTGTGTGGCTTCTAAGAATAAGAAGACTGATGATCTGGTGAAATGGTATGATTCTATCGGTAACGCCAACCTGCACGAGCGCGAAGAATACCAGAAAAAAACCGAATTGCTGCTGCTCAATACATTGTTCCAGCATTATCCAGAAATGGAAATCGAAAACCTGACAGGAGAAAGCCCTGATTTTATCATTAATTATAAAGGAAAGCGGATCGGGATAGAAGTTTCGGAGATTATCAACCACTTCGAGCTCAAAAAAAAAGAAAGTTATATTAATCATATTTTTCGTACTGTGGAAAATCTTTTGTCAGATTACAAAAGTCTCTATGGTATTTATCATCTTAATATCGATTATTTTCAGGATGATTTTTATTTGCAGCCGGAACAGTTAATCAAAGAGATCTCATCTGCAATTACTAATAATAAGAGAACCAAATTTGTTAAATCTATAAGAAGAACGCCTAATCAGAAAGGCGTTCTTTTGTTTTTGGAATATAACCTGTCCTTGTTTGATGAGCTTCATTCTGATAAGATCCTTGAAATCATTGAAAAGAAAAATTCCAAATATCCGCTCTATAACCACAAGACTAAAGAATGTTGGCTTATTCTGGTTTCCAATATGTATAATATCGCTTCACGGTACAGCTATATCAATGGGAAAGAAGCACTCAAAACAGTGAAAAGCCCTTTTACAAAAATCCTTCATCTTGAGAATCTCTATAGTGAGATGATGGTGATTAAATAGTTTTCGGCAAACAATAGATTTGTTTTTTAATTAAGAATATAAGTTGTTTTAAACTAAAGGTTAAATGTTTGTAAAATTTAAGAAAATGGAATTTTAACAAATACACTTTATCCACAAAATTAATGGGATTTTGGTGGTGTTTTTACATTTGTATTAACATTTTAAAACTCAGGCTTTTGCTTTTATTATACGGTTATATTTGCTTGCTTAATGAAAACAAATGCTATGGAACAAAGTTTATTCTCTGCGAGAAAACATTTTCTTTTAAAGTCCGTTAAGGCTTTTTTCTTTTTTTTGTTGATTGGTGTAAAAACGGTTGCTCAATATTCGGGCACAGGTACATTCACCAAAGTTTCTGCAGCGGCTGATTTAACAGATGGGTATTATGTGATTGCTTATGGGACTACTTTTGCGATGAACAATACTTATACCAGTAGTACCTATTTTGCTAATACGTCGATTTCACCTGCTTCTGGTACAACGTTAACAAATCCCTCGAAGTCTATAGTCTGGAAAATCGAAACTAATGGATCTGGAAAAACAATATATAATGAGGAAACGGCTGTATATGCCTCTTATACCGGATCGAGCAATAATGTACAAGCTGTAACCTCAGTAAGTGGTAATAACCAGAGATGGAATATTACCTATGTTAGTGGTAGTTTATTTGGAGTTCAGAATTTAGGTGTTACATCAAGGTATTTGCAATATAATACTTCTTCGCCCAGGTTCGCCTGCTATACAGGAACTCAACAGGATATTACTTTTTACAAAATGGCTTCTGCAAGCTATACCGTTACATTCAATGGCAACGGCAGTACTGGAGGTTCAATGGTTTCACAGTTGGCTGGTTCTTCAACAGCTTTGACGGCTAATGCTTTTACTAAAACCGGATATAGTTTTGGAGGATGGGCATCATCTGTTGCTAATGCTGCATCTGGAACGGTGGCTTATGCCAATCAGGCTACATATCCTTTCACAAGTAGCGCAACATTATATGCAATATGGAATTTTGCAATTAATTATAATAGTAACGGAGGTACAGGTACTATTGCATCACAAACGGGTTATTATAATGGAAGTGCCGGTACAGGTACGCTTACATTAAATAATGGTTCTGGTTTTACGAGAGCAGGTTATACCTTTGGTGGATGGAAAACTTCAGCAGCCGGGACAACTGCCAATTATGCAGGCGCAGGCAGCTATACGCATTCCGGATCTGGTGCATCAGTAACGCTATATGCACATTGGGTGCCTGCGACATATACCCTTACTTATGACGGTAATGATAATACCAGTGCGGTAAGTACAGTTCCTGCAAGTGATACCTTTACTGCAGGACAAAATCCTGGGATTATATTGGCAAATCCGGCAACGCTTACTAAAACCGGTTATGTGCTTGCCAGTTGGTATAGTATTCCTAATGGTGTTTCAGGAGGAGTAGTTAACACGCCTGGATCTAATTATGGTCCGGCGCCTATGCCTAATAATAATGTCACAATATATGCCAGATGGCGATTCTCTGTTTCTTATGATAGTAATGGTGGTTCGGGAACAATTTCTAGCCAGGATGGGTATTATAACGGAACTATAGGTGTTAAATCGGGTACGATTACATTGAACAATGGTGCGGGCCTAACAAGGTCAGGTTATACCTTTGGTGGATGGAAAACGAATGCCGCCGGCACTACTGCGGATTATAACGGAGGAGATGTTTATGTCCATTCGGGGGTTAATACATCAATAACGCTCTATGCACATTGGATACTGAATGAATCTACACTTACTGTAACACCGGATTTGCTGTCGGGCTTCAATTATGTAGAAAGTCATGGTCCTTCTGGGGCTCAGGTATTTACATTAGACGGAATTCATTTGGATGGATCAGCGGTCAATCTTTTGCCTGGAGATGATTATGAAATCTCTTTAGATAACGGAAATGTCTGGTTGAGTTATGCTGACGCACCAGTGCCGGTTTCTTATGCTGGATCTACACTTTCAAAATCGGTATTGGTTCGTTTGAAAGCCGGATTGCCTGCGGGAACATACAGTAATCCTAGTAATAATATCATTGCTGTAGAAGGCGGCGGAGATGGTTCCGGTCCTATTGTGAAATTACAGGGAACAGTATCACCTTGCCTTGCACCCACAATACAATCATCGGTGGTGTCATTTTCTTCCGTAACATCATCGGGAATGACGGTTAATTTAACTGCAGGAGATGGGATTGGTAGAGTAGTGGTTGTCAATACAGCTAATAGTTTTACAAATCCTGTTAGTTCTAATGTTCTTCCAACGGCTAATAATATTTATTCAGGTGGAGAGCAAGTTATCTATGCAGGAGTAGGAAATAGTGTTTCTGTTACGGGTCTGGCATCTTCTACAACTTATTATTTCAGAGTTTTTGAATATAATATCTGTTCGAACAATTATATATATAATGTAGCAGCTGCTACAAATAATCCAAGAAGTCAGGCTACAGTTTGTGATATACCGCTTAATCCAAATGGTGAGATTACACCTTCAGCAACCCCGAATTGTGGTAGCGCGGTTTTGATCTACGAGCACGGTACGGCTCAACCCCAATCAGGAGTTATCTATTATTGGCAGGCTACAGCTTCCGGAACATCTTTGGCAAACCCGGTTGTTTTCGTCAATGGTTCGGTAGTTTCCGAACCCTTCGAAGTGACATCTTCGGGGTATTATTACGTTCGTGCATACAATGGTAATTGCTGGAGTACGGGTTCATACGCTATGCAATCACAGGTTGTTATCAGTACTTCTGCTAATATCAGTATACAGCCAGCTGATCAAAGTGTAGTGTCAGGTGGCAATGTAAGTTTTACGGTAACCGCATCAGGAACTGCACCTTATACTTATCAATGGCAGGAAAGTGCAACTGGTATGGTCGGCTCCTGGACAACAGTTGGCACGAACGCAACATATACTCTTATAAATACACCAATAAGTAAAAACGGATACAAATATCGAGTTATCATAAGTAATGCCTGCGCAAGTAAAACATCTAATGTTGTAACACTTACGGTTACACAGGGGCCTTGTTTAACGGAAAGTTTTACTAATATCCCTACAGCCAGTTCAACTTCTTACCAAAACCGTAGCTGGACAGGAGATAATGGTGGGACTTGGACAGCGACAGATGCAAGAACGGATCAGACTATAACAGGTAAAGCAATCACTATACGCAGTGGTATATTGACTTCTCCATCTGTTAATAATGGTATTGGTAGTATTACAATGACAACCAAACTTCCTTACACTGACAGTTCTGGAAATCTGGTTGTTAGAGTTAATGGAAATATAGTGGGTAATATTCCTTACTCTTCTAGTGTTCAGACTACTACTTTATCTGGTATCAATATTTCCGGATCGGTAGTAGTGACTGTTACGAGTTCCGGATCGCGTGTTGCAATAGATGATTTGAGTTGGACATGCTATACCGAAGCTTGTACGCCGTCACCAATTACAGCTTTCCCTGCAAATGGCCCTACAAATACCATTATTACAATTACAGGAGCTAACTTTAATTCTTCATCAACAGTTAAATTCGGGACAGCAAATGCAGTAGTAGAATTCATAAGCGCAACACAACTAAAGGCCACTGTTCCTGCAAATGCTGATGGTAATATCATTGTAGATACAGCTTTGGATTGTGATTCTGAAACAGCTTTTACATTAATTAATAATGATAGTTCAGGGTGCGAATCTATAGCTGGCGGGTCCGGAAGTTCTAATGCATCCGATATTATTATTTATGAGGTTTATGATGAAAATGGTGGCAACGGAGGGGTGGTTACGCTGTATAATAGAACAGGAGCAACAGTGGATCTTTCGGGTTACTCGATTCAGAGAGCATCGACTTATGGAGGAACTTACACAACTTATGCTAACCTTACCGGAACTATTGCTTCCCAAGGTATTGCTGTGATAGATGTCAGCTCTTCAAGGTGTGGTTATGCGCCAACAGGTAACGGAAGTTTTGGAGCAACTGGTTTTAATGCTGATGATGGTTTACGATTAATGAAAAATTCAGTTATTATTGATGATTTCAAGGCGCCTAGCTATATAGGATATTATCTCAAAAGAAAGAATAATTTCCTATCGCCAAGAACAACTTTTGCAGATAACGAATGGACGACTGAAGATATTGATCAGGATGAATGTCTCACAGGAGTTGTTGCACAGCCTCCTGTTGTTAAAACTCCGCCTGTAATTACAGCACAGCCTTCATATGCTGTTAACTGTGATGTTGTTAATGCGTCTTTGGCTCTTACTGCTACGGAAGGTCTTGCCGGAGGTAATGCTTTAACTTACCAATGGTATGTTTTGGGAATTACTGGTAGCTGGACTGCTATTGTTGATGGTGGTGTGTATTCCGGAGCAACTACTCAGACTTTAATGATAGATGATGTTAATGGTCTTAATAATTATCAATATTACTGCCAGGTAAGAGAAAATACGCAGACATGTTACACGGCAACCCGTGCAACTCAGATTAAAGAAGCTACTAATACCTGGGTAAGCAATGTCTGGACGAATGGGACGCCTGTTTTGGGAAGTAAAGTTGTTATTGCCGGAAGTTATAATACCCAGACCAATGGCGCTTTGGATGTTTGTGATCTGACCGTCAATGCGGGTGGAGCTTTAAGAGTGAAACCAAATTTCCCGGTGACTGTCAAAAAGAAAATTACGAATAATGGCTCTGCAGTTAACTTTATTATAGAAAGTGATGCGAATCTGATCCAGACTGATAATGTAATCAATGAAGGAAATGTTCAGGTTCAAAGATATGTAACAGATATGAATAATATCTCGACACACATGGATTATGTGTATTGGAGTTCGCCGGTTAGCGGGCAGGTTATCAAAGGAGCAACAGGTTTTTCGCCAAATACTCCTGTCAATGGTTACTTACAGTATAATGAGTCTAATGATAAATTTACGGTAACTAATGACGCGACTTTTATTGCCGGTAAAGGTTATGCGATCCGTGCAGAAACAGGAACCAATGGCTATACGAAAACATATAACTTTAATGGTGTTCCGAATAACGGTAATATTCAATATCAAAATTTGAAGTGGACAGATGCAAATCATGGATTTAATTTGGTTGGTAATCCTTATCCTTCTAATATCGATTTTGATTTGTTGTACACACTTAACCCAACTAAAATATTTTCTACAGTTTGGTTCTGGACTAATAATAGTTATACGGCAGAGCAGGTTGGTTCTGGTTATAATGGGAATAATTATGCCGTTTACAACGGAACAGGCGGGTCACCGGCAACTTATAATCCTGATAATCCTTATAATGGTTCCGTTATTCCGAATGGGAAAATCCAAATAGGTCAGGCTTTCATTATCCAGGCAAAAGCTGGCGGCAAAGATCAGCCTTTGGATTTCAGCAATAATATCAGGATAACTGATAATGGTAACTTTTATCAGAAAACAACTAAGAATAGGTTTTGGTTAACGATGACTTCGCCTTCTAATTTGGTCAATACCATTCTTATAGGTTATATTAATGGAGCAACTGATAATTATGAAACTGATTTTGATGGAGAGCTGTTTACAGTAGGTTCTGATTCTTTCTATTCTGTATTAGGTGCAAAAAAATTGGCGATCCAAGGTAAATCTAGTAACTTTTCAACAGAGGATGTTATCACTTTAGGAAACGTTTTTGCGGTTGATGGAACCTATAAGATCAGGCTTCAAACCGCAGAAGGGTTGTTTGATAATAATCAGAAAATCTATTTGAAAGATAAGCTTCTTAATAAATATATTGATCTCAGTAACAATGAAAGCTATGATTTTACAGCAACAAAAGGAGCAAACAATACCCGTTTTGAGATTGTATATAAAGCAGAAACGCTAGGAAATAATGGAACCGGTAAATCTGATTTCCAGGTTTACAGGAATGGACAAACTTTTGTGGTTGAATCTTCTCAACAACTTGATAAAGTAGAATTATTTGATGCCGGCGGAAGGCTAATCCGGCAACTTTTTTCCAAAGAGAAAAAACTTGTTATTGATGCTAATAATTTACCTTACGGCGTTTATATTCTCAATGCTGAAAACTCCGGTGATGTAAGAACCAAAAAATTAATTAAGTAACAAATCTGATCAATATCAATAAAAGCCATCTCAGCGAGATGACTTTTTTGCATGATTTTATTTAATCGGATGTTTGATTTTTTTTCATTAAAAATAATACTGATATCATTTATAAATTCTTATATAATCTATTATTTATTTGTTTTTTAGAAAAAAAATGAATTAAAATTATCAGTATGAAATTTTTTTATCTGTCATTGTCGTATAATTATGTAATATTTGTTTTTTCAACAAAAATCACAATATTTATTATTATAATACATTTTTTTTAAAATAAATATTTTTTTTATGTAAAAAATTCAAAATAATTTATACATTCGCTTCATCATAATAATCAACGCAAATGGAATTTGTATTAAAAAAATTATACATCTAAAATATATATGATGAAAAAATTTACATTATTGAAGACCGGTTCCGGTTTTCCGGCTTTCTGGCAAGCCTTATTTTTGTTGTTTTCTTTGTCCGTATGGATGACAAAAGCGCAGACAATGCCTTATACTTTTTCACAGAGTAGCGGCACATACACTGCGATAACAGGAGGTACTGTTTTTCAGTCAGGAGCTACTATTTCTACTGATGCTGTCTCAAGTGCAATTACGTTACCTTTTACTTTTACTTTTAATGGAACCGCTTGTGACAGGGTATACATAAGTAATAATGGTTTTATTACGTTGGCTAACTCTACTACAACGACAGCTCCTACGGCAACTACGTATAATCCGATCTCTGCTGCAACAGGCTATGTTGGAGCCATTGCCGGTTATGGTTATGATATGAGACAATCTACAGCAAGTGGTGCGTCTTCAGAAATTAGATACCAAACTTTGAACTCAACACCCAATCAGGTATTTGTAGTTCAGTTTACTGATATTGCCCGATCGACTAACCCGAGTTCTGAAAAATTGACTTTTCAAATCAGATTAAGTGAAACAACTAATAAAGTAGATATTGTATATAATACGCCAACTGTTGCTGCAACTTCTACAACGGCGAGTAATTTTGGACAAGTAGGATTAAGGGGATCTAGTAATACTTCTTTTTCCAACAGAATGGTCTATGCTACATCTCCGTATAACACTTGGTCAGCTTCAGGTGCTGCAGGAGATAATGGTAATACAGCAAGAATTACATCAGGAACTGGTGTAGGTGGGCCTAATGTGATGATTTTTACTACCGCCTATTTTCCTACTGCCGGATTAACCTACTCATGGACACCTGTGTCATCATCGTTTTATCAATCATTGCCTTACACACAAAATTTTGAAAATGCATGGCAAAATATGACTTCAGTTGGGGATGTGCCGGCGGCTAACGGTGTTCTTACGATGCCGGGAACTGGTAATGGCTCTGTTAGAGCTAGTGATGTGACCACTGCTAACTCCGTTTGGTCTGGCACATCAGGAAGCTCTACGTTGGGAGCAGCTCAAGGTAGTAGAAGTGCAAGATTTCATACGTTTAATCATGATAATGCAGTTACTACAAACGGTTTATCAGGTAAAGGGTATTTGGATTTTTATTTAAATTTTTCTACTGTTGGCACAAAGCAGCTATCATTTGATTACATTAATCCCACAGGAACAGATGTATTAAATATCTATCTGTCAACGGATGGTGGTAAAACATTTGGAAGTTCATTAGGATCTTATGGGGTGTCAGCAGCGTGGTCAACTAAATCAATTGCTTCAGTTTCATCTTCTACATCATCTACCTGTGTTATTAGATTTGAATTCACATCTGACTATGGTAATGATGATATATATGTTGATAATGTTTCGGTTACAAGTCTTAGTACGTGTACAACGCCGTCTGCTCAGCCATCTTCTTTATCTTTTGGAACCACATCTTCTACTTCCATAGCAGGCTCATTTACTGCTCCTGCAACTGCTCCCAGTGGATATCTTATCCTAAGAAGTACGAGTTCCACAGCTCCAACACCAGTAAATGGAACGACTTATACTACGGCCAACACTGTTACTTTAGGAGGTATTTCTTATTATGTCATTCAGGGAAGTGCAACAACGGCTAATGCGACTACATTTACTGATTCGGGTTTGACAAGTAATACAAAATATTATTATTATGTATTTTCCTATAATAATGCTTGTAGTGGTGCACCATATTATTTAGCAACCTCGCCTTTATCCGGAAATAAAGTAACTTGTGCGGCTGCACCAACAGCGGCCACTACTCCTGTTACAGGTATTACAAGCAGTTCTGCAACGATCAATTGGGTTGCATCGGTAGCTGGTGGTTCTGCAGGGACAATAAACTATACCGTTGAGGTTTATACAGATTCGGGTTATACAACTCCAATTCCGGGATCTCCATATAATGCAGGTACTTCAACTTCTCAAGCAATTACCTTTACCAATGCGGCAACCACATATTATTACAGAATAAAAGCAAATAATGGTAGCTGTGATAGTGCTTATCTTACAGGAAGCTTTGTTCCTTCATGTGCTGTTCCAACAGGTTTGGCAGCAACAGCAAGTGCTACGACTACAGGAATTAGCTCAATATCAGGAAACTTCACAGCTACTGGCAGTTCATCCGTACCGACCGGTTATGTAGTTGTAAGATCTACATCATCCTCACTTCCTGTTTTGTCTTCAGGAGTTACATATACAGTAGGCGCTAATACTTCTGTTGCGACTAATGGATATATAGAATACGTTGGAACAACTGCAGGTAGTTGGACATCATCTTCATTAATGGGAGGAACAACATATTATTATTTTGTCTTTTCTTATAATAATACAGGTTGTTCAGGAGGACCGATATATTCTGCTTCGGCAACACAGGCCAATGCGACTACAACTGGTTGTCCGGCTTTTAGCTCCGTCATTTCTGTAGGTGGAAGCGTTACGACTTCTGGAAGTGTTTATCCTACATTAACGGCAGCAATTGCGGATTTATCTGTTTGTAGTATTAGTCAGCCAACAACACTTTCTATAAATAGTAGTTACAATTCGTCGTCGGAAACATTCCCTATAGTAATACCAAGTATTTCTGGTTCAAGCTCGACTAATACAGTTACTATAAAACCTGCAGCCGGAACATCGCCTGTTATAAGTGGTGCGGCAGCATCTAATCCATTAATTAAAATCAATGGTGGCAGTAATGTTGTCATCGATGGAAGTAATTCGGTCGGGGGAACAACTAGAGATTTGATATTGACAAACACTTCTGCTACGAGTCCAAATGTTGTTGTAATTGGCTCTCCGGATAGTACTCCCGTAACGAATGTTATCCTAAAAAATACAGTTTTGACAAATGGGGCAAATACCTCTTCTGCTGTGGTGGTGTCTTCTTCTGCAACTATAGGAAATGCAGGCTATTTTAATAATATTACTATTCAGAACAATTCTGTCAATAAGGCTTATGTAGGTATATATGTAATTGGGAATACTGCTACTAATAATGGCAATGGATTATTGATTGATGGTAATACTTTAAATTCTTCTGGTGCAAATTCTATACGATTGATAGGTATTTATGTACAAGGAGTAGATGGGAATTCAGTCATTTCTAATAATACTGTTGGCAACATTTCAAACTCAAATAGTGAGAGTGTGACGGGTATTTGGTTAGCAACAGCAGCTAATAAGGCTGCCGTTTATGGAAATAATATATCCGGTGTAGCATCCACTGTTAGTGGAAGTTATACAGCGGGAGGTATATATGTAAGTTCCGGAAGTACGGTTTCAGCTATTAATATCTACAATAATAATATCTCTAATATTTCCTCATTGGGAAGTTATGTAGATGGTAGTACAGGTATTGAAATTGGCGGTGCAACTGCAAATGTCAACATTTATTCCAATAAAATTTCTAATATTAAAAATACCAACACAAGTGGCTACGGTGCAGCTGGAATATTTCTAGGTTCTTCTGCAACAGTTGCCAATACTGCTTCGTATAATAATATGATATGGGATGTTGCAGGCTATGGTTCAGCGACTCTTACCAGAAATGGACACGGAATATATCTGTATTCTGGTGGTGGCTATAAACTTTATTACAATTCAGTTAATTTAACGACAAATCAAACTACAGGTATTAGTGCAGCGTTATATATCTATAGCAGTGTTTCTACTGCGAGTTCTGTGGATATGAGAAATAATATTTTTGCCAACAGTCAAACATCTAATACGCGTTATGCTATATATTCTACGTCTGCCAAAACAATATTCAGTAATATAGATTATAATGATTATTATTCTGCAGGTACATTAGGGTATTTAGTATCTGCTCAGTCAACTTTAGCAGCATGGCAGACGGCAACTGGTTCGGATGTTAATTCACTGAATGTATTGCCGCCGTTTGTATCAGCTACGGACTTGCATTTGTCAGGCAGCTCTTGTACGCCTATAGAAAGTGCTGGAACACCGATATCCGGAATCAGTACTGATATTGATAATGATTCAAGATCGTCATCTAATCCGGATTTAGGAGCCGATGAATTTAATGGAAATGCGCTTCCGAAAATTACTTCTGTAACAGGAGGTAGTAATTGCGGTACAGGAACAGTACAATTAACGGCTAACGGCAGTACTCTGGGCTCCGCAATCACAGAATACAGATGGTATTCAGCAGTTACAGGGGGAACTCTGGTTGGCACGTCGTCCACTAATAACTGGACTACGCCTTCCATTAGTACTACAACAAATTACTATGTTGCAGCATATAATGGTTGTGAATCAAATGTCAGGACTTTAGTTACTGCTACCATCAATCCTGTACCTACAGATATAAATATTGCATCTACTGTATCTCCTGGTGGTGCTGATGCTTGTACAACAGATTATGTAAAATTGGAAGCTACAGGTGGAGTTGTATCTACGCCTAATTCAAATGCTGTTAATTTAACCTTTGAAAATGGACTTACAGATTCGGTATCCGGTTCGTGGACTACTTCAAACACTTCTACAGCAGGAACACCTGCAAATGCAGCCTGGACAGTACAGAATAATGGATACGTTTATTCATCAACAACATTTAATTCCAATGATGCGAGTAAATTCATTATATCAAATAGTGATGCTCAGGGATCGGGTTCTACAACTAACACAGAATTGCGTTCGCCTGTATTCTCGTTGAAAAATTATACTTCAGCATCCTTGACATTTTATCATTATTACAGATATAATTCCGGAGATTCTGGAACAGTTCAGATTTCTACAGATGGAGGTTCCAATTGGGTATCTACTAATTTAGCAAGTTATAATGCTAATCAAGGAAGTTCTAACGCCTTTTCTCTTGTTACAATTGATTTGGCAAGTTATGTCGGACAGGAAAATCTGATGATTAGATTCTTATATTCCGCTTCTTATGATTGGTATTGGGCACTTGATAATATTAAAGTGTCAGGAAGTAAATCTGAACAACAGATAGTGTGGACTCCTGTAACTGGATTGTACACGAACTCTACATTAACAACAGCGTATACTGCGGGATCTTATGCTGCAACACTATATGCAGCTCCGGATGGAACACAATCTTATACTGCAAAATCGACTCAGGGAACTTGTGATAAAACATCTGTTGTCAGTGTGACAAAAAATAAAAATGAATTCACTGGAGCGGTTGACACTAACTGGAATACAGCAGGAAATTGGAGCATAAACCAGGTGCCTAACAATACCAAGTGTGTTATAATACCGGCTGACAAAACAGTTGTCATTAATATTAATAATGCTGAAGTCAAATCACTGACTATTGCAAGCACAGGTAAAACAACTATTACTGCTAGTAACTCGCTTAAAGTTGTTGATGGTATTACAATTGCCAATAATTCTAATAATGATAACCTGACGCTGGAAAGTGACGCTGTGTTATTACAAGAAAATGGTAGTGCGGTAAATACTGGAAAAATATTAGCACATCGTGATGTTAAAATGCGCAAAATGGATTACATCTACTGGAGCACACCAGTGTCTGGACAAAAGCTTTTGAATGATACAACACTCAATGATGGTTTCTCAGTCGGTACACCAAATAACAGGATTTTATATTATTATGAGCCCAATGATACATTCAAAGCAGTTCCTTCTACAGAAACTACATTTGTGACTGCAAAAGGCTATGCAATAAGAGGTAAAGATAGTTATGATGCATCGGTTTTAACTTCTGATAATACCTTAAAGTTTGTTGGTACGCCAAATAACGGATCTTATACTGTCAATATTCAGAAATCCGCCAATACAGGAACAGGAGGCACGGTTGAGCATGGTTATAATCTCATAGGTAATCCATATCCTTCTAATATTGATTTTGTTAAGTTTTTTAATTTAAGTAATAACAAAAATATTATTTACGGAAAGGCCTGGTTCTGGAGTAATATTACACCTACAACAACCCAACAAGGTTCTAGTTATTCGGGTAATAATTATGCTACAATCACTTTAGCAGGAGGAACACCGCCAACCTATAGTGATACAACGGTAACGCCGTCTCCTTCATCGGGAGCTTATACGCCAACCAAAAATATAAAGGTTGGACAAGGCTTTATTGTGCAAGCTAAAAACATAGGAACCGGACAAGCTCTTAGTTTTGATAATACAATCAGAAATAATGAAGCAGGAGTTTTCTATAATAACAAATCTTCCGAAGATGTCAATCGATATTGGTTAAAATTAATAACGCCACAGAATATTATTAATACGATATTGGTTGCGTACATGGATGGTGCAACGAATGCTTATGACGGAGATTACGATGCTGATCTTATAGCTGTAGGAGATGATTCTTTTTATTCAAAATTGTCTACTCATAAATTCCAAATTCAGGCTAGAGCAAGTTTCGCCGACAATGATGTTGTATCTTTGGGAACCAAATATTCTGCAAATGGAACTTATAAAATCAGTTTGGAAAATAATCAAGGGGTATTTGGTGAAAATCAGAATGTTTACCTAAAGGATAAATTGCTAAATAGTCTAACAAATCTGAGAGAAAAAGACTACAGCTTTTCAGCAATCAAAGGGACAGATGAAACCCGCTTTGAAATTGTGTATAAAGAGGATGCTGTTTTAGCATCTGATGACGCAACAAAGTCAGAATTTGAGGTTTACAGAACCAATGGTGATTATATTATAAAATCATCTAAACAATTAGGTAAGATCGAGGTTTATGATTCTTCCGGCAGACTGATGATGACTGCAAATACAAAAGAGAAAATTTTAAAACTCGATACTTCTGTACTTGTCAATGGAGTTTATATAATAAAAGCTGAGAATTCCGGAGATATTAGAACTAAGAAAATTATTAAGTAAGTTTCAAAAAATCTAATAAAGAGAGATGCTTTAAGTGCCTCTCTTTTTTTTGTTTAAAATATTAAACACTTATTTGAATGTAATTGTAAAAAATCTATTGGTAAATGGTTAATTGAAAATGTTTTAAGTTTTTTTATATGGTAAATAAAAAATAATTAATTTAGTAAGCTATTTCTAATTAACACATACACAAATTATAATGAAAACAAATTTATTCTCTGTTATTAATAGAATACATTTGGTATTTCTATTTTCATTGCTTTCTATTTTAGGATGGGGACAGGCTTCAATCACAACTTTAGGTGTTGCAGTTGTTGAAAATTTTAATTCATATTCAGGAACATCAACATTACCGGCAAACTGGACGACGAGCGGAACAGGTACTAATGGTAATGCTTTTCAGGGCACTACACAGACCACAGGTACTGCCGGAGGCTGGTATGGGAATACCAACATGTCTTATCTTGGTTCCGGAACAGCAAGCAATGGTAATGCAACCTGGAGATTACAGAATAATACAGGATCTACAATTACCAGTCTTAATTTTTCATTAGTTGCCAGGATGTGGAAATCTGGTTCTAATTCCCCAACAGTTTCATTAACTTATTCAACTAACTCAACAGGTATTATTCCCGCAGCAGGTGCACTAACTTCTGTTTTAACATTTAATGATGCTACCGCAAATATTTCTACAGGAACGACACTTTCACAGACAGTAGGTTCTCTTTCTATACCTAATGGTGATTATATTTATATAAGATTTATTCATGCCGGAGGGAGCAGTTCGGATAATTTAGGCTGGGATGATGTTTCTGTGACAGCATCAGGTGTAGCTTCTTCTTACTCCGGTGTGTCTCCAGGAGCAGGAGCAGAACCGTCAACTTTATCGTCTTTAATTAACACACAGGCATCATCAGTTCTTAATTTTGATTTTACTGTCACGGATGATAACAATACTACATCAGGCAATGATGCTTTGCCAACATTGATTAACCAGATTATCGTTCCGCAAGGAACAGGAAATGATGTTTCCGATTGGACTCAGGCCATTGCAGGGGCTGTTCTGACTGACGGCACCAATACCATTACCGGAACAGTTAATGCTGCTAATATTACTTTTTCCGGTATTCCGACAACAACCTCAGCATTAGGTTATGTTGGGGATGGAGCCAGTAAAACCTATACTTTGAAAATTTGGCTTAATACAACATTGGGAGGGACATTGCCAACAACAATTGATGGATTGAATCTGGCATTCAAAGTTGACAGAACTAATTTTACAACTGCAAGTTCTGCAACATCGACTCAATTTGAGTCAGGCGCTGGAACTGCAGTGGAGTCGGGGTCGAATAATAATGCTGTCACTGTAGTTGCTACAAAACTGGCATTTGTTCAGCAACCTTCCAATACTGCAATAAATGTTAATATGTCTCCTTCCGTAACAGTTTCAGCAAATGATGCTAACGGGAACAGAGATTTGGATTATGTAACATCTGTAGCTGTAACATCTACAGGGTCTTTGTCAGGAAGCCCGGTCAATGTAACTCCTGTCTCGGGATTGGCGACCTATTCTGCCTTACAGCATACGGCAACTGGTACAGGGCTTAAATTAACTGCCGGTTCATCTTCTTTTACAAGTGTCGACTCTAATACATTTAATATTAATTTAGTAAGTTCTGCTACGGATTATTTCCGTTCCAAGCAAACAGGATCACCCGGTAACTGGGGAACTGCTGCAAGCTGGGAATCTTCATCAGATAATATAAACTGGATAGACGCAACTTTGGTGCCTACATCCTCTGCAACGGCAATTACTGTAAGAAGTGGGCATACTATTACTGTTGCAGCCGCTGCCACCGGAAAAGCTATTACTGTAGAATCCGGAGGTTTTTTAACATTGACTTCTACTCTTACCGTATCTGATGGAACAGGAACTGATCTGCAGATCAATGGGACATTGAATATGAGTTCAGGAGGAACTTTAACTAATAATGGTACAGCAGCATTTAGTTCAACAGGAGTATATAATCATTCCCGAAGCGGTGGAGCTATACCTATTGCAACCTGGGATATGGCCAGTTTGTGTAATGTTTCAGGAGCAACTAGTGCGTTTCCTGCTAATTATGCACAAACCTATGGTAATTTTACCTGGAATGGAACATCACAATCAGGGAACCTTACCATAAATAATAATGCATTTCGAGTCAATGGATTATTCAGATTATTATCGACTAATGGAGGTAATACGTTTACAATGGGAGGGACTACACCAGGAACTTATGCTAATACATTAAACTCCGTTTCAATAGAAGGAGGTGTATTTGCAATTGCTTATACAAGTGGTGTGACTTCTACAACAACTGTTACCAATGATATGTCTATATCCGGCACCGGTGAAGTGAGAATCAATGGAAGCGCAGGTATTGGTACATTGAATATCGGAAGAGATTTGCTAATGAGCGGGTCAGGATATTTAATTTTATTATATGCATCAACAAGTCCAACCACGACAGTAACGGTAGCTCGTGATTTTATTTTATCAGGAAATTCTATTGTTGATCTGGAATATACAAACTCCTCTTCCGGATCCGGAATAATAAGTGTCGGTAGAAATCTTACTTCTACAAGTTCTGGTGATTCTGCCAATGGTGTAGTTTTGGATTTTGGCGGATCAACTATCACCGGAGCTGTTTCGGGTAACGCTATCAATATTGCGGGTAACTTTAGTTTTACAGGAACGGGGCTGATTCAGACATTTTCAGAAAATTCTCCTACAGGATTTGTATTTAATGGTTCGGGAATACAAACATTGACCTATACCACCAATTCGGGATTGCTTAACTGGGCTCCGATAACAATCAATAACGGCAGCGAGTTACAATTACTAAACAATATTACAATAGGGTCTTCAGCAACTAATCCCGCTGTTGTTGTTAATGTAAATGGTATTCTTGATTTTCAAAACTACACAATATCTGCAGGAACATCTACTGTCCCGAGAATTAATACTAATGCAGGAGCTACGTTAATCACTTCTAATTCTGGAGGAATTGGTGGAACAGGTACAACAGGAAGCTTACAAAATTTTAATAGCGTATCTCCAACATCAGCAGCAGGAAGGGTACAGTTGATAGCAGGCTTGAATTATACTTTTAACGGTGCAACAACAACACCATTCAATGTTAATATGGGAAACCCGGCTATAGTTAACATTAATGCTAACGTTACTAATAATATGAGCGGTATCACAACTACTATTACCAATGCATTAAATATTGCCGGAGGGACTACATTTACATTAAACAGTGCTGCAAATAGTAATCTGAGTCTAAGCAATACAAGTGCTGTATTAAACATTGCCAGTGGTGGTACATTTGACAATAACGGCGAGAATTACATCACTTCAACTGGTGGCGCTCCTGCAATTAATATTGATGGAACATTTATTACAAGAGATGCGCAGGGTTTTACAGGAATTAACACAAGTATACCAAGTATAATTCCAACACTTGGAAATAATTCTATTATAGAATATGGGTTGAATGGAAATCAGGCTGTAACGGATTTTGCTTATAAGAATCTAACATTTAGCGGCGGTGGAACAAAAACAACAACAACGATAAGTTCTATTACGGGAACTGTCACCATAAATTCGGGAGTAGTTGTGGATGCTGATACAAAAACATTTGGTGGAAGTGGTACCAATCTGACAATGCTCGGCACCAGCAAATTTATTACAGGTGGAAGCGGAACAAAACCAGATGCACAAGGAACTTATTCTTTAGCGGGTGCTTCTACAATAGAATTCACGGGAGCTTCAGCAACACAGATCAGATTATCACCACAATATGCAAATATTATTGTTTCGGGTACAAATGTGGTGGCAGGAACAACAACAAATGGTGGATTGACATTTCAAAACGGAGGTCATTTTACAGTAAGAAACGGAGCGAGATTTAAAGTTAATAATGATAATGGCTTCAGTGGAGCAGCTACAACAGCTATAAAAAATACCAACAATCCAACTATAACTTTAGATACAGGATCTACAATAGATTATACAGGAGCCGACCAAATAGTTACCAATAACTTATCATATGAAAACCTGGCGGTCTCAACAGCAGGAACTAAAACGGCGGCTACAGGTAATTTGACAGTTAATAATCTGACGACAGTTAGTGCAGGGACATTAAAAATTTCTGAAACAGCTGATAACACAACTTCGAATGTTCTATATGCTCATAAGGGTATTGCTAATACTGGCGGAACCGTTAGCTTTGGATCTAATGCACAATTGATGCAGGATGATGATGCTGTTAACACAGGAAATATCAAATCTTCGCGAAAGGCTAAACTGCCGAAAATGGGCTACACGTATTGGAGCTCACCTGTAACTTCGCAGAATCTATATGCTTTCTCGAATGGAGGTCAAACCGGAGGTACACCAAAAAGCAGATTTTTTGTCTATGATGAAGCGACTGATACTTTTAAAAACACAGGAGCTTTCTTGTTAAATGATTCATCAGTATTTGAAACAGGAAAGGGTTATGCAATAAGAGGTATGGATAACTTTACTACGACAATGCCAACAACTTCTTATGAGTTTACTTTTGCAGGCGTTCCTCATAATGCAGGTTTATCTTTTTCTCCTTTGAAGTGGACCAGTGTATCCAAAGGTTATAATCTGATAGGTAATCCATATCCTTCTAATATAAATTTTGATGATTTGTATGCATCCAATTCCACAAAGATGTATGCGACAGCCTACTTTTGGACCAATAATGATATGACAGTGACACAACAGCAAGGTTCCGGTTATTCAGGGAACAATTATGCGATATATAATCTTACCGGTGGAACGCCTGCAGTACATATAGACGGTGCTCCGGATCAGCCTTCTCTAGCAAGCATAACTCCAAATAACATTATCAAAGTTGGCCAGGGATTCATTATCAAAACCAAGCAAGCAGGAGGTGGACAATCTCTCGGTTTTTCCAATTCTGTAAGATTAACGGATAACGGAACTTTTTTTAATAATAAAAATAATACTGAGAAGGACAGATTTTGGCTAAGGCTGGTTTCTCCTTCTAATATTTCCAATGTAATTTTGATAGGTTATATTCCAGGCGCAACAAACGGTTATGAGATTGATTTTGACGGAGAATTATTCATTATCGGATCAGATTCTTTCTATTCATTATTAGACAGTAAAAAGTTGGCAATACAAGGTAAAGCTAGTTTTGATATTGATGATAAAGTCGGTTTGGGAAATGTTTATTCTCAGAATGGAAATTACAAAATCTCCATTGCCAATAAAGAGGGGATATTTGGAAGTTCGCAGAACATTTATTTAAAAGATAAACTGTTGAATAAAATTATTAATCTAAGTAATGAGGATTATATTTTCCAGGCTACAAAAGGGACCGATATTACACGTTTCGAAATTGTTTATAAGGATGAAGCGGTTCTAAACACAGGATCTAATTCCAAATCTGATTTTATAGTTTATAAAGATGGTAATAACCAGGTCATCAAATCATCTAAAAAACTGGGAGAAATTAAAGTATTTGATGTTTCCGGAAAATTGATTAAATCCTTAAACACCAACGACCTAGAAGTAAGAATTGATATGTCTACATTTTTAAATGGTGTTTATATATTAAAAGTTGAGAATTCCGGAGATATAAAAACTAAAAAAATAATTAAATAAACTTTAAAATATCTAATATTAGAGGCACTTTTAAGTGTCTTTTTTTATTTTGTATATGTCAAAAAATTCAAACGCTTATTTGATTATCATTATGAAAATCCTTTAAATAATAAGTAATCAAAAATAATTTAACTTTTTTTATGCGAGTATGTAAAAATTAATTAATTTAGCGCCCTTATTTCTAGTTTTTTAAAAATAGACTTTATATACCGATGAAGAAAAATTTATTTAATCAACAAAACACAAAAAAAATTTATAAGCAAGTTGTATTGCTTTTAATTCTATTTTTTTCTGGTAGTGTTTCGGGGCAAAACATTTTTACCTATAGTAATACTACTGCAACTATTCCAACTGGATTTGTTTTAACAAACAATGTTACTGCAAATGCTGTTGACCAAAGCACATATCTTCTTGTTGAAGCAGGAACAACAAGTGATTATATTGTTACTCCCAGCTATGATCTTTCGGCATATACAACAGCTACAATTAATGTAAATGTTGCAACATATGGTTCGGGAGCAAATAATTCTTTAAAAATTGAGTTTTCTACTAATGGAGGAACTTCTTGGAATACTACAACTTATACTACAGCTACACCGACATCTACAACTTATGTAACGGGGGGGCCTATTGTTATTACACAAACTTTTACATCTACAACAAAATTTCGATTTTCTAATTCGGCAACTAGCGGGAGAGGCGTTAGAATTCAGTCATTAAAGCTTGATGCATCGGGTTCTACAGCTATTACTTCTGCACAATCAGGGAATTGGTCCAGTACAAGCACATGGGTAGGCGGAGTTGTACCAACATCTTCTACTAATGCAATAATTGCTTCTGGGCATACTGTTACAATGGATAATGCTACATATTCTACTCGTAACAGCGGTACAAGTACTACAGTTAATGGAACATTAGCAACCAATGTAACATATACCAACAATGGAACAACGACTATCAACGGGACTTTCCAGCTTAATAACGGAGGCTATGCTAGCGGAACAGCATTATCTTATGCAGCAACGGGAAGCTCATTAGTTTTTAATAATGGAAGTTTGTATGGTGTTGGGTCTGGCAACGGTTTTTGGCCAACAAGCAATCCTCCTTATAATGTGACAATTAATTCCGGATCAAGTACACAGCTTAATACTACTGTTGGAGCTGTTGCCGGAATACTAACCTTAAATGGACAGCTTGATGCAGTTAATGCAATTACAGTTAATGGTACCTTGCAGTTAAACTCTGGAGGTTATATTTCTTCTAATGCACCGGTGTATGGATCTGCATCTACATTATTATATAACACGACTTATGGAGTAGGTACGGAATGGACAACTACAGGAACAACCGCAGGTAGTGGAGTTCCTAATAACGTAACGATTCAGAACAATGCTGCCGTTAGTTATTCTTCCGGTGCAGCAAGAGGAATGGCTGGTAATCTCAGTATTACTTCCGGATCTTTAACTTCCGGAGATGTATTGAATGTTAAAGGGAATATTGCCAATTCAGGGACTTTAACAGCCAATTCGACACTCAATGTTACTGGAACTACTACCAACTCCGGAACATTGGCAACCAATTCAACGGCTAATTTTACAGGAACGGTTACTAATTCAGGTACTTTCAATTCTAACGGAATATCTAATCTGACAGGTAACTTTAGTAACTCAGGTGCTACTTCGGCACTTAATTTAAATGGTGATTTTTATTTGGCTGGTAACTGGGCAAACGCAGGGACTTTCACCCCGAATAATAAAGCAGTATTTTTTAATGCGGCTACAGGAACGCAAACTATTACAAATACAAATGCGACCAATAGCAATACGGAAACATTTGCTTATCTGATTAATAACAAGGCTGCGGGAACACTGCAATTAAGCAGTAATGTTATTGTTAATGGTACATCAGGTGATGTATTACAATTACTAGGTGCAGCTAATCTCGATCTGAATGCAAAAACTTTGACACTATCCGGGGATAATGGAAATATATTGGCTTCAGGTGGAGTTAGAAATATTATTTCTGGTGTTGCTGGTGGTGTATTGGCAATATCAGGTAACAAAGTTGTAACATCAGCCAGTAGCGGATCATTAGTATTAGGAACTACAGCTAATCCTAGTTATTTAACAACAGCTTTGAATAAAGGATTAAATTTCGGTACAGGTAATTTGACAACAGTAAACAGTGTTTTACAAATCAATACTAATGGATATGCAAACGTCAATGCGCCAAAATATGCCAATACTTCAACATTGATTTATAATGCTGTTAATCCTTATACAGTCAATATAGAATGGATTGGTAATTCCAATACGGCAGGAATCGGTATTCCTCAAAATGTTACTTTGAACAGTTCTAATATTACTATGCCAACCGGAGCAAGAGGTTTGGCGGGGACATTAACAATCAATTCAGGCAGTACCATTAACTTAGAGGGAAGTATTGGTTCTGATCTTAGTATTGGTGGTAATTTGGTTAATAATGGAACGTTTAATACTAACAATAGAACTATAATTTTTAATGGTACTTCGGCACAAACAATAACAGGAGCGACTACATTCGATTATCTTACTATCAATAACTCTACAGGACTTACTCTGAGTGGAACATCAAGTTCAGTTACAGTAAATCAGACATTAGCTTTAACGTCAGGAAAAATAACTTTAGGGGCCAACAATTTAACAATAGGAGCGTCTGGCAGTATTACTGGCAATAGTTCGTCTAATTACATTGTTACAGCTGGTACAGGCCAATTGAAAAGAACAGTGGGATCTGGTGCAGTGGTTTTCCCTGTCGGATCGGCAAGTGCTTACAATCCAATAACATTTACCAATGCGGGAACGTCTGATGTTTATGGTGTAATTTTGACTTCCGGAACTGTTCCAAATGTTCAGGATGCAACATATACGGTTAATGACAGATGGCTTGTTTCTGAAGCTACATCTGGTGGAAGTAATCTTACTGTTGTTCCTCAGTGGAATACAACTGATCAGGGAACTAATTTTGCCTCGGGAACTCAGGCTTACATAGGATTTTATGATGGAACATCATGGACACAGAATACAGCGACTGTTTCAGGTAGCAATCCTTACACAGCAAATGCTGCTTCTGCTTTTACACCATCAACTTTGTCGGGAACTCAATATTTTGCTGTAGGGAAAGATAATGGGTTCAAATGTGCAGCTACACCTATTACTTACTCACAAGGATTTAATGCTTCAACAACACCAGCTTGTTGGGCTACTTCATTGGTGTCAACATCTACGCAAACCGCAACCAAAATTTCTTATGTAACATCAGGAACTAATCCCACAACCAGTCCACAAGAAGGAAGCTATTTTGTACGATATAATTCATATTCTAATTCAGGCGGGGGAATCGGTTCTGAAGAGAGATTAATTACAGCTCCATTATCATCTGTTGGCATACAAAGTGTGGACTTAGAGTTTTATTGGAGAAACGAAAATAATACATCATATAATTCCGGTAGCTATCTTAATGAAGGGGTTCAAATACAGTATTCCTTGGATGGTGCTAACTGGACTGATGTTTCCGGAGGTTTTTTCGCAAGAACTGATTCTGGTTTAGCGTCAGGTTCTGCTGCTTGGAATCTTAAAAAATTAACTTTGCCAACAGCTTGTGCGAACGCTTCTACATTTTATGTCGCTTTCAAATTCCATTCAGAATACGGAGATAATATGTATTTGGATAATGTTGTGGTAAAACAAAGTCCTCCAACATTATTGGTAAATGGAACCTCTTCAGCCTCATTAAGTTTTGGAAGCAATGATATAGGTTCAACAGTTACTCCTCAAACATTCAGTTTGTCCGGAACTAACCTGACTGGTGCTCCATCAAATATTACTTTGACAGCTCCGACTGATTTTCAAATTTCTTCTGATGGAGGAACAACTTGGGGTAGCTCAACATCAGTTGCTTATACAACATCAACATTATCAGCTCTTAATATTTCAGTAAAATATGTTCCTTCCACTTGCGGAAGTATTTCATCCGGAACGGTAACATTCAGTGGAGGAGGAGTTTCTACATATCCTACGCTTTCTGTTTCCGGAACAGCAACGCTGGCTAAACCGGTTACAAATACAACAGATATTACAGCTACTACTTTCACCGCAAATTGGGGAGCAGTAAGTGGCGCAAGCGGTTATGAACTGGATGTTTATACAATGTCTACAGGGACGGCAACACTTACAAATGGTTTTGATAATGGAACTACTGCACCTACAGACTGGATATATACAGGGATCAGCAGCACTTATACTACTTCCGGAAATTATGGACAATCTTCACCTTCTGTAAGTTTTGATACCACAGCAGATAAGATTTTGACTCCGGTTCTTTCAGGAAGTGCTACAGAATTGAAATTCTGGATCAAAGGTCAAGGTACAGCTGCATCAAGTGAGTTCAGGGTTAGAGGCTGGGATTCTGTAAACTCTCAATGGGTAGTAATCCAAAACATAACTAACTCTATCCCAACAACGGGAACAACTATTACTTATAATGCATCTACTACTCCCGCATTACCAGCAAATATTACTCAGTTCGAGTTTTATTATAATCTAAAAACTTCTGGTAATGTTGCCTTAGATGATATTAGTATTAAATATAATTCTGTTGTAGAATCATTAATCAGCGGATACAATCCGAAAGTTATTACCGGAGGATCTGTTACATCTCAACTTGTTACAGGCCTAACTCCTAATACGACATATTATTACAGGGTCAGGGCAAAAAGCGGATCTTGCCAATCGGTGAATTCTGATGCTCAAACAGTTTTAACAAATAATACCGTTGTTTGGAATAATAATGCATGGACCAATACAACGGGACCGGACACAACTTTAGATGCCGTTATTAGAACTCCTTACTATGTAGGAAACTCTGGTCAGCCTGATTTTACAGTTAAAAATTTGACCATAGAAAGTAGTACAGGATTATTAAAAATCAAATCTGGTCATAGTATTACAATTAGCGGTGACATAACAACGCCGGATAACAAAATTATTATTGAAAGTGATGCCAGTCTTACACAGACAAAACTTACAGATGGAAATAGTAGCAACAAAGCTATTGCGAAGAGAAATGTAAAAATGAAAACCCTTGATTATACTTACTGGAGTTCTCCTGTAAAAGATCAAGTGTTGCTTAATACAACTAATGTCAATGCTAATAACAGTAGTGGTGGTTTTTCTCCCGGAACTCCTAATAACAGGACTTATGAGTATAATGAGGTAAATGACAGTTTCAAAGCTACCACAAATGCAACATTTATCCCTGCAAAAGGTTATGCTATAAGGGGTAAGTCTACGTACGGAACAAGCTTTGCGGTCGATTCTTTATCGTTTAATGGAAATCTTAATAATGGAGATTATTCAATCCAGATTCAGAAATCTAAAAATACTATAATCAATGGAGTTACTTATGAGCATGGTTATAATTTGATAGGAAATCCATATCCTTCAAACATAAACTTTATTAAGTTTTATAATTTGGATCAGGGTAATGGTGTTAAAAACAGTGATGTTATTTTTGGAAAGGCTTGGTTTTGGACCAATTTCTCTGCAAGTGCTACACAAGCAGGATCTTCTTATTCCGGTAATAATTATGCTACAATTACTCTTGCTGGAGGAGCTTCGCCGACAAGTGTAGACTCTGCAACAGGAACTCCGACTCCAAACGAATTTATAAAAGTAGCACAAGGATTTATTGTTCAGATGAGAGCAACACCTCCAACCGGAAGTACGCCAGTTACAGGAACTGTTAAGTTTGATAATTCCATAAGAACTAATGATAATACAGGACACTTTTATAATGATAATAAGAACTCTGCGAGTGATGAGATTAATCGTTATTGGCTAAAAATGGTATCGCCATATAATATTTCCAATACGATTCTAATAGCACACATGGATGGAGCGACTAATCAATATGATGCGGATTACGATGCGGAACTTTTATCTGTTGGGGATGATTCTTTCTACTCGAAGATTAATACACAAAAGCTACATATCCAGGCTAGAAGTAATCCTATTAGCGATGAAGATTTTGTGGCTCTAGGTGCAAAGTATTCTATGAATGGTACTTATAAAATAAGCTTGGGCAATAGAGAAGGAATATTTGTTTCCGATCAGAAAATATATTTGAGAGATAAACTGACCGTTACTTATACAGATCTTACTTCTCAGGATTATACTTTCAGTACTAGCAAAGGTACGGATGAAAACAGATTTGAGATCGTATATAAGAACAAAGAAGTTTTAGGAACAAACAATCTTAGCAAATCAGATTTTATCGTATATAGAGATGGAAATTATTTTGTAATAAAATCTTCTGCAAATTTGGGTAAAATAGAACTTTATGATGTAAGTGGGAAATTGATCCAGTCTAAATATTCTTCGGAAAAATCTATTAGAATGGATGTTAGCACACTTTCGTCAGGCGTTTATATTATAAAAGCTGAAAATTCTGGAAATGTCAGAACAAAAAAAATAATTAAATAAACATACATAAAAGATTGATAAAAGAATTGTTAATTTTATTTAATGTTAATAATTTATATATTTTTATTAAAATTTTATATCTTTACAACCTGAAAAATATGTCTAGTTTCAAACTTCAGATGAGAAAATATTTGTCCATTATATGTATCACCTTGAGTGTTATATGTTTAGCGCAGTTTAGAGCTGAGAATGAGTTTGATAATAATAATCAAATTCAATCTAATGAACAGCAATCCAACCATAATGTTGATCCAAATGATCCAACACAGGTTCAAAGTGCTCCAAATAATACATTTAACGAAAATGAGGAACAAAATTCTAATTTAGTCCCTAATGGAGGTGAACATCCGGAAGGTCCTGGTAATCCGGGTGAACCTGTACCTATTAATAGTCTTATCCCGGTATTACTACTAAGCGGTATGTCTTTGATGATTTATTATCAGAGAAAAAATAAGAAAACTAATATTTAAAAATATTTAAATCCGGAATTTTAAAATTTCGGATTTGTTTTGTTAAGATGTACAAAAGCTTTTTAAAACCATCATTTGATTTTATATTTTCATTTATACTGTTATTGATATTATCTCCTGTATTATTGATAGTTATCACTCTGTTATATTTTTTTAATCAGAAAAATGTATTTTTTCTTCAGAGCCGCCCGGGTAAGAATGAAAAAGTTTTCAAAATCATTAAGTTTAAAACTATGACAGACCAGAAAGATGAGTTCGGAAATCTTTTGCCGGATGAATTCAGATTGACAAAAATGGGGAAATTCGTAAGAAAAACTTCTTTAGACGAACTTCCTCAGCTAATCAATGTTTTGAAAGGGGATATGAGTTTTATAGGGCCTCGTCCACTTTTGGTAAGCTATCTTTCTTTATATAATGAAGAACAGAAGAAAAGACATTTGATTAAGCCGGGAATAACAGGGTGGGCTCAGGTTAATGGTAGAAACACAATCACGTGGGCTCAAAAGTTTATTTATGATGTGTACTATGTCAATAATATCAGTTTTTTACTGGACGCTAAAATATTTTTATTAACTATTAAAAAAGTGCTTAAAAGAGAAGGTATTAATACTGTTGGACAAGCAACTACAGAAAGTTTTAATGGAAAGAACTAAAAAATGAAGACAAATATTTTAATTACATCTGCAGGACAAAGGGTTTCTTTGGTTAATGCTTTTATGAAAGAACTTAAAAAAAAATTTCCTGATTCCAGGGTAATTACAGTTGATCTTCAACCAGAATTATCACCGGCTTGTCAAATTTCGGATTTTTATTACAAAGTTTGTAAAGTAACAGATGAAAATTACATCCCAGAAATTTTAAATATTTGTGAAAAAGAAAATATAGGAATGGTAATTCCTACCATTGATACCGAATTGAGAGTTTTTTCAGATAGTATTGGCTTTTTTAAACTTAATAATATTTATTTGATTATTTCAGATAAGCAATTAATTAAAAGTTGTAGAGACAAGAGAGAATTAAATAATTTTTTTTCAAAGCATGATATAAAATTTCCTAAACCTATTGATAAAAAAAATCCAACTTTTCCACTTTTCATCAAGCCATATGATGGTAGCCTGAGTCAGGATATCTATATAATTAAAAAAGAAGATGAAATTACAGATTATCATTTGGGTCATCCTAAGTTTATGTTTATGGAATATATAGATTCTTCTCTATATAAAGAATATACTGTAGATTGCTATTATAACAAAAATAATGAGTTATCATGTGCAGTTCCAAGACAGAGAATTGCTATAAGAAGTGGAGAAATCCATAAAGGTGTTACTACTAAAAATGAAATTATAAATTACTTACTAGAAAAACTCCATATAATATCCGGTGCAATAGGATGCATTACAATTCAATTGTTCTACAACAAAAACAATAACGATATTATAGCAATCGAGATTAACCCAAGATTCGGAGGGGGATATCCGCTTTCTTATGAAGCAGGAGCTAATTATCCAAAAATGTTAATCGAAGAATATTTTGAAAATAAATGCATTAATTATACTGATGATTGGGAAGACAAATTATTAATGCTAAGATATGATGCAGAAGTTCTTGTAAGAAATTATGAATAAATATATTGTTTTCGATCTGGATGATACACTCTTTTATGAGGTGGATTTTCTAAAATCTGCTTATAAAGAAATTGCAAAAAAACTTGTCCCAGACGATAATTATATTTCTCTTTATAATGAGATGCTTGAGCTTTACTATAAGCAACAAGACGTTTTTGGAATTTTAGCTTCGAAATTTCATTCTTCAAAAGAAGTGCTCCTCACATTATATCGTGAGCATTTTCCCGATATCAATTTAAGAGATGGAGTAAAAGATATTTTGAATAAATTAAAAGACGAAAATATAAAAATGGGGCTGCTTACAGATGGTAGATCCGTTACTCAGAGAAACAAGATTAAGGCATTGGATATTGAAAATTATTTTGATAAAATCATAATTTCAGAAGAGTTTGGGTCAGAAAAGCCGGATAAAAAGAATTATAATGTTTTCCTAGAGCCTGGATATGAGTTTTTCTATATTGCGGATAATCCCAAAAAGGATTTTATCACGCCCAATCTACTAGGTTGGAAAACAATTATGATAGAAGATAATGAGGGCAAGAAGATTCATGCAATCCCCAATATTTTACAAGAAAAATATAATGCAGAAAAAACAGTATCATGGCAATATTTTTATGCTTTAATTGAGTAACTTTGTGAAAATATCAATCTAATATTTTAATTGTAATTTATAAAAGTAAATAGCAATCAAATTATAAGTTTGAATAAAATTTAAACTAACGTATTTTAAAATAAATGAAGTCTAAAATCTGGCTATCGTCTCCACATATGGGCGGTGGGGAAATGAAATATGTTCAAGAAGCGTTTGATCAAAATTGGGTTGCGCCTTTGGGCAAAAATGTAGATGAATTTGAGGTTGCCATAGAAAAATTTCTTATTAAAGATAAATTTGTTGCGGCACTTAGTTCCGGAACAGCAGCATTACATCTGGCATTGATACAATTAGGCATCGGTTATGGTGATGAGGTAATATGCCAATCATTTACATTTTCTGCTTCTGCAAATCCGATAAAATATTTAGGTGCCAATCCTGTTTTTGTAGATTCCGATGAAGTCAATTGGAATATGTCACCAGCATATCTGGAAAAAGCAATACAAGATAGAATCAGTAAAAATAAAAAGCCAAAAGCAGTAATTGTAGTTCACCTTTATGGTATGCCTGCTTTGATGAATGAGATTTTGGCAATTTGTGAAAAATATGAAATTCCATTGGTAGAAGATAGTGCAGAGGCTTTAGGATCAAGTTATAAAGGAAGACAATGTGGAACATTCGGGGAATTTGCCATATTATCTTTTAATGGTAATAAAATTATTACGACTTCTGGTGGTGGAGCATTAGTAACAACAACAAAAGAACAAAAACAGAAGACAATTTTCTTATCAACACAAGCAAGAGATCATGCACCTCATTATCAACACTCGGAGGTTGGATATAACTATAGGTTGAGTAATATCTGTGCAGGAATTGGTAGAGGACAAATGGAAGTTTTAGATGAAAGGGTTCGCCTGAGAAGAGATAATCACAGCTTTTATAAAGAACTATTTTCTAATACTGAAGCGGTTGATGTTTTCTCTGAAGCAAACTCTGATTTTTTTTCAAATCACTGGCTCACATGTATTACTCTTAATAAGGATTTGACAAAAAAAACAACTCATGACCTAATGACTGCATTTGCAGAGGAAAATATAGAAACCCGTCCATTATGGAAACCTATGCATCTTCAGCCTGTTTTTAAAGATTGTCCGTATTATGGAGAAACAGTTGCTGAAGATTTGTTTAACGCAGGATTGTGTCTACCTTCTGGTTCCAATATTACAAATGATGATAAAAATAGAATTAATGAAGTCATAAACAATTACCAATTTTAACAATAACTAACCAAAAAATGGACAAGGTTAAAAATCTTAAAAGATTTTCACTGAATGATAATGTATTGGATCTTGCCGATCTTAAATTTTTACCAAGATGGGTCATCTTAGTTATTGATATATTAATTGTAATTTTATCTCTTTCTGTATCTCATTTACTTATAATAGGGCTGGAGGTTAAGCATTATAATGTATTCCCATTATTATATGTTTTTATCTTTATCATTGCCATTAATGTGTTGTATATGTATATATTCAAAACATATTTAGGCGTGATTAGGCATTCTACTTTTGTTGACTTATTCAAAATTTTTCTTGCAAATCTATGCAGTGTATTAACAATCATAATTATTAATTACACATACTATTTCAGTTCTAATAAAAAAATAATTCTTATTCCTTTTTTGGGGCTTTACTTTGCAATTTCTTGTCTCTGTTTATTTGTATTTAGACTTTGTGTTAAAGGTATTTTCAATATTATAAAAGAAAATAAAAGGAGTTCCAGCAGGAAAAAAATATACATATTAGGTGATGATGATACTTCTGTTGCTATTGCTCAGGTTATTATTTCTAATCCCAGTTTGCCTTTTGATATTCAGGGTTTTATATCTTATAGTAATAAAAGAGTTAGCATTAAGTTATTAGATAAAAAGATTATTACAAAACAGAATTTTATTAATAATTTAAAAAATGGCAGAAGTGACGTAAATGGTGTTTTGGTGATTAAAGAAACCTTGCAGAAGGAAGAATTAGAATTTTGGGTTAATTTGTTTTTGGAGCATAACCTTAAAATTTATAAAGCGCCGGCAATGCAAAAGCTGCGCACCAATGATATTATCAATAATATAAAAACCATTCAGATTGAAGATTTGTTAAATAGAAAACAAATTAAACTTGATAATCTGGAGGTGAAAAAAAGACATTTTCAGAAAACTATTCTGGTTACAGGAGGTGCCGGTTCTATCGGTGGAGAAATCGTAAGACAAGTTGCACTTTTGGAACCCTTACAGATTATTATTCTGGATCAATCAGAAACACCGCTTTATGATACTGAGCTGGAAATGAGGGAGCTATACCCTCATATTAATTTTAAGTTTATTCTCGCTGACATTTCCAACTATAGTCGGTTGGAGCCTTTGTTTGCAAAATATAACTTCTCAATGGTATATCATGCGGCTGCATACAAACATGTGCCGCTGGTAGAAGATAATCCACACGAAGCGGTTCTTGTTAATATTTTGGGAACTAAGAATCTAGCGTTACTTTCCAGCAAATATAATGTCAATCGTTTTGTAATGGTTTCAACCGATAAAGCCGTGAATCCTACCAATGTTATGGGCGCTTCAAAACGTGTTGCAGAATTATTTGTACAATCTTTACAGAATGTTGAGGGTAACACGACGAAATTCATTACAACAAGATTTGGAAATGTTCTAGGCTCTAATGGATCTGTAATTCCACATTTTAGGAGACAAATCGAAAAAGGAGGACCTGTTACAATTACACATCCGGAAATTGTTAGGTACTTTATGACTATTGCTGAAGCTTGTGAATTGGTTTTGCATGCCGGAACAATGGGGGCTGGAGGAGAGATTTATGTATTTGATATGGGAGAACCGGTAAAGATACTTGAATTAGCAAAACGAATGATAAAGCTCTCAGGTTTCGAGCCTGATATTGACATTAAGATTATTTATACAGGTTTAAGACCAGGGGAAAAGTTATACGAGGAACTCTTGAGTGACAATACCAGAACATTACCAACCTCTCATGAAAAAATAATGATCTCAAAAGATCCGTCTATGTATTTTGCAGAAATAGATGAATTAACTGATCTTGTCATTGATTTTTCTAAAAAAGAAGAGAAGCAGGAGATAGTAAGAATATTAAAATCTATAGTAAAAGAATTTAAAAGCAATAATTCTATATATGAATCGTTAGATAAATAAGAATTCCTATATTTGCAAACCTTCAGTTAAGAATTATATTTATGAGAAGAGCTTTATCCATAGTTTTTATGGCGTTTTTAGTATATACTGTATTTTCGTGTAAAGCAAGAGAAGATATACAATATGTTAAAAATATTGAAGATGTAGCAATAAAAGAATCTATTAAGGCTAATACATCTACAATACAGCCAGGAGACCAATTGGCTATCACAGTTTTGGCGAAAGATAATGAGGTGGCAAAACCTTTTAACCAGAACTATTATTCTACAGACATGTCTCAATTTTCTTCTGTTCCTTCGCGTAACGCATCAATAGAACCTGTTTATAATGTTGACAGCAAAGGTAATATCGATTTTCCGATATTAGGGACTATAAACACTACAAACAAAAATCTTGACCAGTTTAAAGAGGATCTTAAGGAAAGACTTACAAAATATATAAAAAATCCGGGTGTTAATATAAGAACCGTAAATTTTCGGGTTACTGTTTTGGGAGAAGTTAACAGAACAGGGACTTTCAATATTGACGGTGGGCAGCCTACAACGATTCTTAATGTTATAGGTATGGCCGGTGATCTTACGATATATGGGCAAAGAAAAAATGTTCTAGTTATCAGAAATGTTGATGGTGCTACCACGAAACAATACATAGATCTTACAAACGCAGAACTTTTTAATTCTCCTTATTATTATGTAAAGCAGAATGACGTTATTTATGTATCTCCAAATAGTGCAAGAAAAAGTGCCTCATCTTATGGGCCTCAGATAGGTATTGTTATCTCTGTAGCATCAGTTTTAGTAGGAGTTTTAGCTCTTCTTTTCAGGTAAAAGAGAAATTGTGCAGAATTATTCATTCAAAAAATTATTAATTAATATTAATCTATAGCCTGCTATAGATAAAAAACTAGTTAAATGGACTTGACGAAAAAGGAAGAAGAAATTAATTTGAGAGAAATCATAAAACCATATACAAAAAAATGGTATTGGTTTTTAGTGTCTATTTTTCTTACAACTATTTTAGCAATTTATTATATATTATTCACAATACCTGTTTATAAAACACAATCATCTGTTCTAATTAAAGATGCTAAAAAAATGTCCAGTGCTTCAGGAGACTTTGGAGTATTAGCGGGACTAGGTGGTTTTGCAGGAATGGGTACCAATAGTATTGAAAATGAATTAGAAATTTTCAAATCAAAGAGAATTGTAGAAGATATTACTAAAAATCTAGGACTTCAAGTTTCAATTTATTCAAGAGAAAAGTTTTATGATGTTGAATTGTATAAAGATACAAGTCCCATTGTTATTCATATTATCAATGAAAAACAATTTGAGGATCTTCCGAAAAAACCTTTAAACATTAAAATTGAAAGAGATAAAATAATACTTTCTTCGGAGGAATTGAAAAAAGAAATCGTTACAAGCTTTAATAAAACGATTAGTTTGCCCTATGCTAATTTTATAATTACAAACAATCCCAAATTCAATAGAAAAGCTGTAAGAAAGTTACAGCTAAATGACATTTATTTTACTTATTCTGATTTTCCAAGTACTGTAGACAATTATCAACAAGCATTAGAAGTTGATCTCATGGATAAAGATGCTACTGTTATTGGATTATCAATGGCAAATGCTAATAAAGAAAAGTCAAAAGATATTCTTAATAATCTTGTAGATGTCTACAACGAATATGCCATTAAGGATAAAAACACTGAATCAAAAAGAACAAAAGATTTTATTGATGATAGAATTGTTTTAATATCAAAAGAATTAGGCGAAGTAGAAAGCGACAAAGAAAGATTTAAGATTGACAACGATATTGTAGATATACCTGCTGAAGCAAAAATTAATTTACAAATATCAAATGAAACTAGACAAAAGAGTCTTGAACTCGATACCCAAATAGAAATTAGCCGTATGCTCCTTGGGTATATTGATAGTCAAACAAATAATTATCAGGTATTACCAACAAATATAGGTCTGGATAATCCTACAACAACATCCAATATTACTGCTTATAATAAACTAGTAATGGACAGAAGTAGATTGTTGGAAAACGCGACTACGGAAAATCCTTTAGTAAAAGAAGTTACAAAAGATTTAGTAGGATTAAAGAATGCAATGCGCGAAAGTTTACAACGGTATCAGATTAATCTAAAAACGACTAAGGGGCAAATAGATAGGGAAAATAATTACAGTGATGCTCAAATAAGAAAAGTTCCAAACCAAGAAAAATTGTTTAGAAATATTGAAAGACAGCAACAAATAAAAGAGAACTTATATCTGTTATTATTACAAAAAAGAGAAGAGGCGGCCATATCAATGGCTATAACGGATAATAAAGCAAGAGTTGTAGATCATGCATATGTTTTGCAAAAACCTGTTGCGCCTAAAAAAATGATCTCTATTTTAGGAGCTTGGTTTTTAGGTTTCTTAATTCCTTTTGCTATTATTTATGTTAAAGAATTATTAAATAACAAACTCATAACAAAACATGATTTGGAAAAGCTTACAACGATTCCTATTCTTTCGGAAATTCCTAGATTGTACAAAAAAGATATAGAGATTATTGTGAAAAATGATGTTTCACCATTAGCGGAATCTTTTAGAATTTTGGTTACAAATCTTAATTTTATGTTACCAAAGGTTGATGATGCTAAAATAATTTTTGTGACATCAACAATAAAAGGAGAAGGCAAAACATTTGTTTCTGTGAATTTAGCTTTGGCCTTGGCTTCGCCGGTTAAAAAAATATTAGTTATAGGTTCTGATATTAGAAACCCTCAGTTGCAGAGATACAACCCTGCAATGAAAAATGCAAAAGGTCTTTCGGAATATTTATATGAAGAAATTGAAAATCCCCAGGATATTATTCACCCAAGCGGACTTCATCCAAATTGTGACTTCATATATTCTGGAATTATTCCTCCAAATCCGACAGATCTTTTACAAAATGGACGTTATGAAAAATTATTAGAATTTGTTAAAAAAAGTTATGATTATATTATTCTAGATACCGCTCCGTTGATGCTTGTTACGGATTCTTTCCTTATTTCTGATGTTGCAGATGCTACAGTTTATGTGACTAGATCAGAAATTACGGAAAAAGCATTTATTGATTTTGCCAACAAAAATATTGAAACAAAAAAAATCAAAAATGTTGGTTTTGTTCTAAATGATATTCATAAAACAAATTTTGGATATGGCAATAAATATGGTTACGGTTACCAAGCTGAAGAAAAAAAATGGTGGAAGATTTAATTTTACTACATGGTTAATTCTCAGTTAGGTAAAGGTATTATTTGGAGTGCTATAGATAGATTTTCGGTCGTAGGAATTCAGGTTGTTTTTGAAATTCTGATGGCGAGAATTTTGTCTCCACAAGAATATGGTCTAATGGGATTGTTGCTTGTAGTTATATCTTTTACCCAGATTTTTGTTGACAGTGGATTTGGAAATGCATTGATATTTAAAAAGGGTAGAACGGAAACTGATTTTTCCACAGCATTTTATACCTCTGTAATTACAGGTCTGGTTATCTATATTTTGCTTTTTCTTTTTGCACCTTATTTAAGTAATTTTTTTAATAAGGAAATAACTCTATATATTAGAGTCATAGGTATTGGTATTCTCTTGAATAGTCTAGCTGTTATTTATAAAACAAGACTTACTATAATAATAGACTTTAAATCACAAGCTAAATTCTCTTTTTTTGCAGTTTTAATATCTGGTATTATTGGAATTATTATTGCGTATTTAGGATATGGAATTTGGGCTTTGATCTGTCAAAATGTAGCATTAGCATTTTTTAATTTATTTTTTTTGTATATAAATTTGAAATGGCTACCAAAATTAGAATTTTCAAAAAGGTCTTTTTTTGATTTGTTTAATTATGGCTCCAAATTGTTATATGCGGCAATTATAAATGCTATATATATCAATATGAACTCTGTATTGCTAGGTAAATTTTATTCAACAAAAGCTTTGGGTATATATACCAAAAGTTATCAATTTACAATCTACCCCATATCAATGTTGACAGGAATAATCCAAAGGGTTTTTTTTCCTTACTTAATGAAATTTCAAGAAGATTATAATCAACTTTATTCTCATAATAATAAATACAACAAATTAATTTTTATAATTTTATTACCAATAGTCACACTTGTCACATTGTTATCACATTTTCTAATAAAATTAATTTTATCAGATCAATGGGTTAATATGACTGTGCCTTTTAATATATTGTTGGTTTCTACATTGTTTTACCCATTAATTATAATGAATATGAATATATTTCAGGTTATTGGTAAAACGTCTAGATTTTTATTTGTGGAAATTTTGACCAAAATTATAGGATTAACAATCATAATAATATTTTATAATTATGGTCTGATAGGAATTTGCATAGGAATATTGATACAGTTTATATTACAATACATAGTCACATCTTTTTTTGTTGCAAACTCCCTCCAAAAGAATTTTTATAAAACACTAAACATTTTAATTTATTTTTTAATAGCTATTATTATTTACTTGATTGGGGATTTTATATCTCGTTTAATAGAAAATGTTTTTCTTAAAATTCTCTTTGCTGTAACATTTATACTACTTACTTATACAGGAATATTTTATAAGCTTTATAGGCTTCCTATTACAAATCTATATGTTAAACTGATAGAAAAAAAATAGATTATGATTTATGATATAATAAAATCAGTTTTTAAAGTTTTCTACAATCCCGTAAAGTATGAGATTTTCAAAGTTAGGTGGAAAAAAGCCAATCGACATAATTACACATATCCTGTAAAAACAATATTTCCTTTGAACAAAGTCAGTGTTGGTAATTATACCTATGGCCCCTTAGAAATATATAGTTGGAATAATGAAAATGAAAAAATTGAAATTGGAAGTTTTTGTTCAATAGCATCAGATGTCAAATTTTTGATGGGAGGTAATCATGATTTATATAATATTTCCACATTCCCGTTCAGATTTTATTTTCAAAATAAAGATGAAGCAACTACGAAAGGCCCTATAATAATAGAAGATGATGTGTGGATAGGTATGAATTCTATAATATTATCTGGTATAAGATTGTCGCAAGGATGTGTTGTTGCAGCTGGTTCTGTTATTGCAAAATCATTTCCACCTTATTCTATAATCGGTGGTAACCCGGCTAAAATTTTAAAAAAAAGATTTGATGATAACACAATTCAAGAGCTTTTAAAAATTGATTTTAATAAACTAAATAAAGAAATTATAACTCAAAATGTTGATAAAATCTATGATCCAAATAATTTTTACGATGTTTTGAAACAAATACAGAAATAAATTAAAAAACAATTGGAATATTTAATATTAATATTTACTATACATTTTATTATTGGGCTAATTCTTGAAAATATACCTTCAAAACCAATAGCCTATTTCTTTAATGCTATTTTAATTTTAATAGTGTTTGTTTTTATGCTAGGTATTAGATATACTGCGGATTGGGATATGTATTATCTTTTCTTCAAACAACAAAATGAAAAAACAGATTTTATTTTTTATACACTAAGTAAGTTATTTGCAAAATATCACTATAATTATAATGATCTCTATTCATTTCATATTGTTATGATTGTGATTATTTACTATATATTAATAACAAGATTTTCCAGACATTTTTTTTATATTTTTCTCGCATACATAACCTTAGACTATGTACACTTCACGAATCAGATTAGATACTATTTGGGGTTTCCTATATTAATGATTGGATTTTATTATCTATTTTATAAAAAGAAATATATATTTTCTATATTATTAATCATATTAAGCATTCTCTGTCACTCTGCATTGTCGATTTTATTGATTTTTATACCAATATATTTTATACCTAAGAAAAAATATTTTACCTATATATTACGAATTTCCCTATTTGTATTTGTAATAGTCTATTATATTTTTAATACGGGTTTAGGAAAAGTGTTACAACATTTTGGCGCGTATCTGGAAAAAGATAATGTAAGCAGTTTTGTTGGAGGACTCTTCAACGCTTTGCCATATATTTTTTACTTATTATTTTTAATATTAATATCTAGAAAATTATTAAAGAAATATGATAGAGCAGATAATCCAACATTCGAATTTGTTTTCAAAATAACTTTTTTTTCCTTCATATTTCTTCCCGGAGCATTGATTTTACAAATTGTAGGACATAGATATCTATTTCCATTTGCGATATTTTGGATAATCTATTTTTTATATCTTATTCAGCCACTGCCAAACAAAGAAAAATTTAAATATTTTTTTATGTTTTTTTTACTTAATGTACTTTGTGGATTTACGATATATATACTTCCTGATGTGCTGAACATCGATAATCTCTTCATGAAAGAATTAAAACATACAATGAAATCTATTAATTATTTACGAGGATACTTCTATTGATATGAAAGATATTTCTATAATAATCGTAACTTATAATTCACAAGATTTAATCCTAGATTGTGTAAAAAGCATTTATCAGTATCTGGATATTCCGGAGTCTAATCTGGAGGTAATTATAGTCGATAATAGCAACTTTGATAACAATAAGAAATTACGAGATACATTAGAACCTTATTCTGATAAAGTAATCATATATGATAATCCGAAAAATGGAGGTTATGGGCAAGGGAATAACATAGGTATCAATAATGCAAAAGGTAAAATCTGCTGTGTCATGAATCCTGATGTACGTTTTTCTATGCCGTTGATCAAAAATTCTATAGATTTTTTTTCTAGGAACAATACCTTGGCCCTTTTGTCATATAAACAAAGAAGTAGTTCAGATATTTCTTTTTACATAAAACCAGAATCTAGACCAAGCATTGGAAACGCCGTATGGACAAAGATCATTAATAAGCTTAATTTGTTTTCAATAAAACATAATTATTTATCAGGGGCTTTTTTCTTTACAGATAAAGCAAAATTTCAAGAGATTGGTATGTTTGACGAGGCAATATTTTTATACCATGAAGAACCGGATATTAGTAATCGTATAATAAAGAAAAATTATAATATTATTTTTGACCCTTCAAAAGAATATATACACCTTACAGAAAATAGGGGACTAAATGAAAAAGCCTTTTATGAAGAATTAAAGTCTCTTGATTATTATATTAAGAAATATCATCTGGATAGGAAAAATATTTTTTCAAAATATTTTAGTGATTATAAATTTAACCTGTTTTTATTCAAAATATTGAATAGGAAAGAAAGAATTCTTAAAACAGAGCAAGAAATTAAAATCATAAATAATTTTAAAAATAAACAAAATAATTAGATCATTATAATAATATAATTATTATAACTATTTTTATTGTGAAATTATTGAGAAGCGTAAAATATGCTGCTTTTTTGTTTATAGTTTTCTGTATTAATGTGTAATGTGTATGAAAATTTTAATTGATTGTTCGAATTTACGTGCTGGAGGAGGAATACAAGTTGCTATTTCCTTTATTAATGATTTGAATAAATTAAATTTAGATTATCATTTTCTAGTTGTACTCAGCCCTCAGATGGAAAATTTTTTTACAGGAAAATTTGGTGAGAATTTTAGTTTTCAAAATTTGAATTCTAATAATCATGACAATATATTTAAACGTAGTAAAGAACTTAAAAAAATAGAAGAAAAATTTTCCCCGGATATAATATTTACAGTTTTTGGGCCGTCATACCATAAAAGTAACTTTCCAAAGATTGTTGGTTTTGCAATTCCACATCTAATCTATTATAATTCGCCATATATAAAAAATCTTAGTATTACAGGTAAGATTAAAAATAAAATCTTAATGACATTCAAAAAGAAATTTTTTATTAAAAACTCTGATGCCTTAATTTTCGAAACAGAAGATGCAAGAACTACTTTCATAAATAAGTTTGCTAATAACAAAAAAAGCTATGTAGTTGGAAATACATTAAATGAAATTTTCACTAGAAAGGAGGACTGGAAATTTAAAAATTTTAATTTCAAATCAGATATTAATATTTTGTATTTAACAGCTAATTATCCTCACAAAAACATAAGCATAATACCAAAAATCATAGACGTTTTATTAAATGATTATAAATTGGAGAATTTTAAATTCATTTTATCAATAAAAAAAGAAGATTTAGGTTTTTCAGATAAATATGACAATTATATTGAATACATTGGAAAAGTAAATATAGAAAATGTTCCATCTTTATATGATCAAGTAGATATTTTGTTTATGCCAACATTGTTAGAAGTCTTTTCAACATCATATCTAGAAGGGATGTATATGAGTAAACCCATAATAACATCGGACATGAGTTTTGCAAGAGATGTGTGTCAGGATGGTGCCATTTATTGTGATGCGCTGGATGCAGGATCCTACGCTAACGCAATAATAACTGTAATAAGTAATGAAGATATTAAAAACAAATTGATTGAGAATGGGTTAAAAAATTTTAAAAGATTTGGTTCAAGTATGGATCGGACAAAAAATTATCTTAGAATTTTAATTGACAACACAAATAAAAATGGAAATACAAAATAAAACTCTTCTCATCACAGGCGGAACAGGCTCATTTGGAACTGCTGTCTTAAGAAAGTTCATACATACAGATCATTTTAAAGAAATCCGCATTTTCTCCCGCGACGAAAAAAAGCAAGACGACATGAGAAATCAGTTTAAAAATGATAAGCTGAAGTTTTATATCGGCGATGTAAGAGATTACAAAAGCATTGAGCATGCAATGAGAGGAGTAGATTATGTTTTCCATGCTGCAGCATTAAAGCAGGTGCCTTCTTGTGAGTTTTTTCCGATGCAGGCTGTAAAAACCAATGTTGAAGGGACACAGAATGTAATAGATGCTGCTGCGAAAAATAATGTTAAAAAGGTAATCTGTCTAAGTACAGATAAAGCTGCATATCCTATCAATGCAATGGGAATTTCTAAAGCAATGATGGAAAAAGTAGCTGTGGCGGCTTCCCGAAATTTAAACGAAACTGTAGTTTGTCTTACGAGATACGGAAATGTAATGGCTTCCAGAGGCTCCGTAATTCCATTGTTTATTAAACAAATTAAAAATAACGAACCTATTACAATTACAGATCCGAATATGACAAGATTTTTGATGTCATTGGAAGAAGCTGTTGATCTTGTTTTATTTGCTTTTGAACACGGAAATTCAGGAGATCTTTTCGTGAATAAAGCCCCTGCAGGAACGATCGGAGATTTAGCTCAGGCTTTAAAAGAAATGTTCAGGGCAGAAAATCCTATAAAAGTGATCGGAACCAGACATGGCGAGAAGCTATACGAAACATTGTGTACACGCGAAGAAATGTTGAAGGCGGAAGATATGGGAGAATTTTACAGAATTCCTGCGGATAACAGAGATCTTAATTATGCCCAGTATTTTTCTGAAGGTGAAGAAGATATCTCAAAAATAGAAGATTATCATTCTCATAATACAGAGCAGCAGGATGTTGAAGGTATGAAAAAGCTTTTAATGAAACTTCCCCTGATAAGAAAAGAAGTGTTAGGAGAAGATGTAATGCAATATCCAGATTAATAAGCTGTATGGATTTGCCACAAATTATTGAAGGCGGAAGATATTCTGATGAAAGAGGAAATCTCTTTTTCAATAATAATTTTGATGCCTCAGTTATCAGAAGAATATATATCATTGAAAATAATGATCCGGATTTTGTAAGAGGATGGACGGGGCATAAAATCGAGCAACGCTGGTTCTCAGCAATTAATGGAAGTTTTGTCATTAAATTGATTAAACCTGACGATTGGGAAAATCCATCGTATAATCTGGAAATAATGGAATTTGAAATAGCTTCCGATAGATTGGATATTCTTCATATGCCTCAAGGTTTTGCAAGTGCCATTCAGGCTAAGGAAAAAGATTCAAAGCTTTTAGTAATGGTAGATCATGCTTTGGGAGAAGTGAATGATGAACATCGTTTTCCGGCAGATTATTTTGAAAAAATATAAAGAATGAAAAGAATTGGAATTACAGGGCAAAACGGTTTTGTTGGCTCGCATCTATATAACACTTTGGGTTTGCAGCCTGAAAAATATGAGAGAATTTCTTTCGAGAGAGATTTTTTCGAATCAGCAGAAAAACTTGATGACTTTGTTAAACAATGTGATGTAATAGTGCACCTTGCTGCAATGAACCGCCATCCTGATCAGGAAGTTATTTTCAATAATAATGTTGAGCTTGTAAAAAAACTGACAGATTCTTTGCAAAGGACCGGATCAAAAGCGCATGTTCTTTTTTCTTCATCTTCTCAGGAAGAACGGGATAATTTGTATGGCAAATCTAAAAAAGAAGGAAGGGAATTATTTGCAGACTGGGCAAAAAAGAGCGGAGGAAAATTTACAGGAATGGTTATTCCGAATGTTTTTGGACCATTTGGGAGACCTAATTACAATTCCTTCGTCGCAACGTTCTGCCACAAGCTTACTCATGGTGAAAATCCCGTTATAGATAATGATGGAGACGTGAAGCTTATTTATGTAGGAGAACTCGTGCAGGAAATAATTCATCAGATTGAAATTGCAGAAACCAAAGAATTATATGAAGTTCAGCACACCTCTGTAAATAAAGTTTCAGAGGTTTTAGCTAAGCTTGAAAATTATAAAAAACTATATTTTGATAATGGCGAGATTCCTGTTTTGGAAAGTAAGTTTGATCTGAACCTTTTCAATACATTCCGTTGTTATTTTGATATAAAAAATCATTATCCCGTAAAATTTACGCAACATACAGATTCGCGGGGGGCATTCGTTGAAGTGGTCCGTTTAGGAATTGGCGGTCAATGCTCTTTTTCGACTACAGTTGCGGGAGTTACACGCGGAAATCATTTTCATACAAGAAAAATTGAGAGATTCGCTGTCATTAAAGGTAAAGCCTTAATACAGTTAAGAAAAATAGATACAGATGAAGTGCTGGATTTCTACTTGGATGGTAACGAACCCGCTTATGTAGATATGCCGATATGGTATACTCACAATATTAAAAATATCGGAGAAGAAGAATTATATACTATTTTCTGGATCAATGAACCTTTCAATCCGGAAGATGCAGATACATATTTCGTGGAAGTTTAACAATTTTTAATTTCAAACTTTACCGCGATTTCCAATTAACAGATACTAAATTTTATCTTTGCAAAGGCAAGAAAATACAATGAAAAAATTAAAAGTAATGACGGTTGTAGGTACACGACCGGAGATCATTAGACTATCAAGAGTATTATCGGCTTTAGATGCTTCTGAAGCTATTGAGCATATTATCGTCCATACAGGACAGAATTATGATTATGAGCTTAATCAGATATTTTTTGAAGATTTGGGACTTCGCAAACCAGACTATTTTCTTGAAGCAGCAGGAAAAACCGCAACAGAAACCGTTGGAAATATTTTAATTAAGATAGATCCTCTTCTGGAAGAATTACAGCCCGAAGCTTTTTTAGTGTTAGGAGACACCAATTCTTGTCTTTGCGCAATTCCTGCAAAGAAAAGACAGATTCCTATTTTCCACATGGAGGCAGGAAACAGATGTTTCGATCAGAGAGTTCCGGAAGAAACCAACAGAAAAATTGTAGATCATACATCAGATGTCAATTTAACATATTCTGATATTGCAAGAGAATATTTATTAAGAGAGGGGCTTCCTGCAGACAGAATCATTAAAACAGGTTCTCCGATGTTTGAAGTACTGAATCATTATCTTCCCGAGATCGGAAGCTCAGATGTTTTAAGCCGTCTGGATTTGGAAGAAGGAAAATATTTTGTTGTATCATCTCACAGAGAAGAAAATATTAATTCTGAGAAAAATTTCAACGGATTGATAGAAAGCTTAAATGCAATTGCAGAAAAGTTTGGTTATCCGATAATTGTTTCTACTCATCCTAGAACACGAAATATGATCGACAAAAAGAATGTATCTGTAAGACCGGAAATTCAGTTCTTGAAACCGCTTGGTTTTCATGATTATAATGCTTTGCAGATGAGAAGTTATGCTGTTTTGTCAGATTCCGGTACTATTTCAGAAGAGTCATCAATATTAAATTTCAGAGCGCTGAATATAAGAGATGCCCACGAAAGACCTGAAGCAATGGAAGAAGCTTCTGTAATGATGGTGGGTTTATCTCCTGAAAGAATTTTACAGGGATTAGCCCAGCTTCAGCAGCAGAAAACGGGAAAAGAAAGGAACTACAGACCGGTTTCGGATTATTCGATGCCGAATGTCTCTGAGAAAGTAGTAAGAATAATTTTAAGTTATACAGACTATGTAAACAGGGTGGTCTGGAGCAAATAACAATGAACAATATTAAAAAAGATAAACTCTGGGTTTATTCAGAATTTTTTTTTCCTGATGAAACTGCGACATCCTATATTATGACCACAGTTTGTAATAAGCTAACTGAAAAATATGATGTTGAAGTAATTTGTGGAGAATCAGTACTTCAAAAACCAAATGAGCAAGAATTATATTTAAAATTGAATCCCGCTGTAAAACTTCGCAGAATCAAAACATTTCAAGTAGATAAAAATAAAAATTGGTCTAGAATTATTAATTTTTTAGCCTTATCATTTACTTTTTTTTGTCATTTGTTATTTAAAACAAAAAAAGGGGATAAGGTCTTTACTGTAACAAATCCGGCTACATTTGTTGTGCTTGCTTCTTTTGCTACTGTTATCAAAAAATCAAAAATTACAATACTTGTTCATGATGTATTTCCGGAAAATACAGTCGCTGGAGGGTATATAAAAGATAAAAGTAATTTTAAGTACAGATTTATTGAATACATATTCAATAAAGCGTACTCAAAATTTGAAAAGATTATTGTTCTTGGAAGAGATATGAAAAACGTTTTTGAGAAAAAACTTTTTAACTACAACCAAAAGCCAAATATTCAAATAATTGAAAATTGGGCTGATACAGAAAATATAACTCCTTCAAATAAAATTAATCTTGATAATAGAATAATAATTCAATATGCAGGAAATATAGGTTCAGTACAAGGTTTGGATTATTTATTTAAAGTGATAAAAGATGTAAAAAATGATGAAATTTTTTTTGATTTTATAGGCAATGGTAAATTGAAGTCCAGTTTAGTGAAATATTCTAAAAAAAACGGTATGAAAAATGTATCTTTTAAAGAATCTTTTTCTAGAGATCTTCAAAATGATATGCTTAATAATTGCAATTTGGCCATTGTTTCATTATCCAAAGGAATGTATGGATTAGGTGTGCCATCGAAAACTTATAATATTCTTGCTGCGGGTAAACCAATATTATATATTGGTGATAAAAATTCTGAGATTGCTTTGCTAATTGAAGAATATAATATTGGATATTATTTTCAGCACGAAAATAAAGCAGATCTTTTGTCATTTCTAAATGATTTGAAGGTAAATAAATATGAATCGGAATTATTATTGAAAGGGAAAAATGCGAGGGAATTAGCAGAAACTCTGTTTGCTGAAAATATTATATTAGATAAATTTAAATCAATTGTTTAATAAATTTTACAATACGTAATTATTCCTATATAAATGGATTTGTTTTTGAGATTCACAAAAATCGATAAGGATGTAGATATTATTCTACTAGTTGTTTTAACAAAATTTTAATATATTTGCATTGAACTAGTGGCTAATTAATTATGATGAAAAAAATAACTCCTATTAGGATTAAGGGATATAGGAATGTTTTATGAAAATAAATCCATATTTAAATGTATCTAATCCCGTTGAAAGATGTCTTTTTATTAATATAAGTGATATATCACTAAAGTTGTTTCGAGGTTCGAAGCTAAAGAAATCTTTTAAAGTGATTATTTATAATTCTGAAAGAAACAATAAAAGTATTTTAGAATACGTAAACAGATTGAATATAAAAACTATTGTCATTGAAACTTCAAATCTTAATCATTTGCCAGAAAATTTAACCAATGATATTATTGATGCCAGACTGAATGGTGTCAAAGTATATGAAGCTCATGAATTCTATGAACTAGTCAATAAAAGAATTCCTTTAGTAAAACTTAATACAAATGAGTATTTAGCTGACGATATTTTTTCTATTGGACTAAAGCATCATTCCGGTCTTTCTTCAAAAAGAATTGTGGATGTCATAGTTACTTTATTATTATTACCTATAGCTATTCCATTAATCATATTTGGCTGCTTACTTACATTAGTTACATCTCCAGGTAAATTATTTTTTATTCAAGAGCGTGTTGGAAGAAATTCCCAAATTTTTAAAATTTATAAGCTTAGAACTATGAAATCGAAACATAGTGGAGGCTATACAACTACAAACGATGATAGAATAACTTTTGCAGGTAGGTTTCTTAGGTTATCAAAAATTGATGAACTTCCTCAAATTTATAATATTTTAAAAGGCGATATGAGTCTAATTGGTCCAAGACCGGAAAGACCAGAGTTTGTTAAAATATATAATGAAGAAAATGCTTATTTTGATCTGAGACATATTGTGAAGCCAGGGGTTACTGGTTGGGCTCAAGTACATTTGCCAAAAGCTACACCCGAAGATAATCTTAAAAAACTAGAATATGATCTATATTATATCAAAAATTATTCGTGGCTTATGGATATAGAGATTATTCTTAGAACTATAAAAGTAGTCGTAACATTAAATAGTAATTAATCAATTTTGAATCCATCATGAAAACTGAAAAAATAGGAATAACATTCTCAGCTTTTGACTTGTTACATGCCGGACACATAAAAATGTTGGAAGAAGCTAAAACGGTTTGTGATTATTTGATTGTAGGTCTTCAAATAGATCCTACTATTGACAGACCTAATAAGAATAAACCCACACAATCTGTTGTTGAAAGATATATTCAGTTAAAAGCTTGTAGATCTGTTGATGAAATTATTCCATATAATACTGAAAATGATTTAATGGATATTTTGAAATCATTTGTCATTGATGTAAGGATTATAGGAGATGATTACAGAGATGTTAACTTTACAGGAAAAGATTATTGCGAAATGAAAGGGATTCAAATTTATTATAACAAACGTGATCATAGATTTTCTAGTTCGGCATTAAAAAAAGCTGTTTTTGAGCAAGAATTAGATAAATTAAATAAACATTGATATTATTGATGTTACCCTTAATATGAAAGTAAAAGAAACTCCATTAAATGATTGTTATATCATTGAACCAACTATTTTTAAGGATGACCGAGGTTACTTCTTTGAAAAATTTAATGAAAAAAAATTTGAAGAGTTAACTGGTATGAACGGGCATTTTGTTCAGGATAATATTTCCAAATCTTCTTATGGTGTTTTGAGAGGACTTCATTTACAGAAAGGAGAATATGCTCAAGCAAAATTAGTTTCATGTTTGGAAGGAAGAGTTTGGGATGTTGCTGTCGATCTTCGAAAAGACTCATCAACTTTCGGCAAATGGTTTGGAATAGAACTTACAGACTCAAATAACTTACAACTTTATGTTCCAAGAGGTTTTGCACATGGATTTTCTGTACTGAGTGAGACTGCTATCTTTTCCTATAAATGTGATAATTATTATAATAGAGATTCTGAAGGCTCAGTATACTGGAATGACGCAGATTTAAAAATTGATTGGAAGCTTGCTATTGAAGATATTATTTTGTCCGAGAAAGATAAACTATCATCCACTTTTAAAGATGAAAACTTTTAGAATATTAATTTTATTTTTTATTTCTATTTTATTTAAGGCACAAGAAATGCCAATTATGGCATACCATTCTTTTACTCCGCAAACAACCAATTTATATAACTTCAAAAAATTTAAAGAAGCAGGATTTAATATCAATTATACTGTTTTTAAAACTAACGAACAATTACAATTGGCTCTAGATCTTGCTCAAAAAGCAAATATAAAAATACTTGCCTACTCTGATGAATTGATAACAAATACTGAAAATACAGTTCTCAGATTTCGTAATCATCCTGCTTTATATGGCTATTTTATAGCAGATGAACCTAGTTCAAAAGATTTTAATAGGGTTAAGAATTTAATTGAGTTAATTAAAAAATTAGATTCTAAGCATATTGTCTATACTAACTTGTTTCCTAATTATGCTACTAAATCTTTGCTGGGTGATTTAGATTATGAAGATTATGTCAGCTTATTTTTGAAACAAGTAAATGCTGATTTGTTATCATTTGATTTTTATCCCATTGTCAATAATCAAATTAGAAAGTCTTGGTATCAAAATTTAGAAATAATTAAAAATATTTCACAAGAATTTAATAAACCATTTTGGGCTTATGCTTGTTCAACAATACATTATGACTATAAAAAGCCAACATTAGGAGGACTTAAGCTACAACAGTTCAGTAATCTTTTATACGGTGCTAAAGGACTAGAGTATTTTACATATATCACAATGGATGATGAATATTGGAAAAAACATAATTATAGCTATTCTATTGTTTACAATAATGGAAAACCAACTCCTACTTACAGCTTAGTAAAAGCTGTTAACGAACAAGTGAAAAGGTTAAGCTGGGTTTTTCTGCAATCAAAGGTTGATTCTGTATTTCACATTGGCGATTCAATTCCAATTGGAACAAAAAGAATGAATTTTCTACCTAAAAAATTCAAAAAATTTAAAACTTTTGAAAAAAGGGCATTGGTCTCTTTTATGTCAGGTAAGAATGGGAGATTTGTGATTATTCAAAATAAAGATATGTTTAGATCGATGCCATTTAATTACCAGGTAACGACAGGTGTGTCCATAATTGATAATAATACGGGGAAGATTAATAAAACAACTTCAAAAGAAATTATTAATAATATCCCTCCGGGAGACATTTTAATTTTTAACTATCAATAAAAGTGAGTCAATTTTTGATTCCTTTTTTTATTCCTAAATTTGCAGTCTTAAAATTGTAAATAATGCGTACCAAATCTGTAGGTAAAAAGAAAATTAATATCGTAACTCTTGGCTGTTCCAAAAATATCTATGATTCAGAAGTTTTAATGGGTCAGCTGGAAGCTAATGGAAAGCAAGTCGTGCATGAAGAAAAAGGTGATGTAGTGGTTATTAATACCTGTGGATTCATAGATAACGCAAAAGAAGAAAGCATTAATACGATTTTAGAATATGTGGATCTGAAAAATCAGGGTGTTGTAGAAAAGGTCTTCGTAACAGGTTGTCTTTCCGAAAGGTATAAACCTGACTTGATTCGTGAGATTCCCGATGTTGATCAGTATTTTGGGACGCGCGATTTGCCAATTTTATTGAAGCATCTTGGTGCGGACTACAAACACGAATTGGTAGGAGAGCGGTTAACAACAACTCCCAAGCATTACGCCTATCTAAAAATTTCTGAAGGCTGTGACAGGCCTTGCTCGTTCTGTGCAATCCCTTTGATGAGAGGTGGGCATATTTCCACACCTATTGAAAAATTGGTTATCGAGGCGCAAAAGCTTGCAAAAAAAGGAGTTAAGGAATTAATTCTTATCGCTCAGGATTTGACTTTTTACGGGTTGGATATTTATAAAAAAAGAGCTCTCGGTGAACTTTTACAGGAACTCATCAAAGTGGACGGTATTGAATGGATTCGTCTTCATTATGCCTTCCCAACAGGATTTCCAGAAGATGTTCTGGATATTATCAGAACAGAGCCAAAGATTTGTAATTATATCGATATACCGCTTCAGCACATCAACACAGAATTGTTGAAAGCAATGAAACGAGGAACGACGTTCGAGAAGACCAATGCTCTTCTGGACAAATTCCGTGAGAAAGTGCCGGATATGGCGATCAGAACAACCTTGATTGTTGGTTTTCCTGGAGAAACAGAAGAAAGATTCGAGGAATTAAAACAATGGGTGCGAGACCAGCGATTTGACCGATTAGGTTGCTTTACATATTCTCACGAGGAAAATACGACGGCTTATGTTTTGGAAGATAACATTTCGGACGAGGTGAAACAGAAAAGAGTAGAGGAGATTATGGAAATTCAACAGCAAATTTCTTGGGAGAAAAATCAGGCGAAAGTTGGTAAAATTTTCAAATGTATATTTGACAGAAAGGAAGGTGATTATTTCGTAGGAAGAACGGAATATGATTCTCCCGACGTTGATAATACGGTTTTAGTTTCTGCAAAAGACGTTTATATCTCTATTGGAGAGTTTGCTAACGTCAAAATTACTTCAGCTGAGGATTACGATTTGATTGGAGAATTAGTATAACTCAACATTTTTATAATAAAAACACCATCTTATTTTTAAGTTGGTGTTTTTTTGTTTTTGTTAAAAAAAACAATGAATTTGTATAAGTTGTTGTTTTTCAATTGTTTGTCATTTCTTTTAGGTCTTTAAATAGCTTAAATTTTAATATTTTAAATTATTGATAATTAAATTTACTATTTTTCATCGAATCGATATATTATTTTGCTTTATAGTATTTATATTTAGCTAACATTGATTTAATATTGTTTTATATTGATAATGTCAAATTGGTGTTTAAAATTTAAAATATTGATTTTCAGTGTTTTTGTTATTTTTGGTAGGTTATTATAATGTGGAATTTTTAAGAATGTTATAAAATAATTAACATTTTTTAACAAATTATGTGATCACCTTACTATAGCTACATTGCGGCTATCAAAATTTTGTTTTTGTCGTGTTCGCAGCATCTGAAACCCAAAAGCGATGTTTCAGACATCATTCCGAATATCTTTGCAGAGTCAAAACCAATAAATATGTTCAAAATGATGAAAAGAGTTATTCTCGTAATCATAATGATGATTTCAACACTTGGTATTTATTCCTTCAAGAGTAATGCCACAGATGCCAAAACAAGTTTTGCATCGTTCTACCACGATAAATTTAATGGTAGAAAAACAGCAAGCGGAGAGATTTTCAATAATAAAGAGTTAACCGCTGCTAACAGAACCCTTCCTTTTGGAACAGAAGTAAAGATTACTAATTTGATTTCTGGGAAGAGTGTTGTAGTGAAAGTGAATGACAGAGGTCCTTACCATTCTTCAAGAGCCTTTGATCTATCCAAAGCTGCATTTAGTTCAATCGCAGATACCAGAAAAGGTACTATCGCCATTGAATATGAAATTATCGACTAAGATTATCTTACATTAAAAAGAAAAACCATCTCAAAACGAGATGGTTTTTTGTTTTTAGTATATGATGGTTTTTAATTCCAGATTTCATTCATTACTGTTAGGGTAATTGGTTTTCCGTCTGTAATGACAAGTGTGTGTTAGTGTTGTGTCATAAAACCGCCTTTGTTCCCAATCATTGTCCAATCTTTCCTCCGAAATCGTCTTATTCCCGGTTTTGCAAAATCTATCATTGCTTTCAAAGTATAGGCAACCGTTTTGCCGGCTTTCTGCATTCCTTTCAATTCAGATTCGTTGTTAATTGGCGTTGTTATTTTAACTACAAATATAAATTAATCAGTCTAATAAGTAATCTAAGAAATTAAGTTCATTAATCCTGTTTACAAAACTTTGCCTTATAAAGTTCTCTAAATAATAAATTCTTTTGATTGCTTAAATTTTCATACATATATCGCATGCTTATAAATATGTCTGATAATTCTTTTAGAGTCTCCTCAAATGAAATGATTTTTATATGATTATGCGTAATGAAATTTTCATAAATCTTAATAAAACTTTCTTTATTTGTATTAAAGAAGTTTATAATAGAATTCTTTGAGTTTGGGCTTAAGGAATTGTATAGCTTAAAAATATCGTGACCATTTTTAGGTTTGCCATTTTCGTGGAAGTATATCGCTTTTAAGTATAATTCTAATGATAGTCCGCATAAAGTTAATGCAGGCTCAATTTCGTGAGTAAAACTTTGCTTATTTAGTATTAAAGTTTTTTCTTTAATAAGATTGTTATTTTTTTTAATATGATTTTGCTCTAAAATAAGACTTGCGTTTTCAAATTTTTATGCTTGATAGACGATATCTGTAGCTTTATAATTCATATTATAAAAATACAAAAAAACCGCTCAGAAAATCTGAACGGTTTAATTTATATTGCTTCGGCTGCTGACCGTTACATCATTCCTGGCATTCCGCCACCCATTGGCATTGCAGGTTCATCTTTTTTAACTTCTGTGATAACACATTCCGTTGTCAAAAGCATTCCGGCGACAGAAGCAGCATTTTCCAAAGCAACTCTTGTTACTTTTGTAGGGTCAATGATTCCTGCTTCCAGCATATTCACGTATTCGTCAGACTTAGCATTGTACCCGAAGTCTCCTTGTCCTTCAGCTACTTTAGCTACAATAACAGAACCTTCACCACCGGCATTAGCCACGATTTGTCTTAATGGCTCTTCAATCGCTCTTTTTACAATTTTGATACCGGTTGTTTCGTCAGCATTATCACCTTCGAAGTTAAGCGCGGCAACGGCTCTTACCAATGCAACACCTCCACCTGCAACAATACCTTCTTCAACAGCTGCTCTTGTAGCATGAAGGGCATCGTCCACTCTGTCTTTTTTCTCTTTCATTTCTACTTCAGAAGCAGCACCTACGTAAAGTACAGCAACACCGCCAGCTAGTTTAGCCAATCTCTCCTGAAGTTTTTCTCTGTCATAGTCAGAAGTTGTAGTTTCCATCTGAGCTTTGATCTGAGCTACTCTTCCTTTGATTTGAGCCTCATCACCGCCGCCGTTCACGATAGTTGTATTATCTTTGTCAATTACTACTTTCTCGGCAGTTCCCAAAATTTCAATAGAAGCATTTTCCATTGTGAAACCTCTTTCTTCAGAGATAACCTGTCCACCAGTTAAGATAGCGATATCTTCCAGCATTGCTTTTCTTCTATCTCCGAATCCTGGAGCTTTAACTGCGGCAATTTTAAGAGAACCTCTCAATTTGTTTACTACCAGAGTTGCCAAAGCTTCACCTTCAACTTCTTCAGAAATAATCAATAAAGATTTTCCACCTTGTGCTACAGGCTCAAGAACTGGTAATAATTCTTTCATTGAAGAGATTTTTTTCTCAACTAAAAGAATATAAGGATTGTCCAACTCTGCAACCATTTTTTCAGGATTGGTCACGAAATATGGAGACTGGTAACCTCTGTCAAACTGCATACCTTCTACAACATCTACAGTTGTGTCAATACCTTTTGCTTCTTCTACAGTGATCACACCTTCTTTACCAACTTTTCCAAACGCCTCAGCGATTAGGGAACCAATTGTCTCATCGTTGTTCGCAGAAACAGAAGCAACTTGTTTGATTTTATCATTATTGTCACCAACAGTCTGAGATTGGGATTTCAGGTTTTCAACAACTGCAGAAACCGCTTTGTCAATTCCTCTTTTCAGGTCCATTGGGTTAGCGCCGGCTGCTACGTTTTTAAGACCTTCTCTTACAATAGCCTGTGCCAGAACGGTAGCTGTAGTTGTACCGTCACCAGCGATGTCATTGGTTTTAGAAGCTACTTCTTTCACCATTTGCGCTCCCATGTTTTCTACTCTGTCTTCAAGTTCGATTTCTTTTGCTACAGAAACACCGTCTTTTGTAACGTGAGGGGCACCGAAAGATTTTTCAATGACAACATTTCTACCTTTTGGTCCCAGAGTTACCTTTACTGCATTAGCTAATGCATCAACACCTCTTTTAAGAGCGTCTCTTGATTCGATATCGAATTTTATTTCTTTTGCCATAATTTTTTGATTTAGTCGAAAATTTTAATTTCAGATGAATTTTTAATATTAACCGATGATTCCTAGTAAATCTCCTTCTTTTACAATCAGGTAGTCTTTACCTTCAAACTTCAATTCAGTTCCGGAATATTTTCCATAAAGAACTTTGTCGCCAACTTTTACAGTGGTAGGTTCATCTTTTTTTCCTGGTCCTACCGCAACAACAGTTCCTTCTTGTGGTTTTTCTTTTGCTGTGTCCGGGATAATGATTCCTGATGCTGTTTTTGTTTCAGCTGGAGTTGGTTCTACCAAAACTCTGTCTGCTAATGGTTTAAAATTTACTGACATAATTATATATAATTTTTTAATATTTATTCTGACTGGTTAGTCTCCAACAATGTGCCAATTATTTTTGATGTCTTAATTCATTACCAAAACGTAATATTTGGCAGAATTTTTTTAAATGATGTGAAAAATTGTCAGTATTTATCATAGTTGTTTATTGTTGAATTTTTCGTAAAAAATTAAGATTATATAAGAGTTATTTGGCAAACAATTTGGATAATGATTATTAATAAATAAAAAATTTTAAGTCATGATTAAAAAACTATTTCTTGGATTATGCCTTATTTTGGCAAGTTTTGTATGTAATGCTCAAACCATTTCTTTAACTGGGCAACAGTTTAATAACTGGAATAATGACATAGATTTAGCACCTTCCATAAGTGGGGTTCTTTATACTGCAACTAATGTAACGCTTGTGCCCGGAGAAGTCAAATTTCGGGAAAATCACAGTTGGACAAATAGTTGGGGTTCAGGAAGTTTTCCTGTTGGAGTAGGAATTCTTTCGGGTGCTAATATTAATGTTACAACAGGTGGGATTTATAATATTACTTTTAACAAATTAACAGGAGTTTATGCGTTTGTTTTGACTGCTTTTCCAAGGGTTTCAATTTGTGGACAAAATATAGGAACAGCATGGACTACAGATATTTTTCTAAATACTGTTGACGGGATTACCTATAATTTGAACAATTGTAGTATGCCTGTTGGAGAATTCAAATTCCGATTGGAAGCCGGCTGGCTCGTGAGTTGGGGAAATAGTGGAACAAGTTTGTTTCCGAATGGTATAGCTGTACTTGCCGGAGGTAATATTAATGCTACGGTTGCCGGAAATTTCAACGTGAGCTTTAATGTTGTAACAGGCGCATACATCTTTACTCAAACATTAGCGATTTCTGACACGACAAAAAAACAGATCGTGCTTAACACCCTTGTTAAAAATGATCTTAAATTTTCAGATCAGGTAAGAAATGTTCAGGTTTATTCAATGGATGGAAGAGTGATTAACAGCTACGAAAATGTATCAACAATTAATCTTTCAACATTATCGAATGGCGAATATATCTTGAAAATCAAAACAAAAGATAACGAGATGTTTAGTCAGAAAATTATTAAAAATTAATTCTTATACCAAAGATTTTCGCCTTTTAAAAATAAAGGTGTTTCAAAATTATTGGTAAACAGACTTCCGGTGCCCAAACCTTGTGGCATCGGATTTTTTTTGATGTAAGTATATTGAGCAATAGCATTGAGGCCGATGTTGCTTTCCAGAGCAGAAGTGATCCACCAACCGATGTTATTTTGCTCAGCTAATTCTATCCATTCATCAGATCCGGAAAATCCTCCAATCAAACTTGGTTTTAAAATAATATATTGAGGTTTGATAATTTTCAATAGATCTTTTTTGGATTCATAATTAAGAATGCCAATCAGTTCTTCGTCTAAAGCAATTGGTGTCGGCGTATTTTTACAAAGTTCCGCCATTGCTTCCCAATCTCCGGCTTTGATCGGTTGTTCTATTGAATGAATATCGAGAGCTGCTAATTCCTGTAAAACAATTTTAGCCTGTTCCGGAGAAAAAGCGCCGTTGGCATCCACACGAAGTTCGATTTTATCTTTCGGGAATTTTTGTCTTAAAGATTTTAATATTTTTTTTTCAGAATCCCAATCGGTTCCAACTTTTAGTTTAATGCAAGTAAAATTATTCTTTATTTTTTCCTCAATTTGAGACTGCATATAATCTGAATCACCCATCCAAATTAAACCATTAATCTTAATCGAATCTTTTCCTTCTGTAAATTCACTTGGAAAATAAAGATCTCCCTGATGCTCAAGATTAAGAAGCGCCTGCTCGATTCCGAAAATAATAGAAGGATGATTGACCAATTCTTCCTGCAGTTCTTCCAGTTTCAAATTAATATTTCGGCAAGCCCATTCCAAAGCATTTTCATAGTCATCATCATCATCAAAACTTAATCCCCGGAAAAGAGAACATTCTCCGATTCCCTTTTTATCACCTTCAAAGATTTCTATAAAATAAGTTTCTTTGGTATTCAGAACACCGCGCGAAGTTCCGCTTGGTACTTTAAAATTCAGAATATATTGATGAAATTTTGCCGTCTTCATACTACAAAAATAAGAAAAGACCGACGAACCGGTCTTTTATATGATTTAAAATTTTAATATTATTTTTTGTTGACAGCTTTTGCCATAAATTCTTCGGCTTTGGTGACCATTGCAGCGCTGCCGCAGAAAAAAGGAACGCGCTGATGTAGTTCTGTTGGTTCGATTTCCATAATTCTTTTGAATCCGTCACTGCATTTTCCGCCAGCTTGTTCGGCTAAAAATGCCATTGGATTGCATTCATAAAGCAGTCTCAGTTTTCCATTAGGAGATTGTGAAGTGGAAGGGTAGATGTAGATGCCTCCTTTTAACATATTTCTGTGAAAATCAGATACTAATGATCCGATGTAACGGGAGGTGTAAGGTCTGTCACCTTCTTCTTCCTGGCAATATTTGATATAATCTTTCACACCTTGGGGAAACTTGATGTAATTACCTTCATTAATAGAATAGATTTTCCCGGAAGTTGGGAATTTGATGTTTTTATGGGAGAGGTAATAAGTTCCGATGGAAGGATCGAGTGTGAATCCATTCACTCCGTTCCCGGTAGTATAAACAATCATTGTAGAAGAACCGTAAACAATATAGCCTGCGGCAACCTGGTTAACGCCTTTTTGTAAAAAATCTTTAAGCTCAACAGGAGTTCCGGGATTTGTAACTCTTCTGTAAATGGAAAAAATTGTACCTACAGAAACATTGACATCAATATTAGAAGATCCGTCCAAAGGATCGATCAATACAACATATTTGCTGAGGTGAGCATTTTCGGTGCATTTGATTTCTATAAAATCATCACTTTCTTCGGAAGCAATTCCACAGACAACTTCTCTTTGAGATAAAGCTGCGATGAAAATATCATTGGCTAAAACATCTAATTTTTGCTGATCTTCGCCTTGGATATTTTGATTACCTACATTTCCAATGATGTCAGCAATTCCGGCTTTGTTCACTTCTCGGTTGACAACTTTTGATGCAATCCTGATGGAACTGATGAGACGGGAAAGTTCCCCTGTAGAATACTTGAAATCATCCTGTTTTTCAATGATAAATTCTCCTAAAGTCTGTAAACCCTGATGCGACATAAATTGGTTGATTTGATTTCCTACAAAACTAAATTTTTTTTTAATCAAATAAAACTAAATTCATCAAGAATTGATAATAATCATTATAATATAGATTAATATGGTTTTATTATTTCATTTCGAAGCATTGGAAATTAAGTGTCAATTTTCATATTTCGTTCATTATTAATATTTTTGAAGGTTAATAATCAATTAACCATTTTTTGATTGACAAATAAATTCTAACAGTTAAAAATCTAATGAAAGTTTACAAATTTGGTGGAGCATCTGTAAAAGATGCCGAAGGTGTGAAAAATGTGGCCTTGGTTCTTGAAACACAGGGTTTTGAAAAATGTCTGCTGGTGGTTTCAGCAATGGGAAAAACAACCAATGCGCTAGAGAAAGTGGTCGAGTTTTATTTCAAGAAACAGGATTATCAGGCAGAAATTGAATTAATCAAAAAAAATCACATCGATATTGCTAAAGGTTTATTTTCAGAAAATCATCCGGTTTTTGGAGAGATTTCTTTGTTTTTTGATGATATCGATTCATTTTTAAGAAGAAATAAATCACCAAATTATAATTTCGTTTATGACCAAGTAGTGAGTTGCGGAGAGATGATTTCATCTAAAATTTTAAGCGAATATTTGAATGATATTCAGTTTTTCAACCATTGGCTGGATGCGAGAGACTATATCAAAACGGACAGTAATTACCGAGAAGGAATTGTGAACTGGCAGGAAACTGAACAGAATATTTCTAAACTGGATAAGATCAACTGTTATGTGACACAGGGTTTTATTGGTTCGGAAAGTAATAATTTTACAGTGACATTAGGTAGAGAAGGTTCAGATTATACGGCGGCGATTTTCGCTTATTGTCTTAATGCTGACGAAATGACAATCTGGAAAGATGTTCCAGGTGTGATGACTGGTGATCCGAGAAAATTTGAAAATGTAGAATTGCTATCTCATATTTCTTACGAAGAAGCGATCGAAATGGCTTATTACGGAGCATCGGTAATTCACCCAAAAACGCTTCAGCCGCTTAAGCAGAAGAATATTCCGTTTTTTGTAAAATCTTTTGTAGAGCCTAAAAAACCGGGAACCAAAGTAGGAAATTCCGAGGAAAATGAATTGATCGAAAGTTACATCCTGAAAGAAAATCAAACGTTGCTGAATGTGGAAACAAGGGATTTTTCCTTTATTGCTGAGGATCATATGAGTTTGATCTTTACACTTCTGGCAAAATATAAAATTAAAGTTTCTTTGATGCAGAATTCAGCAATTTCATTAGCTTTATGTTTGGAAGATAAATTTGGAAATGCCAACCAGCTTAATGAAGAATTGCAGCAGAGTTTCATCACTCAGATGACTAAGAATGTATCATTGTTCACGGTTAGAAATGCTGAGCTGGAAAAACTGGATCAATTCTACAAAGACAAAAAAGTCCTGTTGGAACAGATCTCCAAAAAAACCTTCCAAATGGTAACCGCATAAAAAAACTATGAGCTTAATTTCCAAAGAAGACTTGATAAAAGCATCCGGACTGGATAAAATTGGTTTCCTCAAGAAACCTGTGGCTTCAGCTATAATGAATCTTGCTAAGATCAATGATGTTAATAATCTATACAACAAACTCAAACATACAAAAGGTGTAGAGTTTTTTGATGAATTTATCAGAGAGCAGGACCTTAGTTATATTGTATTTGAAGAAGATCTTGCCAAAGTTCCGAAAACGGGCCCGTTCATTATAGTTTCCAATCATCCGCTTGGTGCATTGGACGGTATATTGATGTGTAAAATCTTGTTACGTGTTCGCCCGGATTTCAAAGTAATGGGAAATTTCCTGTTATCGAAAATAGAACCAATGGCTCCTTTCGTTATTTCCGTTAATCCTTTCGAAAGCAGAAAAGAAGCTTACAGCAGTTCTTCCGGAATGAGAGAAACTTTCAAACATTTGGAAGAGGGTGGATGTTTGGGGATTTTTCCTGCCGGTGAAGTTTCTAATAAAAATAACGAATATGGCGAAGTTCTCGACAGGCCGTGGGGAAAAACGGCGCTGAAAATTATCAAAAAAGCAAAAGTCCCTGTTGTTCCAATGTATTTTCACGCGACCAACAGCCAAATGTTTTATAATGTAGCCAAGCTGCACCCTGATTTGCAAACGATGATGCTGCCAGCAGAAATGATGAAGAAAAGAGATAAGCCGATCAGAATCCGGATCGGAAAGCCAATCTCTGTGAAACAAATGGAAGAGGAGGAAACGATTGAAGAGCTGGGCGATTATCTCTATAATAAGGTTTATATGCTGAAGTCTTATTATGAACGGAGAAAAAGTATTACTGAGAAACTGAAGCTGCCTAATATGGCGCTTAAATTACCACTTCAGAAACAGAATAATATAGTCCAGAATATCATTGATGAGACACCTGTAGAAGACATCATTAATGAAATCAATACACTGAAAAATACCGAAAACAAAAGGCTTTTTTCTCACGGCGATTATGACGTTTTCTTTACCAAGTCAGAAGAGATTCCTTCCATAATGAGAGAAATCGGAAGGCAAAGAGAACTGACCTTTCGGGCCATTGGTGAAGGTACTAATTTGCCTTTTGACCTGGATGAGTACGATAATCATTATCATCATCTTTTTCTTTGGGATAATGCAGATAAAAAGCTGGTTGGAGCTTACAGAATGGCGCTGGGTTCCGAAGTGATGAAAAAATACGGCATCAATGGATTTTATACCAGCTCACTTTTCGAATATGATCCTGAATTACAACCGTTTTTCCGAAAGGTAATCGAAATGGGACGCGCCTATATTTCTGTTGAATATCAGCAAAAACCTTTTCCATTATTCCTGCTTTGGAGAGGAATTGTTCACGTTTGTCTAAGAAATCCGGAACACAAATTCCTGATGGGCGGTGTGAGTATCAGTAACAAGTTTTCAGAGTTTTCAAAATCTTTGATGATAGAGTTTATGCGCTCTCATTATTATGATTCTGCAGTGGCTCAATACATTCACCCAAAAAATGAATTCAAGGTGGTGATGAAGGAGCGTGATAAAGCCTTATTCTTTGAAGATATGGATGCTGATCTCAATAAGCTGGATAAGATCATTGATGATCTTGAACCTGAATTAAGATTGCCTGTTTTGATTAAGAAATATATTAAACAAAATGCAAAAATGATTGCTTTTAATGTCGATCCTAATTTCAATGATGCGATTGACGGATTGATGTATATCAGGATTAGTGATCTTCCGGAAGATACAATCAAGCCAGTTTTGGAAGAATTGAGTGATTTTTTCAAAGCGCAGACCGAAAAAAAATCTTCTGATAATCAATGATTTTTATAGAAATATGCGAAGAAATTCTAATATAATTTGCATTATAAGAATAAAGAATATACTTTTGCACCACTCAAAACAACAATAGAGTATGGTTTCTTAGCTCAGTTGGTAGAGCAACGGACTGAAAATCCGTGTGTCCCTGGTTCGATCCCTGGAGAAACCACAATAAAACAAAAATGGGTAGTAGATAAGCGATAAACGTTTATATACGCCCATTTTTTTTGTTTTTTATAGTTGAGAATTTAGAACAAAACCAGAACAGAAAAATAAATTGTTCTGATTTTGGAAGAAAATGGCTCTAAAATTCGACATACTTGTTCCGGTTTTCAAAAACCAGAACAAAAAACAAAAATTGTTCTGGTTTTTTTGCTTGCGCTAAATCATGTGATTATGCAAGAGACTCTTAGATTATTTGAAATCAGCTATAAAACAGCTTATTCAAAGGTGAAAACATCATTCATATTACATTCTCATGTAAATAAGAAAAACGAACAGCAGATATTATTCAACGTTCATATCTCCGGAACTCAAAAGAAAATTCCCACAGGTTTTTATATAGAAAAAGCAAAGTGGGATATTAAAAAACAGCGATGCAAAGACAATCCGGACATTAATCTAATCCTTGATAATATGATTTCAAAAACGACCGAGATCAGGACCTTTTTCCGCTTGAGCAAGAAACAGGATCAGGAAATGTCTATGGATAACTTTCTTCTGGAATTTTTCAAGAAAACGCCGTCTTACGACTTTCTTTCTTTTTTTGAATCCCAGATGAATAAAAAGGTTACGAATGCCAACACACTCAAAAAACACAAATCGGTTTTAAAGAAGCTCCGGGAATATTGCGGGAAACTACCTTTCACCAATATTGACCTGCAGTTTTTTACCGATTATCGGCATCACCTATACACACTAGGCAATAATAAGACTACCAGAAACTCAAATATTAAAATTATTAAATATTATCTGCTTGATGCCCAAAAAACAGGAATCATACTGAATCTTAATCTATCGGATCTCGTTGTCGGTTCCTGCGCCGGCAACCGCACAAGCCTCTCGGTTGAAGACACACAAAAACTATATAAAGTATTCTTCTTAAATGTTCTTACGCCTTCTGAACAAACATCGTTAGCTTGTTTTCTGATATCTTGCATGACTTCACTTAGAATAAGCGATTTAAAAGAACGCAAACGACAAGACTTTTTAATTGGCGAGCTTAATTTTACAGCAAAAAAAACGCTTGGATTTCATCAATTGAAAATTAATAAAGCAGCTCTTAATATTATCCTTCATATCCCTGAACTTTTTACAAAAAAAATATGTGAACAGGTTGTCAATAGAGATTTAAAAGCAATTGCTAATCGATTTAAAATAGCAAAAAAAATAACAATGCACGTTGGCCGTCATACTTTTGCGACTAACTTTTTAAAAGCTGGAGGAACCGTGCAGGACCTCCAGATAATTCTAGATCATTCAAGTCTTGAAACGACGATGATTTATGTACATATGGACAAAGAAGAATCTATTTCAAAGGTCAACATATTGGATAGTTTTTTTATACAATAGTCTCAGTAGTAATTGAAATTTTGTAAACATTTTCAGATACCATTTCTTTTCCCCAAGAAGATATCTGGTGGATATTATTATGCCAGTATATATAATCTTTTATTGTATATTGGCTGATATCTTCAATATATGCCAAAAAGCTGTCTTCATACTTGCTACCATATATTCTCTGACGAAGGAATTTATACCAATTTTTATCCCACAATTCAGGAAACTCGCAACCTGAGGGATTTTTAGCATTGTTCTGATTTCCTATAAGACCGTCATAATATACCAGTGCAAGGGTAGTGGTGGAATCTTTCCTAACAATTGCAGTGGTATAGCCTCCGGGTTTAGGGAGAAGAACAGGCATACAGTATCCATCAATTTCAATAATGGAAGTGTCTGACTTAGGTTCTCCATTTAATTTGATGCCGGAAGAATCGTAATACATTGAATTTAAATTTATAGGAAGATTCAGTTTTTCAGGTGATTCATCAAGTTCAGTAAATTTGATTTGATATGATCTTTGACTCATCAAAGTTCTTTTTGGTTCACTTACTTCATATTGTTGAAATGATTTGATATTATCTGGATCCTTATTTAGTTTGGTCATGAAAATCTCATTTCCACGAATATCAATTTCATAATTAAACCAATTTTTAATTCGGTTTACAAAATCTCCAAATGTCATATCTGGTACAGCTCTGGCTAAATCAACTTCATTTGGATTTGTAACTACTCCGGTTTCTTCATTTCCACCATCGTCTAAGGCAGTACCTATCAAGTCGGCAGAAATTACTGTTGCGAAACCGTTACGATCAGACACTCTCCATAAAAAGAAAATTAAACTTGTATTATCTTCAGGAACATTAACACTAAAGTCAAAATAGTAATTGGTTTCATCATATGAGCCGGAGTTAAAGGACCAAAGTTTATTTGAACCCATCATAATATATCCAGTATTTGAACCTTTAACTTTCCTACTGTTAAAATATCCTCGCAGCTTATATTCACCTTTCTTCTGAACTTTTAATTCTTTAATATAAAACATTCCTGAAAAGTTGGAAAACTGATCATATTCGTTTTCGTCAACTGTCAATGTATCTCTTCTTTGTGAAAATCTATTAAAGTATTCGGTTCCGGAAAAAACGCATCTCTGTACAAGATCTGGATCAGTCAAGATATCACCCTTAAGCTCTAAACCTTTGTCTCCAAATCCTGTTTTTAACAGATATAAAATGTATGGTAAAGGATGAATTATATTAACATTAAAAATATTCAATTCTTCATCAAGATAATTTCGACGCATTTCTGAACCATCTGGCTTCAAATCATTATAATACCCATCAAATGCATCCCATAGCTCGTCTTCGGGCGAATATTTTGTCGTATATAACCTCGGATAATTAAAATTAACTTCCGGATATTTTTTTGTGCATATTTCTTTCGCATAAATATGAATATCATCTACGGCAAATTTGGCCAACGGCAATTCAGAAAGTTTTTTATCATAATTCGGAATGTCTTCAAGACCATAATCAATCTGGCCGATTAGCTTATTTCCTTGGATAGTTATAATTGTCAGCTTAGCTTCAGAGATTTTATTTTCGTGATGAAACCATCCATTTAATATATTTGGCAAACCGGTATTTTCCTTACTTGCATAATCACCAATGTAATGCACAAATTGATCTTCTACATTAACTTCAAAAGGAAATGTGAATTTTGTAAACGACTTATCATTGAACCTGGAATTATTCTCCTGAAGATTCATTTTTTGTTTGGATAAGTCCAAAACGAAAGTATCACTGTAAAATTTAGTTTCCATAAATTTTAAATTCGAGATCAAACTCTTTTAATTGTTTCTTTTTATCCCACGTTACCAGCTTGGAACCGGATGGAGCACCTGTAATGTATTTTCCGCCAATTTCTAAAACACAAAATTTTGACGACATTAATTCTTCGATAAGATCTTCTTCAGCTGCTAAGATAAAGCCGGTATTAATGCTCATCGTTTTCGTCTTTGTCGTATCAAACTTTTCAACTTCACCGGTGAAAATATTATCCTGGAATAAATGAGAGAAATCAATAGGCTTATTATTATCACCACTAAAAGTGATAGATTCAGGTGATAAATTTTGATTTTCCCATTGTACGTTTATAAGATCTTCATCATCAGGAATATTGAAATATGTAATTGTTTTTCCTGCAGCCATTATTTCCTTTATATCTGAAAACGATATTTTGTTTTCATTCTGCTCAACTTTTACCCTAGCTATACATCCTGGTTCTAAGCCATTTTCAGACACGGGTATATCAAAGAGTTGTTTTGCTGTTACCAATCCGGATATAAAAGAAAATATGTGTTTAGAACCGTAAGCACGGCTTCTGAAAGCATAATTTGTTAGAAAAGGAAACATCAAAGGTTTCTTTCCTGGATAGAATTTTAGGTTTGATATGGTTTCCTCATACATTGGATTAAAATTGATATCCAATTCTTCAATTTTTAGTGAAAATTCACATGGATAGATATGTACCTTATTATCAAAGTTATATTGTGAAGTTCCTTCTTCGAATATTGATGTATGATTTTTTATGAAATACCGGTGGATATTTTTCCCGATATCGAGTTTAACAGAATCCTGGTAATATGGAATTGTATAAGGAACAGTCAAGACCTTCTCTTCATAAGCTGTACGAAACTTCATATTAGCAGTTATCCTTACAAATCTTGCATCAGAATTATTCCGGAAAACCGTAATTATTTTTTTATCTAAACAGAAATTATATTCCTCCTGGAAATTATGTGTATAAAATGAAAATACATCGAGTACAACAGGAATTTGAATGATTTTGGATTCATAAAGAACATCAATATTTCCTTCATATCTTCCGGCAGTAAGGTTAACTGGCTCAACATTGGAAACCTGTATAATAACGCTTGAATTAGCTGTATTTTGCGATATAGTAAGCCAATCAGGCTTAGTAATGGTTAGATTTTTTCCAAAGAAATTAACAATATTGAGATCTGAAGTTTTAACTTCATTCATGTTTTTCTTAACCCAAAACGATAGACTTTGGGGAGACACGACCACCGCTGCATCGATAACGATAATTTTAATCTGGAAAGCCCATAATCTTTTATAATTCCCTGAAATATATCGACCAATGAAAGCATTAATATTATACTCTCCAGATGATGGAAACCTACTGGGAGAACTATAAACGAGATCAAAAAAGTTGGTAAATGAAGGAACAGAAACAAAGGTTTCTGAATCGCCTTCAAATAACAGATCGTAATTGTTTGTATTATTTAAAATATTAATATGGGTTTCTCCGGTAAGTAAATCAGCACTCTTATCATAATACATTGTGTAAAGCTGCTTTTCTGTTTTAATCGGCTCACCATTAACAGCGTTGAGTACGACGTTTACGAACCTGCCTTCAACTTCAGTCCATGTATTATTCAGAGAACCTTCTAAAATAAAATTAATTTCAGCCTCATATTTATCAGTGCCTAATTGTTCAAGATTCTGAAAATTGATATATAAAGCTCTAACAAATGAGGTGATATTGATAATTCCATCTACCAGACCGGTTCCTGTTATAGTCAACCAATTAATTTGAGAGTTGTAATAATTGACCACAATTCTCACACGAAAACTGTCATATTGTGGATATTCAAAAAAAGCAAGATTTAATCTTACTATTTTTGATATCTGCGCTGGGTATGTTGCACCGCTAGCCCATGAAACCTCATGTCTATATGGTGATGATACTGAAAATTCAAAACTATCTGCAGGCATATTCTTAGTGTTTACTGTTATTATATAAGTTTTGGTAATCTTTTGTCATTTTATCTAGTTTCTTACCGTTATCAAAAGAGTCTGCAATCCTGGCATCAAAGCCCTCATCCTTAATTACTCGCATAGTCTCATTAAACGAATCAATCGAATTGATAAGCTTTATCATCATTTCATCTGAAGAAGATGAAGAATTGGATCCGGAAGTATTTTTTACATTTTTGTAATAGCCTTCTTCGAAACCTTCAATTCTCGCAATTTCACGCATATAAGCATTGCTGATATCTGGATCTATTTGTCTTGCGGTTTTACTTGTTACTACAAGTTCAGGATATCCCGCGCCTTGCTCACCTACCAGCATTGTTGGTTCCGAATAAACCCCAGTTCGTTGTTCTCTTCTTCTTGCCCGGAACAATCTGTTATCCTGTTTTCTGAGAACAGGGTAAAACCCATCTTCAGCTCCAGGTACTTCGGGTAATGGTTGGCTCATGATAGTTGCTAATTGGAACGCACCTACTGCACCAACTAGAACTGCGGCTACTGTTCCTGCAATTGGTCCTAATTGCGAATATGCCTGCATAATCCCCATAGCAGTATTTGCAATTGTGTTAGCAATCTGCATAGTTCTCTCGCGTTTTGCTCTTTTATACTCCAATTCAGCTTTTTTACGCTCGAGATCCTTTTCATTTTTTAATGTGGCTTTTTTATATTGCTCTTGGTTGATCATTCCCGCTTTAAGCTCCTTATCAAGTCTTGTTTGCTTACGCTGACTGGAGGTTTCGTATTGTTGTAGAAGCCGTGCTTCATTAGCAGATGTATAATCTGAATACATCTGCATCATATTTTTCATTACAACAATCGCTGCGCTTACTTTTTGTAGATTCTCAACGAGATTTCCGGTTTTGGTAAACATTGCATCCCACTGATCAGTTGTTAAACCTAAAAGATCACTTTGTCCGCCTAAACCTTTAAGTTTTCCTCCCAATTTTTCATCAGCAGCATTACCGCCGGATTTCAATGCGGTAATTTCCTTTACGAGCTCAGCTATTTTATTTCGATATTCCTCAATAGTTTTTAGTTGTTCCGGATCAAGAGGAATAGTGAAATCCCGGTTAATAAGCATTGCATCGAACTCACCAACTTTCTTATTGAGATAATCTAGTTGCTGTTGTAATGATTTTTCCTGATAATATTTTTCAATTTCAGCCTGAGCTTCAGAAAAACTTTTAATTTTATCCAGGTTTTCGGTATATCCAACATCTATTAGGAATTGGCGCGCAGACTTAAGAGTTCGATATTTCGAAATTGATATATTTTTGTCTCTATCGATTGTTTTTAAACTGGCCTGAAAAGCTTCTTCCTCTTTTTGCTTAGTTATCGCAAGGTATTTTTCGGTTAAAGCTAAAAGCTTTAACTCTGCCACTTGCTTTTCCTGTAACTGAAGAGTTGTAAGGGCGTCATTTTCCTGCTTCCAGGTATGCCGGATTGCCTCAAGTCTTTTTTTGATTCCGCCGGTCTCTTTGGCTATCATTGCATCTATTTTCGCCATATCATCATCAGAAACCTTTTTATTTTCTAAATCTGAAATCTTGTCATTCTGGTTAAGGAGGATAAGGGCTTTTTCTTTCTCATAACCATCCTTCATCATACTGATACGGTTCCTTTCCGCATCTTCGCGCATTTCCTGTAATTTTTGAAGATATGAAGCTTCACCTTCAAGGATTTTATCACGATTTCGTTCGTATTCCCGTAGTGCTTTTTCAGCTGCTTTCTCCTCATCCGTTTTCGGCTTCTTTTTCTCTTTTTCCGGAAGTGGCTTGTAGTTTGATTTTGCCGGATCTGACTGTTCTGACATTCCTAAAAGAGCATATAGTTCTTGCTCATATAATTTCTTTTGAGCACCTTCGGCAGTTTTGATTAATTCCTGGAGCTGTTTTATTCTTTTTTTATCAGCTTCGTTATATTGGTTTATTAAGGCGGAGTTTTTTTGGATCTGGTTTAAAATCTCAATTCCTCTATTATGTTCTTCAAAGCTTCCAAACATGTTTACTGCAGAATTCGCCCTTTCTGAAGAATAATTGTATTGTTTTCGAAGTTTATTCCTTTCTTCTTGTTCTTTTTCTCGAGCAAGAGCTCCCTTCATGTACTCAAGCTCCAATTTTGCGTTTTCATCATAAACGCTTTGTTTTGCAGCCGATCTGGCCCTCATTCTAGCGGTTAAGTCGATTTGTTTTGCAAGCTCCTCGTAAACTTGAGCTAACTTCTTGGTTTCACGATATTCTTTGTCAACTGTACCCATAAACTCCGGATGAAGTTTGATCAATTCTTCATACGCCTTTTTTCGCATTTCCTGGGTAGCGTTTTCGTCTCTTATAACAGCAATAAGATTGGCAATACCGTTTTTATATTCCTGGACATCTTGTTTTCCTTTTTGCATAATTTCAAGCTGCTGGGTTTGATATTTGTGAGCCTCTTCAAATTGCTTCTTTTCAGCCGCCCTAACTTCATCAATATGTGATTTCCATGCTACATAAGCAGCAATTACTAAAGTTAAGACGGTAAGCAATGCCATTAATGGATTGGCAGCAGTCGTTGCATTGAGCCTTTTTTGGGCAATTTCTTGCGCATTGGTGGCTATTGTTTGCAATCCGATAGCTGAAGCTATTCTAGCTGTTAATGAAGCACCCGCAGCTAGAGATAGATTATAAAGCGCCTGAAAGGAAGCCATCATCTTTAATCGCAGTTCTCTACCTTTTTCGATCGCTTCTAGTGCAATGTTCTTTATAACACTTTCTTTAATTAGTGTATTGTATAAAGCCATTGCGACGCTGACAGAAGTAAAACCAAGGACAACTAATCCAATGGTTCTTATCAAAAACAACAAAGCATTATTAAATCCTCCGGTTTTTTCTTCTCCTTCAACTGTTACTCCTATCAATTTCCCAAAGGTTTCAATTAACCAGTTAAGAGTTTTTGCAACTGTTTCACTGGTGAACATTGAAGCAAACTTCTTTTGTACTTTTTCATAGATAGCAGCTGAGTTATTATTTACCTTATCAAACTCTGTCTGTAATGAAGTCGCCTCTGTAAGAGCCTGATTTGATAACTCAATTGATCTTCTAAATCTATCTGTATTTTCTGAAGCAGCACCAATTGTAGCAATTGTTTCAGCATCATTAAGCTTTAAACCGTCAAGAATCTCTGAAAGCTTGGTTGCCTCCAATCCTCTTGCGCCTTGGGCAAATTTCAAGAAGAACTGCAATGGATCCTGATTAATTAGTTTTTTAACTTCTTTCTCGGTTAACCCCATAACCTGAGCAAATCCGGCAGCTTCAACTGCTGCAACCCTAACAAACTTGCTATATCCGGATGAAGCTCTTTCTGCTGTGATTCCACTTTCTTCAAATGCACCACCTAAGGCAATAGTCTCTGCTATTGTAGGCTTTAAAGCTTCAGGTAATTGTCCTATCCTTAGAGCAAAATCACTCATGTTTTCTTCAGATGCAGCACCGGCAGCTCCCAGTTCATTAAGAGCAGAACCAATCTCATTAACTGCATCAGCTATTGATTCGTCCCGCGTTTCCTTAAATAGTCCCTTTATTTTACCTAACTTCTCAGCGACAGCTTCTACACCGCCTGAGAACGCATCTCCTAACGCAACATAAGCCTTATCTATCTCACGTGTAAAATCTTTAATTTCTTCTTTAGGCACACCTAACCGTCCACCTATCTCGGCTATTTTAAGAAGATCTATTTTACTGGTACGTGTATCGAACTCAGAGAATGCACGAGTCAATTCCTTCACCTGTTCTATTGCTAGACCTGTTGTCTTGACAACTGCAGTCTGAGCATCGGCCATTTTATTGTTAGCATCTATTACATTCTGTATGGAGAATGCAACACCAGCCAGTGCTGCAATTGCTGCCGTTGCTATACCAGAGTATTGGTTAAATTTATCTGATAGTTTTTGAAGAGTTGAAGAAGCTGATGAAGTACCTGTACGCAATACCTTCATTCTTGAATTAAGCGCATCCATTTCTTCTTTTGCTTGTCTATAAGCAGTAGAATTAGGATTCATATGCTCCATAGTGAATGCCAGATCTTTTATTCTTTTTTTCAACTGATCTGAAGTCAAGCTGAGAATGTTCATTGCTTTGACTTCTTCATCAATCTTTCGATTGTTCTCAGCCATAGCATTGGTTAGTGTACTGATCTCCTTCTTGATCTTAGCAATCTGTTCTGGATCCTTTGACCTTTGTCTAGATAGTTCTTTCTCTTTATTCTTTAGATCGTTTATCCTGTTTGCCAAAGTATTGTTAGCGCGTTCCAAATCCAGAACTCGCTTCTGCGCTTCGTCACCATTAATGATAATCTTGAGTTTGAGAATCTCGTCACTTATTACCTTAGCCATTTTGCTTTTTTATGCAAGTTGCCTAAGCACCAAGACCTAATGTGTTACACGAAAAGCAAACGATAATGGTGTTGCCATTGAAATTGGCAACGTTGCTAAAGTGGTGGATTTTTGCCCTCTCTGTCATATTTCCCGAAAATCAAGCACCTTCGGCAACTGCAAACACGATTCTCGGCGGCGTCGGGCTCAGATTAACACATAAAACCCTAAAATTTATAGTTTTAGGGTTTATTTGTTGATAATCAATTTGTTAATGTTCTGTATTTTCTTTTTTACAGCATTTTTTTCACAAAATATTTATGGAAATCAACTATTTTGAATAGTTATAAATAACAGTTTGCTTGAAATAAAAATACAACAATTGTTGTATTTTTTGTGTTTTTTTTGTATCTTTATAAAAGATAAATAATTCAAAATGAACAATTTAAAGACAAAGGAGAATGATGTGAAGGCAGTAGCATCTTCCACAGAAACGGCAACAGTTGTAAAAAATGGAAATTCAACGGAAGCTAAAAATCAGCAGTTGCAAGGCAAAAAAGAACAAATTACCAAACTTTTGACACCAACAACCGCAGAACAACGAATCAAAAACCATAGTTTATTTTCTAAAATGGTAGAAAAACATGGTTTTTTAACCGAGAAAGCGGATAGTCTTAATGCCTATACAGTAGGTAGAGACGGAATGAAAGAAAAATTAGTTATTAAAAGTGATAGCGGAATGAGTTTCGAAATATCAAACTCTAATATTATTGAAGAAATTTTGATTTTATGCGCTTCGAAACTTGATGAAAAACTAAAAGAAAGTAACAACCAAATTTTAGCATTTGAAATTTAAAAAATTAGCGCTCCAACTGTGACGGGCGGGAGCGCTTTTATTCAAACTATTAAAATAACAGTATGAACGCAGATACAAAAATACAGAAATTATCCGATTTGGTCTATCATGAATTAAAATCAATGGGATATTGTAAACTTTTCAATTGGGAAGATTATGATTATTTTAAAAAACAGACTTTTAATAAATTCAACCAGGTAGAGGCAATTGTCAATCTTTTTCTCTTTTACGCTAATGATGAATCAGACTTTTCGGATTATGAATTTTAATATAAGAACTTACAACGGCAAGACGACTGAATTGAGAAAGAATGAAACTGTTTTTTATGTTCAATCTCACGGATTAAGAGCAGGAAGACCGATTAAAGAACCTATTCCAAACTGTTGGGAAGTTCGTACAGATCGAAGTATAGATTTTGAGATCCTGTATATCATCTTTGAAAGCAGAATTTTAGAACCATTTATCAGGGGTTCGGTCATACCTTTCATTTCCTTGGTTGAATATCGGAAAATTATCACTCCAATTCTTAAAAATGCAATTCATGAAAACAGAATTATCAACGAACATTATTTACAAATACGGAAAATTGAAGCCCAGCAAGGTCATCAAAACAAGGTCAGAGAATTACTGCAGACAATGAAAATTGCAATTTCGAAAGAATGCTATAACAAGATAAAAACCGTCAAATAATGGCGGTTTTTTTATGTGCAAAAAAAAAATTTCGGCTTCGCCACTATGTGTCTCGCCGGCCTAGGAATTTCTTGTTTCGGTTTTGCTTCCCTGACAATCCCGTTTTCCTGCGAAAACTGTTTTTACAGATCCATCATTTTGTCTTTCCAATGACAACATTCCTTCCAGACTTTTCAAAGGAATTGACATTGCGTCGATAATTCTTTTATCAGCTTCCGATTTGAATCTAACCATTTCATTCCAACCAGGATTAATAATTGGGACGATTTTAAATATTCCGGAACTATCTAAGATGCTTTCTGAATTCTTTTCATTTCTTATACCACCACTAGGATATGACTTTGCTTTTTGAGCAACCACGATTGCAAGTTGAGCTTTGAGAAAAGCTTTTTCAATAATTAATGCAGCTATTGTCGCAGAAGCTCTACGAAACTTAGCTTCATAAGGCTTTGATATCTCCTTTCGAATTCTTTTCTTATTACTCATTTTTGCAAAAATTTATTAATGATTTTAGTAATGAAAGTTAATTGGATCGGCCAATTTTCCGATTAAATTCCAAACTTCATTTTGAGCTTTTTCAAATGCTTCCTGTGTGGTCATGATTTTTAGAAAAAGCCCCTACCTTACTCAGGGGCATTATCAATTTAAAATTTACATCAAACAATGTTACGATGTAATCTTTTCAACAAAAATAGTATTATTTTCAATATGTACAATTTCTGTTTTTACTTGTTTTTCACCTACTTGTATCATTATTTCATCAAATTTAGAAGGGTAATTTTCAAAATTTCTCTCATCCCTTTCTACACGGATTATTCCGGTAGGTCCTTGTATAATTTGTATTATTAAATATTCCATCGTTTTTCTTTTGACAAAGGTATTGCTGAAAAAAAATATATCCTTACGGATTTCCGTAAGGATATTAATTTTATTCTTCTATAATATCCGGTGGATTCCAAACATCTTTCTTTTCATTTCTTAAAATAGCAATCCATTGCGGTCGACAAACTAGATATTTGAAAGCATCAGATAGGTTTGTTGAATTCATAGGGCGTTTTGATAAAGGCAGTTTTTCTGAAGATTTGTCTTTGTGTATTTGCCGAATTCCTTTTGCATTTGGTTTTACAACTTGTTTTGCTACTGACATAGATGAGATAGTATGGCGCATCTGATATTTATCCAATGCTATCTGAGGCAATCCTGGTATTTCCCCCTGCATCATTGCTTTTACTAATAAGAATTCTAATTGCTGACTAATATTCCCAAAACCTCTTGTTTTAACATCAACTTTCCATTTTGTTTCAGATCCGTCAGGATAATACTCCAGACATCTTACCAAATCTGAAACCCAGTCTCTATTAGTAGCCTGGTTTGCATTTCCAGATCTATCACCCCATAATTCAATTCTTTTCAATTTATGAAACTTAAAAAATTCCAAAAATTGATCTGCCAATTCCCTTGGTCCCTGTGGAGCAAGTGTATGAAAATCCTTTAATCCTCTCACTAAGTTATCTTTAGTTTGGCCAACATCTATGGAGCACATATCACCAAAGTCAACACCTATTTCCAAAGGCCTGGAAGAATCACAATATCGCAAAGCTGTAGAATATGTTTCCGCAGAATCTCCAGTATTATACCTGTTATACCATTCTTCATAGATTCCGTCATCATATATATGTTTGTCCGGATCTAAGGCGACATAAAATTTTTGTCCGGCTTCCACCTCTGGTTTTAAAGACAATACTGAAGTGTTAAATTCTTCTTCTCCAAGTGCAGCCAAAGTTGTTTTAAAAAAATCTAAAGTGAGGATGTCCAGATTAACAAAACTGGAAGCAATGTAGAAAAAAGTAGAATCAAATCTGGCACGTGTATGAAGAACAGCAAGCTCGGCTACTTTCTTCTCAAGCTTTTTAATTAGCGGATGATTGCGTTTTCTTTGGGCATTGAGAAGATCGGCTCTTTTTTCATTCAATTCCAAAGAAATATAGAGTAGTGCATTCATCTGGTCCCTGTTCATCTCTTTTTCTTTACTAAGGATCCAGTCGTGTTCGCCAGGCATCAAAAGATTTGGATAATCCGTAGTTACCGTTAATCCCCTAAAAAATGGAGAATGCCCAAAAAGGGTAGCATCTCCACGCAATGCCGGGAACATTTTATCAACCCTCTTTTTCTCGATGTATTTCCCTTCGTCGATGTATCCATGCTGATATGAGTTACCGGCTCCGGAACTGGGAGTATCCATTGAGATGTAATTGAAAAAATTTCCATATAAAGTGGAAATTGTATGCTTGTATGTCTGAGGTGCTTTGTAAGGTAATTTAAAATGTGATGGAGGAGGTTCATCTACAACATAATGCAAGCCTTCTCTCCAGCCTTTTCTATTCCATCCTTCGATCAAAGCCGGAGCAATATTCTTCAGGATATTTGTATAAGTGTCTCCAATAAGAGCCTGGTAAGAGTGGGGCATATCATAACAAGCATCCATGCTTCTTTCAGCAATGAAATCTGTCGTTTTTCCGGTTCCTCTGCCTAGAATCAAAAATGCATTTTTAGGCTGCATCAGGTCAAGAATTGTTTTCAGCCAACTAGCATAACGCAACTCTATATCATCAAAATCAGTCTTTACGTGGATCTTCTGCTTCATCTAAGAAAAGTTTGATTTTACTAGCACCCATTTCCTGTTTTATTCTGTCAATCGCTTTTACAGAAAGTTTCTTCCCATTTTCCTCTATCCATGCTACAGCTGCATTCCTATCTTCTGAACCAATCTCAAATTGATTCATATCCATTGTATAAATTTTGTAAGGACGATTGAAAAGATTTTCAGGAATTTTCTCCGGCTCATCTTTATCAAGACCTCTAATCTTGGCCGCCTTTTCTTTGATCCTGGAAGCTTTCTCAACATCGTTGGTATTCGTGGCCAGTGCAATTGCCAGATCGTAAGCTTTATCTAGTTCTTCAGCATATAGATTTTTCCAGGCGCGCTGAGAGATGTTTTCGTCAGAATAAAAGTATTCGATACTTTCAGAGTATAACAAATTGGCCTTATAACGATTGTCTTTAAGAGAAGGCTCAAAGGACATCAGATGTTTGATAATTGCATCCTTACTTCCGTAGATATCTTTTCGCAATCGCATTGCCCGGATTTTATCTAGGATATTCACATATTCGAATAATTCTTCCGGAGCGTTCTGGGATCTGCCCATTTCAATCCATTCGTAAAGATCAGATAAAGTATAATCAAGGAGTTTCTTGGCCATAAATGATTCGTTTTTTTTCTCGCTCAACAAACTGAGCCATTCTGATTTTTTCAAGCTGCTGATGAGCAGTAATGTTACCACCGGCTGCATTGGCTGCTAATGCTAAACCGGCAGCTGCATCTACCATCAACAGACCGCGTTTGTAATGATAGTTAACAAAGCTGTCGAGATCATAGAATTCTGCAATAAAATCGTTTTTGGGAACATCCAGATACATTGCAATTTGTTCCAGGGAATAACCTGCTCCTGCAAGATTCTCCAGTTGCTCCAATTCTTCCTGAGATAAACGTATTTTGATCGCGTGCATACTTTACTTTAAGGTTAATGTTTCAGATGTGATTTTATATCCTGGCTTTTTATCCGTGAAAAAACACTTTGTTTCTTTAAAATGATGCTTGTGAATTATTGGAAAGCCGAGAATGTCAACTCCAATGAGAAAAACAATTGTTTTCATAATTGATCAAATTCTTTAGCTAGTTTTTCAATATTTTTTTCAATTTTTTTCTTAGAGTTCTCTAAAGCTTTAATCAGTTCAGTAGAGAATATCTGAACGGGAAAACCATTAGAAACACATTGTGGTCTCAATAGTTCTATTGAGACAATGGTTTTATCACCATTTTTTATTTCAGCGATTTTATCATCAATTTCAATAATTTGATTATAAAATTCCTTTCTAAGTTCAATATTAGCAACAGCCTTATGATAAGTGTCTATATTCATATTTCAAAAATTGTTTTTCGGAAATTGTAGATATCCGGATGATTGTATAAAACATATTGCTCAAGCTGAGCGTTTTCGCTCCAGTTTCCGGAGCCTTCTAAACCTAGATGAAAATCGCCTGCTTTTATAAGGCACACTTTGCTGTGATTCCAGTAATATTTTACTTTGAAATTGGCATTATGTTTTGCCACACCTTCCAGCACATCTATGGTCAAAGGATTTCTTTTGATCATTGAGTCCGAGATAAGTAGGGTAACTTCACCCAGTTGTCCGGCATTTTGCATCTGCTGCAATGCTTCTATTACCCGGCGAGAAATAGAGTAGGTGCTGGCAAATAATTCTTCAATAAAAAAACGTTTCGCTACAAATGGAATAAAAGTAAAAGCATTGAAAGCTTTCTCAGTGTGCAGGAATTGTATTTCCCCTTCCGATGGCAGCCGTACAATATCTTCCACTTTAGCAATCTTGTCCAGGTGATGATTGAGAAACGATGAAAACATCCCGTTTTTCGGGACGTTTTCGTTTTTCTTACTGATCTCCGATAAGTCGAAGAATTTATTGTTTGGCTTTGAGTCTGGCATCCAAATCGGCTTTCTGTTCTTCCAAATTTTTTATTTCTAAAGACAATTCTTCTTTTTGCTCTGCAGTCAGTTTTTTGTTTTCTGCGAGCTTTTTGTTTTTCTTCGAAATATTAGATTTTAAGTTGCCAATTTTTCTGGATAGTTCCTGAGCGGTCAGCGCATCCAGCTCTCTCTCTCTTTTGATTTTTTCCAAATCCGGATGTTCAGCCAGGATCGTTTTTGTTTTGGCGTAATGCTCCAGTTCTGTATGAATCTCTCTGTTAATTTCGAAATCTTCCAACAGCTTAAATGCGATATCGTAGATCTCTTCATTAGTGAGCTGAGTATTTTCCGGCATTACAACTTTTTCAAAAAGTTCCGTGTGCGCATCTTTGAATGCATGGAATGCTGAAACAGAATCCCAGGCCAATGCCTTAAGTTCTGCAGGACAATCTTCTTCCTTCAGAAATGGATACTGATCTACAAGTTTGAAACCTTGTTTCTCTGTATCGTTCATATCTTTCAGGATATTTGTGAATAGATCCTGATTGGCTACGATAAATAATTTTTCGTCATAACCTTTGCCAACAATAATTGGATTTTCTTCGGGAATTTCAATTTCGTGATTGTGGATGTCGAGATCTGAAATCTCGTGAGCTTTCTGGAGATCGTATCGGATATTTTCCAAAGACTGTGGAGTATAACCTTGATTGTTGTAGTTTCTCAGTGTGCCTTGCTGGACACCTGGTGTTTTTTGCAAAAGAGCAAATCCCGTATTGAAATCTTCAGAAGGATTTTCTGATCTTTTCTTTAAGAAGTCTAAAACTGCTGTTTTCATTATTTTGGATTTAATTATTTTAAAATCCAAAGAAACAAATTGGCAATTGCCGGATGTGTTACACGAAAACATAAAAAAAACCGCTCGATGTGAGCGGCTAAAAATTAAAGTTGCCTAAGCGTGTTAACTTTCAGTTCTGCTTTAACTAATAACTCCTTTATTTTTTCAAAATCTAAAAAAGAATGAAATTCAAAATCAAGAAACTGTCGATCTTTATTTGACCAAGAGGCATTCCAAGATGTCAAATCTTGTTTAATTATCATTCCGAATTTCATAATATCTGGCAAATGGTCAAGTTTTATGAAGTATTTTTTTAAAGCAAATTCAAAAACTTCAACGCTATGTTTGACTGTGATATGTTGATCTTCATCAACCAGAGTCAGTATAAAAGTTTCTTCATCCAATATCCAAAGGCTTCCGGCATCTATTTCCACTCCCTGATCTGCTGTTATATCTGTTTTATTTCTGTAGTACATTGGTTCAAAATTTTAAGAGTTAATTTTTTGTTTTTGTTCACTGTCCGGAACATCTGACGGAGAGAGTCGTGTAAAAGCTTTCTCTTTTCTTTCTCTTCGTAAATAAGATCCGAATAGAGGTTAGCTTCTTCAAAAACTTCGAAAAGGCAATCCTCCAGTTCTCCGGGTTCATAGCAAGAGAAAAGAAGTTGAGCTGATCTTGATAGTTGTTCCAGGTAGTTTTTTTTTGATTTTTTCATATGATTCTCATTTTTTCAGTTAAAACGAGGATCCCGCACAAGCTTGATGTAGGCCATAGAAAAATTTCTTTCCTTGGAATGGATATTTTTTCCATCATGTGTGCAAACCGATAGAATGACGTTTCCATCTTTTGCAAATCGGTAACGATAATGCTTTAGTAGATTTTTGCGAAGGAACTCGCATGGAGTAGGCAGCTTTTCTTTTTTCTTTGGCATGAAAGCTTCTGCAAATTGATAAATGTTGAATGATCCGTAATCATTTACCTGTGTTGTTTGGTCTGTTTTGTTTCGCATAATATATAAATTTTTAAGTGTGTTCTTAAAAATCATCCACTACGGAAAAAGTAAAGCCCTGACTTTCGTGGATGTCGCGAAACAAAACAGACCCGAAGGATAAGTTAACCACTACTTGCCAAGGCAAATTGTATAATCGATAAAATGATTGGATAATATTAGAGACTTATCCTGTAGTCTATTTTGTTTCGCTGTAGCAAATCTACACAAAAAAAATCAACCTCCAAATATTGGAGGTTGATTTTCTATTTTTTTAATTTATCGAACAACTCTAAAAGTTCTTTAAATTTTGTTTTTGTTCCAGAGTCAATGATCGTGTCGTAATATTTTTGTCCGGATAGTCTAACCGATATTTTGTCTTTGCTATTAACAATTGCTTTTAAAATTTCAATTTGCTTTTCATCAGCAATGTAATCACTTGATTCCTTAACTTTCCCTCCTGATAAGACATTTCTTTCTGTATTTGGAATTTCATAAAAATAATCTTTACCATCAATTATCAGCTGAACTCTATCCATAAAAATCCAGCTAAATCCATTATATTGAGTTTTGACTCTTAAAAAAGCATTCCCGTCATTAATAGCAATATAAGGTTGAATTACTGGAATACTAAAGCCCCATCTATTTGTAATAAAAATAGTATGCTTGAACTTATCTTCATCAATTTTAAATCCTTTCAATTCTGACTTTGACAATTCTGACAAATCTTTTGATCTAACACCTAACTTCTTGGTATTAATAAGCTGTTCAGAAACGTTGATAAATGTATTAGCAAGACCTTTGTCAAAATCTCCTAGATTATCTCGAACTTTTTTCATTTCAGAAATAATGGAATCTTGTTGATATATTGATCCAGATTTTTTAAGATCGTCAGCAAGGGAATAAATTTGTTTTAAGGAAGCTTTTTCTTGAGCAAAAGAAAAAACACTTAAGCCGATGGCTCCCATCAGTAAGATTTTTTTCATAGGTATAATTTTTCCTAAAAGTAGGAAAAATTATTTTTTCAGAAAGTTGCTTAAAGTACCAAACTGATGAGCGGCGTTAAAAATTTCTGTAGCTGTAAAACGAAAATTTTCAGCTTTTTCAAAAATTTCGTTTGTAATTTTTAGTGTTTCTTCAGGTAAAAAACCTGCTGCTAAACACCGAATATAAATATCACGTTTGTGCGTCTTTAAATTATGGAAATGATTTATTGCCAAATTTCTATTTTTCGAACAGGTCAAAACTTTTACAGTTTCAAGTTGCTCTTCTTGTAATTTTAATGCTTGAATTGCAATAGTTGAATGCAAAAGCAAAGGAAAAATTTTATATTTCATAGTATTATTTTTTCAAAGCCAGGGTAAATTGTTCATAAGCCTTCCCAACTGCGCCCATGATTTTGTTATAGGTTTTTTCAGTCACAACCTTATCCGGATTTTCTATGTAATTTTTGAAATTAGATCGGTCGATACCCGCAAGCTTTGCAAGCTCGGTTCGGCTGATGGCAGCCGGAAGCTTTGCAAATAATTCCTGAAGTTCTTTTTTATAATCCATGTTCAAATATACAACAATTGTTGTATATTTGAAAAAAGTATATTAATGAAAACGCATAATGTATTAACTATAGAATCCCAAATATCTACACCTATTCAAGATGACGGCTTAATTGAGTATGAAATGCAGTTAAATTCTTTTCTGAGGATTTTTAACCAGCATGAATTAATTGGAACTCTTTTCATAACAACATATTATTATTCACAAGATGAAGTAAAAGGTTTAGAGGGTCTGGTTTCAAACTTCTTGAAAGGAAATTCTGAATTCTATTTTGAATACAGTAAACCGACCGGCTATTTAAGCAATCAATATTTTGATTCTAAAAATATTGCCCATATTGAAATATTATTTCAAGAACCTTTCAAAACTACATTTCTTAATTGCTTGAAAGTAGAACAATGGTCTAATGAAACTCTTAAATCTATAACTTCAAATTTTTTTAAGACTTAATTAATCCTTCTTTCTCAGCAAGCTTTCGGAAGTTCGCTTTTACTTCATCCGTAAAACCAAAACTCAAAGTCCGGATAATAAATTTTTTGTGTCTAAAGATCGGTTTGTTGTGAACAGGAAAATTCTTTTTTTTCTTTTTTCCTCCTGGAATTTTTCTAGTTCCGCGTTGATAACCCTTTGAAGATCTTGTCTTCATATCGACAAAACGAGTCGCTGAAATTGTATCGTATGTCATAGTATTATCAGAAACAACCATTTTGTTTTTATTCCATTTTGCGGATTTGAAACCTTTCATTCCGCGTTTAGAATCCTTCAAAATCTCATCAGCCTGGTCATTCAGAACGTGCGTGATAAACCGGCCTTCTATCACACCCATATCTCCGTTCCTGTTATCGATCAATCCCATTATTCAAATTCTATATCCATAGACCATCCGCAGCATTCAGCCTTTCCCCAGACCGGATCGATATTAAGAGAATTGACATCGATATTAATAAGGTAATTTGGACAATCTTCGGACACCTTTTGGACAATTGTTTCCTTGATTTCAGTAATCGCAAGAAATGTTCTTTGGAACATTTCCCACTCCTGATCTTCTGTCATTCCGGAATAATCACACTTTTCTAAAACCATCAGCTGAGTGATCGGAACTGTCCTAACGTTGTCCACATTCTGTCCATTACTCCCATAACTTGGAAGAACGCCAACCAGGATCATATTTTGTTCCGGAGAAATAGAACCGACTTTTTTTGCGAGTACAGAATCATTAACCGCTGATATCGTTTTATTGATACCGTTTGTTTCCGATTTTAATTCTGCTAAAAATTCCCTTAATTCGAACGGACTCATATATTTTGATTTTTAGAATTTTCTTCTTCTCGTTTTTTATCGTCAAAGGCTCGTTTTTTAAGATCATATAATCTTAAAACCACCGGCCATAGTTCTGTATTACGGACACTTTCAAACGCTCCGAAAACACCGCTTTCTGCCAAATCCTGAGCTGTTGTAATCCAGCCAAGACCAGGAATAGATGATTTTGATTTTTCCGGTTCAACGTCTTTGAAGATGATCTCCAGATCAATAGTCTGCCCCATAACCGTTATTTCGCCTGACATCATGTAGTTTTGGAAAGAGCTGAAAAAAACAAACATACCGTAGAGATGCCTGATATCCACAAAACGAAACATCCTTTTTGCTCTCTGCAGGGATTTTCTTTTGTTGTAGATCTCGCCCTTTGGCAAATAGAAAATTGCAAACAAATTTCTTAAACTCTGGATCTCTCCGGTATCGCGAAAATCTATCAATTCCTCCAGGCCATCCAAATACTGTCCGAATTTAACATTGGTAAAACCTTCTTCCGGACCATAGTATTTTCGGAATAACCTGTAAACCGGATTATGGTTATGAATAAAGTCTTGTCTGACCGTATAATCCTTATTACCCTGTTCATCTACCTTACAATCAAAGAAAGAATCTAATAGCTCCGAAATACGGAATACATTTTCCCATTTTGGAAGATCCTCTGAAGGTATAAAACCTTCAGTTTTAATATTTTCTTTTTTAAATTTCAATCCTAGAAGTGCATAAACAGCCATATCTTTGAACCGTTCATAAGATATAACACCAAAGTTCAGCCAATATAAGAGTTTACATATTCTCAAATATTGATCACCATCGCATTCCGCCATACTTTCCGGAACATAGAAATAATGTTTTGCTTCAGGAACTTCAACAGTTATCATAGACTAATAAATTTGTCATTTTCATCAAATTCCAGATCCGGAAGCTTGAACGGTTCATTATCATTCTGGAGAATTTCCGGAGGATTCTGGAGAATTGAAATAGTTTTCTCCAGTTCGAGCAAATCTCTATTCAGATCATTTTCAAACGTAATCGCCAATCCTTGTTTTTGAACAGGATCCGCAGTCTTTTTGGAATAACCTTCGGAACCCTTGCTTTCATTCTGAAGAACACCTTTCGGAAATAGCTGCAAATTCAATCTATTGATGCCCCAAACCATTGCAGAGCTCACAATACATTTCTGCGCTAGAAATGCCAAATCCGAATCGGGATCCGATTTGATGATATCATGATAATCTTTTCCGGTTCTAGGAATGATCTGAAGCTTTTCCGCTTCTTTTATTCCCGGTAACAATTTTAAATAGAGCAGACGGCTGCCATTGATGTCAAAATGTGTTTCAAAAATATCAATGGAGTTTACGATCAGATTTTTGTGATCATATTTTTTCTGATTGATTTTTAGATTATTATCAAACATAAACCGGAGTAATCTGTCCAGATGCCGATAATATAATTGCTCAAGCGATTCATCATGCTTATCGATCTGCCATTGGAACGCGGCAACAGTATGATCATCACGTCTCATTATTCTTCCGTTGTTGCTTACGGAGAGGTCACCGGTAGGAAGATACAAGATACAAGTCTTTAGAAAGATCGCATATTTCAATAAAGAAATAAAATCATTCTGTTTTTTTTCTGTTAATTCATTGAACTGAGAAAAGCCCGCCGGAACTTCTGATTCTTCATTTTGACTATCGGAAGTTTCGTTTCCTGAATCGTCTGGTTCCTGCGGTTCTTGATTCTCGTTTTCTTCTGGAAACAATTTTTGTATCACCAGGTCATAAGTTTCCTGGGAAATAATATCTGTAATTTCATCAGTAGCAATTTCCAAAGTCGGTTTAAGCCTCTGGAAAGACATATCACTATCAACAAAACCGATAATAGTTTTAAAATCTGCTGAAAAACCAGGTTCCTTTACAATAAGCTCCATAAGTAGTTTTTAATTTTTATAATGAATGGCCATAATATTACACCCCAACCATAGCACATCACCAAAAAGTTGACAATGACAAACAGCATTGTGAAAAAAGCGCATCCTTTAGGTATTTTTTGTTGTTCCATAATTATCCTTTTGCTTTATATCCTCGGTCCTGTGGTGACATATCCTGTTGCATCTTTGGCTGTTCACGATAGAAACCCATTTTGATTTTTTTCTTTTCAGGGAAATTGATTTTAATAGCCGCGTTCATTGCTTCAAAAATGACCATCTCCGGAAGATCAATACCTATCTGATAAAAGTTGTTAACGGCGTAATATTTTTCAGAACCGGATCCGGAACGACCTTGTTCGGTAACACCTCCAATAGCGGAATCGATTCCCATTCCAACAGCTACCGATTTATCCGCTTTTGTGGCAATATTGATTTGAGCAGAAACCGTTTCAGCCATATTTTGCTCAATCTTTGTAATCTTCCAACCCTGTTCAACCATTGAGCCTCCAATTTCCTGAAGAACTTGCTCCGAATGCCAAAACTTTCCGGCATTTTCATAGCTTGAAAGAACTTTCTGAATCTGAGTCAAAAGCTTTTTTTTATATGCCGTCAACATCGATTTTTTATAAGTCTTATTTTGGTCGATGCAATCATTTTTCAGTTTATCTTCTACAGATGTCCAAAAAGCCATTGGAGAAGTAATGTGATATTTGATATTAACAGAGTTTTTTGATAGAGCTTCGAAGAACTTAGGAACATTACTACTCTGAATAATCCAGGGAACTGATCCTAAGATCTGAGGAATCGAAAAGAAGTCTGAGCAAAACGTGTAAAGATTAGCATAATGAATACTTATGCCGGATTTGAAAGGCTGGAATTTATCAAATAATTCATATACATCATAAATCTCAGGATAATCCGGACGATGCATAATGATATGAGTCGGAGTCTGTAGCTTTCCTACAACCAGCGGTTTATTCGGCGCTACATGTTCTAGGTAGGATATCTGGAGATTAGAGCCGATCCTCCAGCCTTTCTTATTAACAAATTTCGTGTAGCATGATTCAATTACTGAAAAATCAGCTGTACATTTCTGAAGGTATTTTTCCCAGTCCCAGGTTTCCAGCCAGGCTTCTATTTCAGGATCTTCTATATTTTCCCTTACAATGGTATTATCAACGATTGATTCTCGATATAATTTCGGCCCTTGCCCCCAGAATAATCCATTTTTTTGAAAAAGCTGTCCAGGAACAATCGAATTAGAATAGATAACATTTCTTAGCATGTTAGGCAGCTGATTCATTTCACCATAAGGAAAAACATTCCAGTCGCCATAACGCGAAACCATTGGTCTTTGAGAAAAAATATCTACCGGACTCCAGGGATTTGTAGAATTACTTTTTTCCCGGGGGTTCTGGTCCAGAACTTCAAATGTGAAAGCTAAATTCTGATCGCCTACGATGGCATCATTTTCTAATTCTATCATGGGAGATTTTAAAATCGTTTACCGTCATTAATAATGGCAGCCAAAAATGCTTTCTCTTACCGGTTTCCATGTCTTCGTAAGCAATAAGATTTCTGGCATACTTGCTTTTTTTTGAAGGAAGACCAACAGTTAGAATTCCCTTTTCCACAATCTTATATCCGGAGGAAGTTCCTTTGGAGCGATCGCATGAGATGTATGAGAATTTTACTGGAAAATTTTGCTTTGATAATTTCCTCATAAGCATCAGAGCATCATATATATTGATTTCCTTCATACAGCAAAAATCCCATACTGCAGAAAAAAAATGTGTTACACGAAAACACAAAACATGTCTCCGACATCAGTGTCGGAGACATAAAAAAACCGACTGTATAAAACAGACGGTTTTCAAAAATAAAAGTATATGAAAAATTATGATCTTGATGCTTCGACAAGATAGGTCTTATCTGCCTTAACAACTTTCAGATTTATCCTGGATCCGGAAAGACCTGTCCATGCTGAACCATTTTTGGTTAAATAACCAACTGCGCCGGCTGTAGAATTTGATAACACCAGAGGATCCGTTCCGCCACCACCGATCAAAGTGATAATTGTATCAGCATCAAGGTCTGAAGATGTTACGGCAATACTATCGCCGTCTGCATTAGCAGCTAACTGATAGACCTGACCGTTTTCTTTTGTTGCTGCAAAAGAGCTTCCGGTAACTGCATAAGGAGCAGTTGTTGGAAGATTTCCATAGTAATACATCACATAGTCATCATTAAGCTGCTCCTGCTCAAAAGTCAAGGTTGTGATATTGCCGTCTTTATCGTCCTTGATCGAAGGAGATAATTTGACCGGATCACATTGCGAACCAATCACTTTGTATTCTGTGGAACCACATCCCCCGATAAATAATATAAATCCTTCGTTTGCGTACTTTTTGATAAATGCCATAGCTTCTCTTGAAGTACCAGGATGTTCCCCAACAAATTTATTTTTAGAGCCCATACCATCCGGATTTCCGCCAGGTTCTCCTGTCAAAGCCTGAGTGGAAGCCGTCAGATATATCTCTCCCAAATCATCGCTTTCATAGAATTCAAAATTTCCCTCATAGGTTGTTCCATCTGCTGAGATAGGTGGCCATGTTTTGATGTCCCTATTCAGGACCGCACGCACATTACCTCTTTTTTTACTAGGAAGGCCGGCGTTGCTTGATTTTTTTTGTAGTTGAAATTTCATTTTATTAATAGTTTAAATAAAGCCCTGGAATCAGGGCTTTATATTTGGTTAATATTATCCTCTTGCAGTTTCTACCCAAAGACCACCAACTTTCACCAAATCAATGAATTTAGTCGATGTATTTAGAGTTGCAGTAGAATTAGTTTTGATTTTGCCGGCTACGGTATCAACAGTCAGTGTATTAGTAGCCTGGCCATAAATTCTGATAGTGTTTCCTTCAACACCGTTTAGGATATCAGCTAAAGTCGCAGATGAAGTTCCTTTGTAAATAAACTGATTACCATTAGCATAATCGATTGCTGTACCTGTAAAGTCTTTAAGGCTTGAAACAACTTCCGGAGCTGTTGTTCTGCTTACCTCCCTGTATTTACCATCAGCATTTTTAACCAAGGTTAAAGTTCCTCCGGATTTCAGGTTAAAATCAGCAGTCAAAACAATATCAGAATTGTTTTTGATATTAACAGCTGAAGGAAGAGTAATATCACCTCTGATAATTACAATTGGTCCTACATTACTGTTAATTTTTACGATGTCTGTAGCAAAACCTTTAGCTGGCTGTGCTCTGTTGTGAGCCAGTTCGATAATTCCTGTTCCTTCATCGTAGAACGGAACAAAGAAATCTGACTTGAACAATGGTACATTATTCGTCCATACAACTTGTTTTAAGAACTTCTGAGGATCATTAGCGTCTGTCTGCAAACCAATATGGTTAATACCGATTCCTAATCTATAATCTGCAAAGGCGGAAACATTTCTAAGAGATTTTTCAAAAGTCAGCATTGATTTTTCCTGTGGTTTATATTCAAGAGGCTTTACATTGCCAGGCGTTGTAATAAACATAATGTCAGTTCCTTCCCATTGCTGAACAGGCAAAAACGTAATATTAGGAAAATCTCGGGGTGTCTGAGGATAGCCGTCGTAATTATTATTCTGACCTCTGAGTTGTTCGTCACGTTTTTTATAGGCTCTAATCCAGGATGGAGCCAAAGCCAATTCCAATGGTGTATTACGGACATCGTCAGGAAGTGATAGGATAAGCCTATCAATATAATCTACAATGTTTGATTCTGTAGGAACACCGATGTCGAAAGCTCGGTATTTATTGGCTTCTTTTGCATCAAACAAAATTTTCAGCACACCATCGTTTCTTAATAGGTAAGAAACCGGGTAATCGTAACCTTCCGGAGTTCCAACAAAAACACCTCTTACTAAAACATCAGCGTCTTCAGATCTAGCCTGCATCATATAGAATGTGATAAGATATTCTATAAAGGTCATTTTGTAGGCCTGAGTACCTTCTCTGTTGAAACCGTTTAGCCAGTTAGTTTCGATTTGAACAAGTTTATTGTAATCAAATTGAAGATCTATCTGAACTGGACGGATCCTCATTTCTTCCGGCTTAATGCTGGCAGAACCTTTTGGCATCCACTTTGTTTTTCGTGGCTGCGTAACCTCTGTTACTGTGATAGTAGCAGAAGTAATTCTGTCAGCTACACCATAAACGGTATTAGCTATCCACTGCGGTGGAAGATTAAAATATTTTGAGAAAATGTTGTCAATTTTTGAAGGATTTTCTCGAATGAAATCATCTAAATCTCCGTTCAGTCTGTCGATAACAACATCTTTAGTGAAGTCGGTAGCTACAAAAGAAGCTCCCTGTAATGCTCTGTTGTTCCAAGGTCTGTCAACAGACCATAATTTGCCGGTTTCACCCATCAACTGGTTTCCTACAGCTTGAACCTGACCGCCCCAAAGTGCAGAAGTTCCCAAAGTTGTAGCCAAAACAACTCCGGCAGCAGCTACAGCACGACCCATAATAGAACCCGCACCGCCAGTTCCTACAACATTAGCGATAGGCTGAGCTGTTGGATTATCTTCAGGTTGTTCAGATAATGCCGAAACTTGTGATGTAAGTGTAGAATTCTGAGTCGTTAGCTCTGTAATTCTCTGGGTTAAGGCTTCAAGTTGAGTAGCTTGCAAAGCTTCATTGGCTCTGGCTTCCGCCAATTGTGTTGCAATTTCAGCAACTTCAGATAATTCCCCTGTAACCTGAGCAATCAAACTGGCCATATCTTCAGCGCCTAACTGCTCCTGTAAAGAATTTTGTTGTTCCTGGGATAGATCTAGCTTCCCATCTTTCAAAGCCGGCGCACTTGTTAAACCTAAGAGTTTAGCCAGCATTGTTGTCCATTTCTTCATTGTTATAAAAATTTAGTTATGATTATTTTTTCGTATTTCTAAGAGCAGCCTTTGTCAAAACAAGATTATAGGCCTTCTGCATATCACCAATTGAATCTGCAAGGCCTAATGAAATTGCTTCTTTTGCGTAGTAGGTTTTTCCGTGAAGCGTATCTTCCTTCACATTTGGTCGGTTAGTTTTTACCCCATTTTGAAATGCAATTGCCAGCGGTTCTAGCTTTGCTTCCAAAAGCTCAGGCTTTCCATTTATAGCATCCAGGAAATCCTGATTTTTATCCTGAGATTGTTTCGGTCGAATGACAATGATCTCGTTTGTTGGTTTTTCAAACATGATCTGTGCACCAATACTTCCAACTTCTGCAGTAAGGTCATTGGCCATCATGATATGATCGGATAATTCGCAGGCGGTCCAATAATGGAGAGAGCATGCGCGCTCTACCAATGCGACAACAGGTTTTGTGAGTTGAGATTTAAGGGCAAGAAATAAAGGCATTGCATCAGCGTTACCGCCAGGACCATCAAAGAAAGCGATATGACCTTTGATCTCTGCATTTGCATCAGCTTTACGGAACTCCTGGCAGATATAGTCAGCGCCATAATTGCACATCCCGGAACGCTTAGTCATTTCACCGATCATTGATATCACAGAAACCTGATCTTCAGTTTTTATTCCGCCTTTTCCATCAGACGTCTGCCTTCCCAAAACAGTGTAACATTCAGCCTTTTCCTGGTTCATTGAACCGCCGGACAAAATATTATCAGCAATCTTTTTGTAAGCTTGAGGATCCGGAGATTCTAATAGCCAGGTCCCATGTAAAATTTCATAGAGAATATTCATAGGACAAAAATCCTATGTGAGTGAAAAAAAATGTGTTACACGAAAAAAAATGAAAGTGTAAACTAAACCTTGGAATTATTTTTGTGAGTGAACTGAAAAAAAAATATGAAATTTTTAGTTGATCCAGAATCTATGGAAAAGTATATCTTTTATTCGGAAGGGGCACTTTGTTTGTGCCGAATAGATTCATTTAAACCTCTAATTTTTAAAGAAATATTCTATAATGGCAGTATTTATGACTATAATGAAAAGCCAAGGGTATTTAAGGAAATGGAAGAGTTTGCGTTGAAGAAAGCTGAAGAATTTGAGAATAGATTTTAAAAAAAATGGTAACGACATCTTTGCCGTTACCACTAATACTCTGAATTAAAATTATAAACTATTTTACCGATCTTTCAAAAGTTAAATAATACTCTTCTCCTGGAGAAAAATAATCTGCAGCTTGCGTTTCGTTGTCAATTCTAATCACTAATCGTCCAGAAGGAGTATATTTTGAAAACTGTTTATTTTCTTCACTTCCATTTATAACTGGAGAAAGAGTTGCTTCTTTAGATGTTTCAAAATTAGTAACTGCTTCACACTTGAATTTTGCTTTTACTTGTTTCATTGTTTTAAAATTTATAGTTAATTAAAATTATTTTTTAAATTTCTTATAAGCGACAGCCATTCGCTTATCATATTCGTTTATATGAAAATTCTTACCATTATAGATCCTGGCGAAATCAGACCAACGTTTATCTCTAAGTTCGTCATCTAGCTTGTTTGCTTTAATGAATTGTACAAATGCTTTTAATTGATCCGCTTCGCTGCGATACATCGCATTAATGAAATCCTGAAGAGTAGAAAAACCGACCATTGCAAAGTTGAATCCCATTATCTGGAATCTTCCCCAACTTGCAGATTTAAGCGCTGCAGTTCTATCAAGCTTCGCAGCTTTTTCTAATCTTAAATGTTCGTTTTTTGTATAACCTCCTGGTCTTTCGTTGGAGATATCCGGATATTCTTTAGAATATTTCTCCTTGGTAAACTCGTTAAATTTATGCCTTTCAAATAAGATTTTTGGCTTTCCGTCCGATTGAAAACCTCCATCTAAGCTTTCAACTTCTGCAACCGCTTTTATGGCCGCTACCTCACAATTCAACTCTTTAGCCGCATTGACGTAATCTTGTTCTGTAAGTGGTGTTTTCATTTTTTTATAGATAATTTGATTAAGGGTATTGTGATCATTCCGGCAAAGTATAGCAAAACATATAACCACCATGAATCTCTTTTGCTTTCGGTTTCTTTGTGTTTGAAGTAGGTTTTATTCCTTACCACATCGTAATTGTGATAAACATTCCAATTGCGATAGATATCCCAATACCTGTAAACAGTTTTCACAATGGTTTTTTCTTCTTTGTTGTTTATTTTTACATCAGCTTCTCCGGTAAACACGATACCGTTATATGATAAACTAAAAGGTGTTCCTTTAGATGTGATTTCGAGATCTGTGTTTTTTAGGAATTGAGATAAATCGGTTGAAGATTCTCCACCATTCTCAGATGATGTTTTTGAATTACCTGATGACTCATTTTTTTTAAATTCATCAGATTTGTTAGTTTCAGTATTGGTTTTACGTAAACCACCACAGGATAGCAGAAAGACACTAATTAGCAGGTAAATTATTTTTTTCATCTTGTTTTTCTTTTTCAGTTTTCATAAATTCTAAAATCTTTACAAAGCCGTCTTCCTTTTTTTCCAATACTTCAAGGATATCTCGAAAAGTAGCATCTGTACGTCTTCTTAATTTATCTTCAGCTTTTTCACGGACAGACTTCCATTCTGTGAAAATCAAAGCCAAAGCACACAGTAAAGTAATAACCGGCATAACGGCTAAGGGAAAAGGTAAATAGAAAGACAAAGGATTTAGCGCATCGAACATTAATGCAAAAAATAGCATAGCGAAGTAGTATACAAATTTGTGAATACTTCTGCGATATCCTTCTGAAGATCTTTGTTCTCCAAGTTGTTTTGCTTTTTTAATTCCAAATCCCAAGTCTATAACCATCGCTAAAAGTACGGCTGCCCAGGCTCCGCAGACAATGAACAATTTTATCCATATTGCTGCGTAATCGTGTTTAATAAGTTCTACTATCATAATTATTGTTTGTTCATTTAATTATATTCGTCGAGCATTGATGTGTCTTCAATTCCAATTGCTGCAGTCATTAGAATTAAATCTGATTTTGTGCCGGTTAAAAAGTCAGATTCTCCAATCGAAAGTGTTGTTTCAGTTTTTTCCATAACTGAGATAATCTGACCGTTGTAGATAACTACGATGTACTTTTGCATGATAATATATTAAGGGATTAATGTTTGAGTGGTTGTTCCGCCTGCTGTTCCTGTAATCGTTATAGACCACTTATAATTTTTCGCAATAACATATAACTTTTCTAATGGGGATGCCGGCGTACCGTTCGCTGAATTCAACACAAAATCTGTTGGAGCTTGGAAGGTTCCGGACGGTCTTGGCGTGTATTTAGTATAAGCCCCGCCGAAATTCCTTAACGATAATGTGATACCTCGCAATGGAACTGTTGTTATTGTTCCCGGTGTCTGATTGGTTGTAATCTGGTTATACAGATTATCAATAAAAGTATCGACTTCGCTCACTGTACCAAAAACAGAACCTAAGTAAAGGTTTTTCAGTTTTGCGTTTAATTCTAAGCCTATAACTTGAGTTGTAGGAAACGTTGTACTGCCAATTATGCCTTCCGAATATAGATTTACCAGATTAGACATCTCTCCGATACCATAACCCCAGGATGTCATATTGCAACCGCCGTTTGAACCACCTGTTACCAACGCAACCTGTTTTCCTAATGATAAGGACGTAATTTGAGCACATTTTCCTATATTATCAGGAATGGTTGTGGATCCTGTAACGTCTAAATTCCTCAACATTGAACAATCTTTCAGGTTTGAAGGAAAAGTTGTTGTACTTTTTGTTGCTCCATTGATTGAAAAACTGACCAATCCCTGAATATTGATTAAATTTTCAAGTTTATTAGTTGTTCCATTTGAGAAGTTAAATGTTGAACCTCCTAACAATAATGTATTGATTCTTGATCTTGATATCGAATCAGGTAAAGCCGTAATTGTATTACCGGTTGCTTGTAGTTTAAAGTTAGTGTAGATACCGCCTTTAAAAGAGTTTAAAGTCGCAAAATTCATTTGACCAAGATCTAATGTGTCAAGTTTATAAAGCCCGATATTACCGATAAAATCACCATAAAAGTACATGTAGTCCGACACAATAGATGTAATTTTCCAAGGATATTCAAACCATATTTTTACGATTTTTGAGTTACTATTCGGATAAGTTTTTAATGGTCCGTTTGACGTTACCCATGACCAATTACCGGTGAAGCTTTGAGTAAAAACACTGCTGCCATCGCCAAAGTCAATATAGATAATGTTGTTTCCAGAATTTGTGAAAATTAAGGTCCCATAATACTGATCTGTAGGCGCTCTCTTTGATGGTGGAAAAGCGGTAAACCTGACATCAAACTCCAAAGCCGGCAATGTGTACAATCCCAACGGAACCTTATTTGTATCAGTAATAATGTCGTTATTAAGTCTAATCATTACGCATCAGTTAAGGTTATATATTTCCAATAATTTCCAACGCGGTAATATATTCTGCTTGGTACTAGATTTGGGAAATCAACACGATCAACTGTATATGCTGCCAAATCAGTTAATGTTGGATTAACAGCTAAATCACTGACTGCTTTATATGGAGTTGTTGGATATTCAGTCAGACCACCACTGGCGTCTTTTCCCACGACTTTTGCAGGTACATTGCTTGCAACGGAAGCCGCAGACAAACTACCATCTGGATTGATCTGTGCTAAGCGGTAACCACTGCCAGGCAATTTATCGACTTTATTACCCAAAGCGTTTGTGGTTGCGTAATTTGCGCTTAGATAGGTTGCCAAATCCAAACGTCTGGTTACACCTGATGCATCAGTAATTATAACATACTTATAAGTTGCATCCGGAGCGGTGATATTTGTCGTTGTGATCTGATATCTATTTGCCAATCCGGCTGTAAGATCTACATTGGTTGCATAACTCATTGATGTCACCCAGCTTTGAACCGCTGACATTGTGGTTTTCCCAGCAATCTCAGCATTTTTAGCTGCAGATAATCTTAGTTGACTATTAAAACCATTCCCTTCTAAAGTTGGATCTGTTGTCACACCTTCAAATGGAGTGCTATTCCCGATATCAAGTATATCGATCAGATCAGTGTCCGGATTGTATTGAACCCAAACTGCTTTTTTAGATTTTAATGTATAAGGTGTACCATTATATGAAAACCCTTTTTTCAGACCGTCTGTTGACGAAGCTTCTATCAAGATATTAGTACCTGTGATATTATAGATTAGGAATTTAATAGCACGGGAACCGGCGGATTCAAACATGATTCCACCAATTTTTGTAGTGCCTGATCCTACACCTGTGACAAGGCCTTTATAAATGAGAAAACTTTGGCTTTTTCCTGAGTATTGAAGATTGAATGTGGATCCAACAGTAAAGATACTTCTGGTCCAGTTATCTTCATCTTTCTCTTTAAAGCCTTCCAAAGTTGCAGGATCTATTGCCGGACCTTCATCTGTTACGATAATTCTTCTGATAAAAAGAGATCCTTCCGGAAGTATTGGCTCTACAGCTTCATCACCTTCAACACCCTGAGCTAAATAAAACAACTCAGTTGTAGGAAGCGCATAAACATTTAACACTTTTATTTTCCCTGTACTTACAGGTATGAAAGGCAATGGCGTTGCCTGAGTTGTACTTTTTTCTACACCGTTAAAAATAACAGTGTTTGTTCCCGAGCTGTGCAAGCCGACTATTACTGAATTAGAAGAAGCTGTGATATCTCCGATGGTTTTAACCCTTGTAGAATCATCAACAAAAAATCCATCCGGAGTCACCAGAACCCGATACAAAAATGCATAATCCGGATAATTCAGAATATTCGGTTCAATGGCGAATTTACCAGCCGCACCAGGAAGAATGAAAATACCTCCGGCACTATTTCCAAAAATGTAATCGATACGGAATTTTCCATTTTCAACAGGATCCACAAAAATGTTCTCAGGATTTGTCGATGTGATATCACTTCCGTTTATTCTCCAATGATTGAAACCTGAAGGATGTATATCAATGCTGATTTGATCATCATTTTGAGTGATGTCTCCGATCTTTATAAAACCGGTAGATATCTTACTTGTTTCCTCAACATACTTATTGCCGTCTTTATCATAGATTATGGAATAAAATTTTCCATCTTTACAAACATCAAACTGAACAGGCTTCGCAAATTGTGCAAGCTGTTCAGATGTTGGTTCTTTATCAACCAGATAGATATGTCCGCTTTTGTACATATTAGATTCCGATAATATCAATTAATGGTACACAATCACAATTACCGGCATTACTTCCAGGATCTTGCGCTCCGATGTCTTCGGGATTATAAAAAATAAAAGGCCTTTTGGATTTTTTAGCAGCGATCAGATTCACCTCACAAAGACTGGAATCTTTATCTTCAGATATTTTCCCGGTCAAAAACAAAGGATTGCTTTTGGTTCCGATGATTTTATAATTATCACCACAATTTTTTTGAATGGCTATAAATGCTGAATTGATGTTGTTATGCATCCATTCTGATATCTGCAGTCTGGTTCCGGGGAAACTTCCGTTGACCGTAGGTTTCCAACCTTTAACTCCGATATCGCCTTCGATGTCTGAAGATAACTTTTGAGTTGATGGAGTTAGATAAAGGCTGTAAAATTCAGCACCATTCATCAACTGGATCTCATTGATTGCTAAAACACCACGCTCATTGGTTTCGGGAAGTGATACAATATCATCAGCATAAACCAGTACCAGGTCTTTTTTTGCAACCGGTAATGATCTGTCTTTTGACGTTTTTGAAACACTAAATCTCAAGGCTTTTTATTTGACACAAAAATGCTGGTGCTTTGAAAAAAAATGTGTTACACGAAAACGAAAAACCATACTGACCGAAAACAGTATGGTTATTAAAACTACATTTAAATATAGATGAGCATTTTTTTCGGTTTTATTATTTGAACTGATTCCAGGAAGAAATAGAACCAGGAAAATTTTTCATTGCAACTGAAATAATTTTATTTGATTTGATTGATTGTATTACCCGGAGATAAGATATATTGAGGCTGTAAGGAATTTGTACTTCAAGAAATCTAATTCTGTCTTGGAGTGTAATTCCTAGTTTCTTCAATCTCCTCTTGGAATAAAATGGCTTTTTCATATTATTAATCCTTCCCGGTAAGTATTTCATATAAGCGACATATGAAAATTGCAACTATAACTGCTCCAAAGTAAACAGTAAAAAAGTTATCCTCTTGTTTTATAAATTCTAAAAATTCACTCATTATCCTAATGTTTTTTTGTTAAGTTGAATTGATTTATGAAGATTGGCAAAGCAGCCTTTTTTCAGATTGTTATAGTAAAGCATCCGCATCTGATTTTCGGAGAATCCATATTCCAGCATATCATACTCATCCAAAAGAGATCTGATCGCCGTTCTTACTCCCTGATGTTTTTTTTTAGTATCGCTCCTGGCATTTCTGATTTTATACGAATGAACAAAACCTTTGACATATGACTGGAAGAATAACATAAAGCCGTGACTCAGGAATTTGTAAAATTCCTCTAGCTCTTCAAAAGTCAGATCAATTTGGAATTCTCCCTTCAGCTGATGCTCCATAATGTTAACAGAGTAAGCTCTCTTAACTCCAATTTTTTTTGAGTAGATCAGGATCTGATAATCCTTTGTTTTGTATTCAGGTTTTATTCTTCTTCTCAGGAACATTCCCAATACGCTATTGGGTTCCACCTTGATATTGGTATAATCTCCTGAAGCTTCAATTACAGAAATACCGTCCATTTCTTTTATAATGAACGGAACAAGATAGCCCGGAACCGATACAGGTAGGATCTGGATCATAGAACAAACAAACTGGATATTGAAAAGTTGACTTCAGTAATTTCATTATTTGATTTAACAGATGACACCAAAGGGGCATTGCTAAATATATCGTTCTGATACATCACTAATGTTCGTAAGTCTGTATAAATTACAACAGCTCCGGTTTTTTTGATAAACTGCTTATCAAATTCCGTAACATAAGATGTAGATGTAAATTGAAATTCGTGGGACCAAAATTCTCCGGCTGCTACTGTCTTTTTTTCAGAAATAAATTTAGCCGTTCCTATTGTATGTTCAAAAGGAGAAAAGGATTCTGCAAGGTCCAAAATCTGATTCCTGGTGATACCTTTCGGTAAATGTTCAGAAGGAATCAATTTGAATGATTGGACATCTAACCATTCTGAGTTCAAATGACTTAAGTTTTTTACAAATATAGTAAATTAATAATTTACAAAGTAAATTAGTAATTTACTTCCAATATATAAAAAAAGCTTCCAAATCAGGAAGCTTTTTTGTTGAATAAAGAAAATCTATTTCTCCATAGAGAAAATCTCGTAAATAAAATTTTCCATTGTAGGAGCAACAAATTTGAATAGCTGCTTTTTATCTTCTGGAATTTGATCTTCAGATATCGTAAGGAAATGAATGATTCCTGCCGGAATATCTAAAACTTCGGCTATTTTTTCCAATGTTTCCGGATTAGGTTGGTAAACACCCTTAATAATCTGCGAAACTGCAGTAGTGCTTTTTCCTATTTTTCCGGCAAGTTCTTTCTGCGAAATATTCTTTCTGTCTAATAGATCTTTTATTACTTCTCCGATTGTCATATTGACTCAATTTTTTGGTGTTGTGAAATATATTATTGCCAAATCTTTTATAATAGTAATCCACTGTAGGATAATATCATAATATTCTTTCTTGGTTAGCCCACCTTTGAGACTATCTCTAAGGTCTTCAAGCTGTGATCTTAATTCACTGTCAAGTTCATGCTTGGAAAGTATTTCATTAAGTTTATTTTTAAATTCTTCCATGATGGTGTAATAATTAAAGAGTTGTAAAATTGTTTTCGTTCAACTTTTAACTCATTATTTTCTTCATCATCGAAGTGGCGGAAGTTATGTTTTAACCTTTGAATCATTTTTCTTTTATCAAAATCAGCTATTAATGATTTTACTCGAGAAAACGATTCAATAATTATTTTAAGGTTTTTTATTTTATTAAATAATTCAGATGTGTAAGCAAATAGACTTTGGATTATTTCAAAAATAATATTCGGTTCTGCTTCTGGCGTATGAATTTCAAAATCATCATATAGATATGATGAGATTTTGTTATGACATTGGTTTGCTTTCAAATATTTGATGCAATGTATCCATTTATCCGTAGATAAATCTGTCTTAGTTTCGATGAAAAAACTATAGAAATTAGAACTACTCCATAGCTCTTTGTTAAGTTCTATATATTTATTTAAAGCTAACTTATGCTCTAATATAGACATGGATTTCGTACTTTTTCTTTTCATAATTTATTTTTTGATAAAGCAAATTTAAGTAAAACTTAAATTAACGTCCAAATATTTTATTATAATTTAATTATTTATTTTTATATACGCTGTAGAACATTAGGTTCCTGCAGAACATAAGCGTACTGTGTAACATCAAATTTATAGTACCATACTCCGGAAGTATTCTTGACATACTCATAAATCTGATCCCACGTCGGTGGAAAATATTTTTCTTTTATCCTTGCCAGATCAGCATCAGAAAATTTATCCCCAAAGTAAACGTGGCCAATCAAAATGCCGGAGAAATAGATTGCAAAAAAATACTCCTTACTTTCTTCGCCATATATCTGCAGAACATCCATGCCTTGGAAGAACTCACAGAAAAGAAGAGGCGATAAACCTATTCTTTTCTGATATAGTTCTTTGAACAGAGGATTGTCTCTATTTTGTTTCATAGCTACAAGTAACCAAAAGCAGCAGCTGCTATTTCTCCAATCTCACATAAGTCTCCTTCAGAATCTTCATCTTCATAAAATTTAGAAATCTTTTCATCTAAAGCTTCCCATTTTTCTACTCTTGACTGAATATACTCTTTCTTTTTTCGATGTACTCTAAATTCTTCGAGTGATAAACCAACATCACCATTTAACATTAGTTCTCTTCTAATTTTCCAAAGAGATTTCATTGCTGCTTCACCTACAGCCTCAAATTCATTTTTTTGTTCTACACTAGAATATTTTCCAAAAACAACAAAGTGAGCGTGGAGTCTAATAATATTCTCAATGTCTTTAAATTCTATTTCCATTTTTTTTTAATTTAAAAATTATACCTATGTTTTTCTATTATTTTTAGTTACCTCCAACCGAAATCATACTTTCTGTACCAGCCATAACACCAGATAATTCAAACCAAGGTTCAGATTCCTCTTCGTCATGATAATTTTCAGCGGTAGCTCTAAAACCCTCGAAATTGTTTCTGACAGTTTCATCAATACTTTCTTCTAATTGGTCCACAGTCATATCTTCAGGAACATAAGCTGAATAGCTTACTACAACAATAATGTGTTTCATGATTTTTTTTATTTTAAAATTATACCTATGTTTTTTGTAAATACATTTCCAACAATGTAAATTATTGATTTACAGAGTTGTAATATTTTGTTTTGTTGGAAGTTGTTGGATTTAAAAATTGATTTCCAACAACTTCCAACGTTTTCCAACAACTTTCCAACAGACTTATTTTATTATTTTATTGATTTTTAATATTTTAGAGTTGTTGGAAGTGTTGGATTTTAAAAATCGCTTTCACACATGTCCAACATAAAAAAAAATAAAAAAGCGGTCTCAAGTTCTTCGCCATACTATCTCGTTAAATACTAATATTATCGGGGGTTGCAGGGGGTGGACTATTAGGAAACAGGCTGGCCATACCTTTTAATTTACTTTCAAGTTCTTCTTTGTTCATATTGAATGAGAATAGAAGATCCTGTTTTGTTTCTGCAGGGAATTTATTTAGATCCAAAACATATCCGGATGTATTGATATCCCTGCCGTTTTCATCTTTACCAAAACGAGTCCCTGACTTTTCCTCTACAAAATATTTCTGCTGTTTGATTAGATTCTGAAGCGTTGCTTTGTTAGGGCACGATTCAGTAAATCGAGGAAACCATTCCGTCTGGATCCTGTTGAAAACTGCAGTAAAACGCAAAATCAATAGATCGCCATCGACCTTGAAATCCGTATTGATATTTAATCGATTCTGCTCGCTTCCACGAAGACACCAGATGAACACATCCCAGAACTTGGTAAATAAAGAAGCTGATTCCAATTTAGCTCTCAGGATCTTCACGAACTCGTCAAATATATCTAGCAGTTCCTTCGAAGTAAAAGGAAAAACAAAGTCATTTGTCTCCTTCAGAATCTCGTGAGTTGCACCGAGAACGGCGTAATTCGTAATAATTCTATCTTCAGCTCCTTTAAATGATTCTCGGCCACTCAGCATTCTTTTGAACATATAGAACTTATCAGAAAAATTTTTCTCGAAAATAGGCCTGTGCCAGATTACTTTGTTCATATATGACGTGATTCCTTCGGTAGTCATTTCCTCCAGCTTCTCAAACTCTTTGCGTTCCTCGAGAGTAAATTTGTTTTTTACCATTTCTCCATAGATAAGCCTGGTCAACAAAGCTTCATCGGTCGGAGCCTGGTTTCCGGCAATTATAGCAGCGCTCAGGATCGGTAAAGATTCTGTAGAAACATTACTATCCAGTGTAGCCTTGGAATATGATCCACGATCCCATAATCCTTTCATCATACCATCGGTTTCCTTGTCGCCATTCATATACTCTGAAAGATGGACCAGGCAATTAGAATATTCTGCGAATAACCTAAGTCTTGCTTTTCCGGTAGATTGGCGATTCTCAAGGTTGATGAAGTTCTTTTTATCGATTCCGAAGAATCCTTTCATTATTCCGAAAAGCTCATCCTTTCCGGTGGAAGGAGGTCCATAAAGAAAGTATTCCGGAAAACCTTTCGAAGTCTCTATGATCAGATCCTGGTGTGCTGCCGCAAAAGCGAACAACATTCCTAAAACTCCGAATTTACCATGCACCTTTTTCATCTGATGTAAATATTCCTCTATCGGATATGGAGTCGATTTCAGAACGCAGCGCTTTTGCTTTTTGTATTTGTAATTATTCTTCCGGTAGATCTCGTTGGCCGATGGAACATAGTAAGTATGTCCATCATAATGGAACATTCCGTTTTTATCAATCGCAATATTTTCTTTTCCCGGAACAGTGACCGTATTGTTCCAAACGTGAAATCCTTCGACATCCCAACCCATTACATCAATCTTTCCTCCAACGCCCATTTTATCATAAAGATAATCCGTAAGCTTATCGAGATCCTTCACATCGCCTTTGAACTTATAATTTCCCTGGCGTGCGCATAGCTTCTTAAAATCCAAAGGAGCCGTCATTGCATCTGCAGGAGCATCAAATATTCTTTCCTCACCTAAGACATTGCATATCTTGATTAATTTGGCTGCAAATTTTTCATCATGCATATGCTGCAATATTTCTATAGAGAAGTTGCTTATACTTTTGAACTGATAAGGTTCTGAAGTATTTGTCTGCATCCAAATCTGATTATCCGATATGAACATTTCATATTTATCAATAATGGGAGCCAGGACATCTACCGGAGTGGTAACACCTCTGGGGATTTCGTATCTTTCATTTTCAGAGTTCAAAACCCTGATCTGATCTGATTCAAACCCTTTAATTAATGAACGGATATGGGCGGGTTTTTGCCGGGATTCTTTTGTAAGCCGGTCAATATACAATTGCTGCAGTGTGAAGTCCGGAATCTTGGATATCGTCTTTGCAATTTCTTTAATTCCGTTGGACATATCAATCTCGTCTCCCTGAAGCTTTTCGAGTAATAACACTTGAAAACCATTGATGATGAAGGGTTGCAGGGAAACAGCCAGACCTTTTAGATTGATGTCATCTGCGTGTTGTCTGGAGTAATCATCCGGATCAACTTTTGGAAGTTGGCAAACATCAACGGAAAAACCGTTTTCCAATAATAATGGCAAATACTTGATAACCGCTTTTTTTCCAGCCCCATCCGGATCAAAACAAATGGTAACTTTCTGGGTAAGCTTTTTGATGATCTTAATGTGACTCATCATAAGAGAAGTACCGCAAGGCGCAATCGTGTTTTCTAACCCGTTCTTTTGCCATGCAATCACATCATTGTAACCTTCTACCAACCAAACACGATTATTCCTCAGTATTGCATTTTTAGCCGAATTAAGTCCATAAAGAACCTGGTCCTTCTTGTAAAGATCATTATCTTTAGGATTCATCCATTTTACAGAATCCTCGGTTCCGGAAAGATCCCTGGAAGCAAATCCGACTATCTGATCCCGGTCATCATAGATTGGATAGACCAGTCTATTCCAGATAGAATCGTTATCCTTATCGTTGACAAGTCCTAACTTTTTTGCAGCATCAACATTGCCAAATGAGGTAAAGTATTCGTAAATGAATTTATTGCCGGGAGCGTATCCTATTTCCCATTCTTTGACATCATTATCACTATACTTTCTTTTTTCGATCTCCAACCAAGCTGGATGAGTTTTTGGAAGTTTCTGCAGCTGATCCTGGAATAATATTTTGAGCGAAAAAAGAAGCTTCCGGAACTCTGCCTGGATCGTTCTTTTTTCTTGGTATATTTTTGTTTCTGTTTCGCTTTCATACTGGATGGTCAGACCTTGGAACCTCGCCAGTTCCTCCACAGCTTCGGCATAATTCAATGCTTTGTAGTCCATTACAAAAGTAATGACGTTCCCGTTCTTTCCGGTGGAATAACAGTTGAAGCGCTGAGTATTTTGCTTAAGCTGACAGCTGGGCGATTTTTCTTCCTTGAATGGTGAGAGACACCAAAAATACGCTCCTTTCTTTTTTACCTCGATGCCATAATGCTGAAACAGGTTGACGATATCAACCTCGCTCAGTAATTTATCTATAAACTCTTTTGAGATGTAACCCATAACCCTCTAATCTTCGTCGTTTTCAATAGCGCATCTTAATTCAAAGCAATCATTTTCGTTGTCCCACATTATTTCATCCTCGGCAGTGAAATATTTTAAATGAATATCTTGCAATGCGCAAAGTCCAATTTCCGTTGATTCATCCGATGCGAAGTTTTCATTATTATATTTCTTGTATTCATCAAAATCTGATATTAATAGACTTAGAATCTCTCTGCTTTTTTCATTATCATAAACTTCAAAAAAAAGAAATTCACCACTTGAATACATATCTCTATCTGCTACCAGATTATCTTTACTTTCAATAAGTTTATTAAGGACCGCTACCGCCTGGTATGAAAAACGATAAAATTCTTCTGTTAAAAAGGAATGTTTCATATTTAAGTTGTTTTATTTTTAGTATATTCTTTAAATGTTTCTTCAAAAATTGATTCTGATTTTTCAAGAATTTTTTCTACAAGCTCACCAATGCTGTCAGCATATAACCATTCAATTCTGCAAATTCCTCCACTCACAGACCATGCTGTTGGTGTATCACTACCTTCCGGAACATAAAAATTACTACACTCAGGAAAATAACATTCAGCTAAAAAACCAGTTTGCTTGTTGTTCAAAATTGAAGAAGCCAATGATGAGTCTTCGATATTTTCTTTTATTATTTCAAAAACATCTTTTTCTTTGCGCCAGTTTAGAGTTTCACAAATTTTTTCACAATCTAGTTCTTGAAAATCCTGGAATGAATGAGATGGTCTATCACGAATTACTTCAGATGGAATAAAAATTAAATTCTCGATATAAGCACTGTGAGCTTGTTCTAATTTTCTAAATAAATATTTGTTCATGACTTATAAGTTTAAAAATGGCAATGGTTTTACGGCAAAACCATATTCTTTGGTTAGTATTTTTATTTCTTTAATGTTTTCAATATCCGGATCTCCCAGTTCGCAAAAGATATTTTTTGATTTCTTTGGGAAAGCAGATTCACCAATTTTGTTCCGTAGCCGGTAGCTGGCATTATACATTCGCTTATTTTTCTTTCTGACTTTTTCCGGAACCGGCGGTTTCTTAGGTTTTAGTTTTACTTCTTTCTGAACTGCCGGGATGTTGAAAAGAGTCTGATGGTAAGTTCTTATTGTGGCCATACTTCAGGTTTTTCGATTTTTTTATACTGATATACCCAAACCCAGGGATTTGCTTTCCAGGAATCTGCGCCGTTAATAACTCGCCATAAAGAAGCAAATGAAGAAATAGGGCTGATGAAATCATAATACTTCTCATAATTTTTGTAAGCATATCCCGGATTTCTGCAAACTGTATAGGAGCTTTCAACACCTTCCGCAATTGCATCTTCTTCGGAAATATCCTGCAAGCGCTCACATCTTACATTGGTAACTTCTAAAAATATTCTTGCAGCTTCTTTTGGCATATGGATAGAAGGTTTCCACGGCCAACAACCGACAAAACTATTATCAGCTTTATAATGAAACCTGATTCCTTCAAAAAATTCAGCCTGGTCACCAACATCAATAAATGTTTCTCTAACCCAAAGTATATCGCCTGGTTGATATTTTGGTTCAATCCAAATTCCTTTTTCATTTTCCTTTAAATAAAAATTGAATACACCATTGATTTGGACATTTCCCAAGCCATATAAGTCAGGATTTTTATTTAATGAACTTAGTCCTTGTGTTCTTCTAGTTTGAGTTTTTCTAACAGCCAGAATAGCCTGTACCATTTCAGTAGAAAAAAGGATTGGTTTGTATTTATTTTCCATAACTACAAGATTTCAGCGATTAAAATATTCTCGTTTTCAAGTGTTTTGCTGCCTTCAGTCAAACAGTACAGGATTCGGTCTTCTGGAGTATTGCCTTGAAAAACAATTTTTTGGACGATGCCAATAACTCCCTTCACTTTTTTTACACCTTCGTACTTGTAATCTCTTTTATTGATCTTCACCGGTTGTCCGGGTTTTAACTCCAGTATTTTCATTGTTTATAATTTTTACGGTTACTTTTTGTGTTTCGCCATTCATTGATATATGGCAGTTGGAAAGGTCAAAGCTTCGGCTAACGTTTTTCCAATCTTCGAAATTGACTTTGAAAGTTTTTTTCATTTCACTAATCCAATAATTTGAAAGAATTTTCCTGATATCCTTTTTCCAAAATTTTAAATTTCAATTGGGAAGCATCAAGAACCGTTTTAGAAACATCAATAATTTGTTTTGCGACTGATTCCATAGCTTCTGCCTTCTTAAGCTCTAATTCCATTTGTTCAGGTGTAAGAGTTTCATCATTCAATCTTTCTATTTGAGCAAATAGATGATCATTAAGATCTCCAAGTTTATTTTTTGCCATATTTTATTTTTTTTATTGTTCTTTTTAATTTGATTTTATTTGCGTAAATCAACACTAAATCTGGATTTTCTAGTAGGTCAGAATTTTTGAATTTAAACTTCTGAACCATTAAATCCCTAACATATGAACTTGATAAGTTTTCCCGACGCCTTCTTTTTGACTCAATTCTTTGTTGATGGTTTTTTTCAATATTCTCTGGCCGCAAAGCATATTCCTTAGCATATTTAATTCTCTCTTTCTTATGTGTCTGGTAATATTCTTTTGATCTCCTTGCTTTTTCTTCCTTTGAACAAAGTTTGCAATAACTTTGAGGTCTATACTTTTGCCGTTTTTTTGAGAAGTATTTGTCAAACTCTTCAATATTTTTGAGGTTTCTGCAAAGTGGACATCTTTTCTCTGTTATGGTGAATTCTGACTTTATTATATCCATATCTTAAGTAGTATGCTTATCTAAAATCTCAAAATATTTTATCCCAAACTTTTTGATGAAAAAACTCTTCATCGAAATCTCTTTATAATCTTCAAATCTTGACTTTAATTTTTTATCAAAAAGCACAATGTCAATAATTCGCTTTCCAAAAAGAACTGAGAGAAAGCCGTCTAAAGGAACTTTAAATCCTACTTTTTCAGATAGTTTATTGATTTCATCCATCAGCCTCTAACTCTTTTTGATTTACACCTGAGTTGACCTCGTAATCTATATTCATTTGATAGATAAGTATCGCCACTGATATAATCATAAACTTCATCATAAGAAACACTTTCAACCATTCTATTATGAATTTCAGGAATTGTCATATCGTTTAGAATAAAGCTTTCCATCTTATCCCTGTCGATTTTTGGGTGTTCTGATTTTGTGAAGTTGTCTCGTTCATATTCTTTTGATGTAGCACGATAATTTGGTTCAATATGTTTTATTCCAATAAAAGACATGTCTTTTCCTTCCTGATAAGCATCACTGATATGCTTGTAATAGAGACCATAATCCGTTGCATTTCTTTTGGTGAGATTTATTTTTGTGCCGTTAAAATATTCGATATTGTAGCCATCCAAAACACCTTTAAACGTCTTTGATTTGGCCAAATAATAGCCGACTGTAATCCTGTGAAAATTCATTTTTCTAGCGATAGAAGATATTGACATTCCATTTTCTGCAAGTTTTACCATTTCTGCCATTAAATCATCCGAAACTCTTGATATTTTTTGGACATTTCTCGGTGCTCCAAGCAATACTCCTTCTCTTTTTCTGACAGCTAGCGCTTCTTTTGTCCGCATTGCAATCATATCTCTTTCAATTTGAGCCGCTAAGGAAAAAGCAAATGCTAAAACAGTAGATTGAATGTTATCACCTAGAACGTAGTTATCTTTTACAGTATAAATCATTATCTCATTCTTCATACAGTATTCAAGAATTGACATAACCATCAACATTTTCCGTCCTAACCTAGATAACTCAGAACAAACTATGATGTCACCTTTTTGACATTTTTTCATTAAAACTCCTAGTTGACGTTTTTCTGGATCTTTTGTCCCGGAAACACCATCATCAGAAATCCAATCTTCTATTTCCCATTCTTTTGATTTTGCGAAATCAAGAACTCCACTCTTTTGATTGTTTACATCTTGTTCATCAGAAGAAACTCGTAAGTAGCCGTAAATCATAATTTAATTTTTGCAGATTTCGTTATACGGAAAAAACCTTTTGTTGATATCAAAGTTTTTATCTCTGTAGATAGTATCGATCCGTTGATTGGATCTTTCTTCTAGAATTAATAGATGTTCAGAAGAAACCATATGGTATTTAAACATCATTTTATATTTTGCTGCTAAGCGTATTAGATCTTCATCGCTTTTTGATTGAGATATTTTATCTATCAATAATTGAATGTCAACCGATATCAGAGCACCAAATTTTATCAACGGAACGTTATTAATAAGACCATTACTTTTTAAAGTCAGAAGAGAAAAAACAACATTCAGTTTTTGAGATTTTGGCAAATTCAAAAATTTAGCTGCTTCGTGGTGGATGTCAATATTTAAATAAATTTGTTTCATAATATAAAGCCCCGTTGCCGGGGCAGGGTAGTAGATAAGCAAATCCCGCCGCTTAGCAGATGCCAAGTAAAACGCCTATGCTGGCAAGCTCTTGCTTACAGTTAATATTTCCTAATTTTTGATACAGCCGGGTTCTGAAAACATTAAAGCTTCCTTCTGGCATACCGAGCTCCTGACAGACAACAGAATTCTTCATATCTGTTGACATAAGGCGAACCGCCTTTACTTCCAATGAATTCAATTCATTACCCTTGTAAACAATAGGTTTACAGATAATGTTTTCTCCAACACAATTACCGCGTTGTGAACAATCACGATGATCATGATTGGCAACAGTTCCACATTCTGATACATCCGGAATATGGTTAAGACCACCAAACCTGCATTTTGCTACTTGTTTGATCTGTGCTTGAATATTGCCTGGCCACCAATGCTCCAGAACAATTCTTAATTTTTGTTCTGAATCAATAATTTCTCTAATAAAAGAAGTTTCAGAAGAATCGAGCTCATCAAATTCTTTTACCTGTCCATCTTTTATTGCCATTATTCGGTCCTCTTCCTCGAGGACGAAGAGTTCCAGACTGCCGTCACGCATACCTGGAAAAAGTCGCTTTGCGTTCATACTTTAAAATTTATGGGTTTAGTAATTTTTTGGTTTCAACCGCGACATCATACATCGCTCTTATTATCGCTATCTTACCCTTACGGTTTCTCTTTACCATCCTTACATTACTAGGCTTAACCAGAGGAATTTTTCTTATTACCTCTTGAGTATAATTTGCAGGTAAATATTCATCTATAACTTCCCACATTTTTTCGATATCCGAATCAATATTTCGGGTTGTCTTGATTTTGTTTACATTTGTCATAAATAAACGTCAATAATTATTTTCAAATGTAAATAAATAATTTACATTGTAAATAAATAATTTACAAAATTCTTTGGAAAAAAATGTAACTGTATGAATATCAGGGATAAAATTTTATTGTTCCTAAAAGAAAATGATATCGAGCCAAAAGTTTTTTACGAATCTGTTGGATTAAGTCGGCAGCATTGGTCTAACATAGTTAATGGGAAAGGCAATTTTACTTTAGAGATTGTTAGAAAGATAAAAACTGTTTATCCGATGATTGATCTTAATAAACTTCTAGATGAAAAAACTGAGGATTATTTATCAGTTGCAGAAGATGCCGCTAAATATGGTGAGGAAAACGGAATTGCTCTCTTAAAAAAGGATATGGAAAAAGCAATTAAATTACTTCAAAGACACTTGAAATAGAACAACTACAGAACAAAACAATATTAACTATGCTGATAATCAATAATAATAGGAGTTCTGGAGAAACCACTTAAAGCCGCCTGGTTCAGGTGGCTTTTTTATTGGAAAATATTAAATTAGTGTTAATCTAATTTGGATTATAAAAGGAAAGAGTGTATTTTTGCACCACTCAAAACAATGGAGTATGGTTTCTTAGCTCAGTTGGTAGAGCAACGGACTGAAAATCCGTGTGTCCCTGGTTCGATCCCTGGAGAAACCACTTAAAAACCGCCTGATTTAGGCGGTTTTTGTTTTTTGCTAATTTATTGTCTGATTTTTCATATTAAAATTGAGTTTTGAAAGTTAATTTTATATTTTAATAATAAAAGTTGCTTATTTTCAAAAAAGAAATATTTTTGCAAAAAAACTAATTTTCAAAACTTCATGATGAGAAAACTCTATTTTTTATTATTACTTACTATATATTCTCAATTATTTTCACAAATAAAAAGTGATACAATCAATTATCTTTCAAATGGTATTGTAGAAGACTCGCATGGGAAAATAATAACAAATCATGTTTTAAGAGAAAAGTTTCTAAAAGAGAGAGCGATGAAAGTTCTTTCAGAAAAGAAAAAAATGCTAAAGGCAACCCCAACTCTTGTGGAATTGTGTTCTAATGGCGGCTTTGAACAATTTGAAAGTGTTGGGGGAAAAAGCTATCTTAAGAATTTTTTATTTTCTATAGGAGATCCGCCCGGACCAACGCAGTGTAGGTCTATTTCTAATAAAGCAGACTCTTATATTAATCAATACGATCCTACTGACGGAGATCTGATGGCAACAACTGTTCCTGCCAATCTTATCGATTCTTATATGGGAGACATAAAAGCATTTGATCAGTATGCCCTTAAAATTAATTATCCTAATTCAAGTACTTATGGATCAATAGTACAGGGGAAAAGATTCAAAACCAATAATGAGAATTTTGTAAAATTTAATTATAAGGCCATCCTTCAAAGTGTTTATGATAATAGCCATACTGATAATCAAGCTTTTTTTAAAGCAAGAATACTTAATAAGTCAAATGTTGTAGTAAGTGAATTTTGTCTTGTTGGCGATGAAAAGAACTGCATATTTACAAAAGTTCCGGACGGCAGCTATGGCTATGTGACATTATATACAGCCAACTGGCAATCAGGATTGCTCGATATCTCTTCTATTCCTAATAATGAGGAATTTACGGTGGAGTTTATGGCGTCGCGTTGTGGATTAGGGGGACATTTTGGATATGCGTATGTAGATGATATTTGTCTATTACATTCGAATGAGAGTTTTGTCGGAAGCATTGATCTTAGCCCTTTGAATGCTGTTTGTCCAACATTACCCATTAATGTTTCAGGTGTGTTTACGGTTCCAAATTCCGGCGGAGTAACCGCATCTGTCAAAAATATCACTTTGAAATTATTTAATGAAAGCGGTGCTACTGTTTATACAACACAATCAGCTACAATAGATAATGTTAATAAGAAATTTAATTTTGTTCTTAATAATTCGGATTTTCCCAATACAAACCAAGCAAATTATAATGTAGGTGTATATGTAGATTATGATATACAAGGCAGTTCGTGCGGTGGTAATAATTTTTTTACAAATGCTTCGGATACAGATGCTAATGAAGGTTGGGATATCAGTTTTCTTAATTGTTCATCGTCTTGTAATATCCCTGTAAACACGGCAAAATTATCAAAATGTGATACTGATGGGAATGGAGTAGAGGATTTTAATCTCACCGATTTTGATAGCAAAGTAGTAACATCTACAGCAGGTCTTAGTTTTACCTATTTTAAAAATTATAACGATGCACTTAGTAATTCTAATAGTATTAGCAATTTTACTAAGTATCCATCTGGTACTGGAAATGTATATGTAAGAATATCCCGAGATGCCGGCTGTTACAAAATAGTTTCAGTATCCTTAGAGGTTAGGAATCCAACTGCAAATATTACAGGTATCCTGAATGTCTGTTCGGGCAGTACGAACTTGACTGCATCAACAGGTAGTAGTTATCTTTGGAGTCCGGGTGGTGAAACAACGCAAACTATTTCCGTGAGCAATACGGGAGTTTACTCCGTTACGGTTACAGATAGCTATAGCTGTAGTAGCACTGCGAGTGTGAGTATAGAACCAAGCTTAACTGCTGTCACACCAACTTTACAAGTTACGCAACCTTCCTGTTTTGTGTCTTCGGGAACAATAAAGGTAATATCCCCCGCATCGGAATATAGTTTTGATAACGGTGTTACCTGGACTACTAATGCTATAAAATCTAATTTATATCCAGGAAAATATTTTGTAAAAGTCAAAACTGTCAAAGGCTGCATATCTTACTCTCAAGAAGTTGATATTGTACAATCTTTGTTGCCATATCCCAATTGCAACTCGACGCAGCCAAGATTTTGTGGAGATACGGGTTCCATCACTGTTACCAATTCTGCAGCTTATTACAGTTTTGATAATGGTGTAACCTGGGTTAATAATCCAGTAGCAGATAAACTACAGCCAGGCAAGTATACTGTCCGAACAAAGGATGCTGCAGGATGTATATCTAATCCGCAAGTTGTTGCTATAGAAAGTCAAACTTTGGGCGATCCGGAATATACATTGGTTAGTCCTGCTTGTTCGGTTGCTGGCAGTATTACTATTAATACACCTGCAGATTTTTATACCTTTGATGGTGGTACTACCTGGGTAACATCGAATGTTCTAAGTAACGTCAATTCAGGTAATTTTTCTGTAGGTGTCAAAAACTACTTGGGCTGCATATCTTATTTTAAAACTATCTATGTATATAAATTTGAGAATCAGTCACCACAATATGAAGTGATCCAACCAGAGTGTGGAACCAATGGGGCTATCTATATAAAAACAGAGGCAGCTCAATATAGCTTTGATAACGGTGCAACTTGGACTACGAGCAATTTGGCAGAATTGCCGGCAGGAAATTATACAATAAAAATTAAAAACAGTGCCAACTGTATTTCTCAGGCTACTACTGTAACTCTTAATCCGCCTTACCTTCCTAATCCTATATATACGGTCGAGCAGCCTGGTTGTGGAGTTAATGGAAAAATCACTATTAACAGCGTATATGACTTTTATAGTTTTGATAATGGTGTAACTTGGGTTACGACCAATTCCAAAGTATTACCTGCGGGATCCTATCAGATTATGGTGAAGAATAACATTGGCTGCAAATCTTATGCTCAATATGTATATTTGTACGAACAAAAACTACCGCAGCCTTCTTTCAAAGTTGTGCAGCCAACTTGTACAACAAAAGGAACTATAACCATCAATACTGTAGCTGATTTTTATAGTATCAACGGAGGCTCTACTTGGAGTACTAATCCTGTGTTTAGCAATTTGACAGGATCTAGTTTTACTATTGTTATTAAAAATAACCTGAACTGTATCTCAGAGTCTGCTTATACGTATTTTAATCAGCCATATTTGGAGTCACCAACATATACTGCAGTTAATCCAAGCTGTGGTAATACAATTGGCAGTATAAAATTTACATCAGCAGCAGATCAATATAGTATAAATGGAGGAAGTTCATGGTCAACAAATCCAGATTTTAACAACCTTAACAAAGGTTATTATAGCCTGGTAGTGAAAAAAGCAGGATGTATTTCTAATAGTATTAGTTTTTACATGGACGACAACTCATTAGCTGCTCCATCGGTCACAGTTGTACAGCCTACTTGTGGAAGTAAAGGAAGTATCACTGTTAATGCGGTTGCGGATTCATATAGTATTGATGGTTATACATGGGTAACTACCCCTGTTTTTAATAATTTAAATCCAGGGTATTATAGTGTTTATATCAAGAATAATTCTGGTTGTAAATCATCAGGAGTTTCAGTTAATTTACAAAATTTCTATTTAGATGATCCGGATTATACTTACACATTACCATCGTGTGGTGTTGGAGGTACAATTACAATTACAACGCCAGCTGCTTCTTACAGTATCAACGGAGGGAGCACATGGAACACAAGTCCTGTTTTTACTAATCTACAGCCCGGTAGTTATTCTATAGCTATCAAGAATAGTCAAAATTGCACATCCAACCTTTCCGGAAGATATCTTAATTTTAATAGATTTTATCTGCCCAAGCCAGATGTAGAAGTCACTCAGCCTGTATGCGGGCAAAATGGTAGTATAAAAATTATAACTTCAGCGTCACAATATAGTTTTGATGGCGGAAATACCTGGACAACCAATCCTGTTCTTAATAACCTGACTAGTGGTTATTACTATATAATGATTAAAAATGCTCAGAATTGCACATCAGATCCTTATGGCTTCAGTGTATCCATTAACGCTTATTATCTTCCCCGACCAATGGTTAACGTTGTTCAACCAACTTGTAGCAACAACGGAAGTATAACAGTTGTCTCCAATGCAGCATCTTACTCTTTTGACAATGGTGTTACTTGGACTACAAGTTCTTCATTGCTGAATCCAGCCCCGGGATACTATAGTATTAAGATTAAAAATTCAATCGGATGTGTTTCTACTGCTGCTAATGTAAATGTTCAGAAGTATTATTTGAATGCTCCGCAAGTGACAACAATACAGCCAACCTGCTCATCTCCTTCAGGTACAATTATAGTAAATACTATTGCTGATCTTTACAGTTTTGATAATGGAACAACTTGGGTTACCAATCCAATTAAAAATTCTGTTCCCTCCGGATATTACAATATTTTGATAAAAAATAGTTTTGGTTGCATATCTCAGGCTGCCTACGTTTATATTAATTCAAGTCCCAATGTCCCAGCTGCTCCTGCGGTTACTGTAGTACAGCCGACAGCTTGTGATAGTACAGACGGCAGTATCAAAATTAATACGACAGGTGTCAGCTATTCTTTCAATGACGGAGCCTCTTGGACTACTAATCCAATGAAAACAAATCTTGGTTCGGGAACATATATTATTAAAATTAAAACTAATTCATATAGCTGCGAATCAAAAACAACAGTCGTAAATTTGGATTCCGGAGTTGCAATTGCAGCGCCTGATGTATCTGTAACACAACCGACTTGTAGTGTTTCTACAGGTACTATAACCGTTACAAGTCCAGCTTCTACTTATAGTTTTGATAATGGGTTAACATTCACTTATTCAAACTCTAAAAGTGACTTGCTGCCGGGAACTTATAATGTTAAAGTTAAAAATACAACAGGATGTATTTCTAATGTTGCAACTGTGGTGATTTCTAAGCCGGCTCCATTGCCAGCTCCAGCTTATGCTGTAAAACAACCGGATTGTAATAATGCATTCGGAGAAATCAAAGTTACAAGCCCGGCTTCGGAATATAGTTTTGATAATGGTCTTACATTTGGTGCTGCAGACACTAAGACAAATTTAACTCCCGGAACTTATAATATCGTAATTAAAGATGCAGCCGGTTGTATCTCTTTTGCCGCAATGGTTACGGTTAATACGAGACCTTTAACACCCGAGCTTCCTCAGGTTTCAATTACCCAACCAGTAGGTTGTACAGCTAATACGGGAAATATTGCAGTAATATCTCCCGCAGCATATTATAGCTTTGATGATGGACTTACATGGATTACAAGCTCTAATGCGACATTGCCGCCTGGAACCTATCTGGTAAGACAAAAACTTTCCAATTCAGGATGTCCATCGCCAGCATTGTCAGTAACGATAGATATGCCGCCTAATGCACCTGTTTTACCTACTTACAGCATTAATCAACCAGCGTCATGTGTTAATCCATTTGGGGATATTAATATTACTACACCAGCATTTGCTTATAGTTTTGATAATGGTTTGACTTATACTTCAAGTGCATACTCAGGACAATTATCTCCAGGTAATTATTATCTTAAAACCAAAAATTCTGCCGGTTGTGAATCGGGTTCTGTACTTGTAGTAATAAAAAAGCCTATCGATACGCCAGTTAAGCCGGTAGTACAAGTTCAACAATTAGACTGTCACCATTCTAGTGGTGAGATTTTAGTTAATGCAGGTATAGCTGTACAGTATTCAATAGATAATGGTCTCACCTGGGTTGGTAATAATTCATTTGCTAATCTTGTTCCCGGGTCATACAGTGTGAGATATAAAAATCCTAATGGATGTATCTCTGATCCTGAAATAGTAATTATCAATACGTATACTAATAGTACACCAAAGCCAATTGCTGATGCCCAACAATATTTTTGTATACAAAATAAGCCGACAATTGCCGACATAATAATAACGGGAACAGGTGTCAAATGGTATAACTCTGCATTTGGAACTAGTCAGCTGGCTGCTTCTACATTATTAGTTGATGGACAAACATATTATGCATCACAGGTGGTTGCGACTTGTACAAGTGATCGTATTCCTGTTACGGTTAGTATCCAGTCAACTTTGCCGCCAACCGGAGATTCTCCGCAATTGTTCTGTATTAGTCAGAATGCAAAATTATCTGATGTCAAGGTGAATGGCAGTAATATAAAATGGTATGCTGATAAATTATCAATTATTCCTCTTCCTTCCAATACGTCATTACAGGATGGTTTTACTTATTATGCAACACAGACGGTAAATGATTGTGAGAGTGTTTTGAGATTGCCTATATTGGTTAATATAACCTCTGGTGTTATTCCTAATATGCCAGGTCCGGAAATCCAAAATATTCAGATAGAAAATAATACCGCTACTGTTATAATTAAAGGAGCTTCTAACTATGAATATTCATTAGATAATACCAATAATTGGCAAAATTCTAACGTTTTTAAAAATTTGGATAATGGAAATCATAAGGTATATGTGAGAGAAGTCTCCAATATTTGTGCAGTTTCTTTAAAAGAATTTACTATTTTTAAGATTAATAACATTTTAACTCCTAATGGCGATGGTATTAATGATAACTGGGAAATAGAAGGATTAGAGAATTATCCGGGTACAAAAGTTCGAGTTATGGATAAGAATGGAAGAGTAGTCTTAGATACAGTAGTATCAGGAAAGTTTTTTTGGAACGGAACTTTTTCGGGCAGGTTATTGCCTACGGATAATTATTGGTATCATATTGTGTTGACAGATGGCAGGCTGTTGACAGGTTATCTTGTGATAAAAAATAGGAATTAAAAAAAAGGCGCTTGATAAAGCGCCTTTTTTTATAAAATAAATTAAAATTTCTCCACTCTAACAGCTTCCGGAACCATAATCTCGTAGTTACCGCCATAAGAAATGATTTCTCTCACAATGCTGCTGCTGATGTAAGATTTCCCGGATGAGGTTAGAAGAAATATCGTTTCAACTGTATTGTCTCTTGTCAGGGCTCTGTTGGTCTGTGCAATGGATTTTTCAAATTCGAAATCAGCAGGGTTTCTAAGTCCTCTCAAGATGAAATTGACATTTTTACTTTTACAGTAATCAATCGTCAAACCTTCAAAATCATCAACTTCAACATTCGGGAATTTTTCAAAAGTTTTCTTGATGAACTCTTTACGTTGTTCAAGGGAGAACATATATTTTTTCTGAGAATTTTTTCCAATAGCAATGATGATTTTATCAAACAACGGAACTGCACGTTCAACAATATCATAATGACCAAGTGTGATTGGATCAAAAGACCCGGGAAAAACAGCAATTTTCATAGAAATTTTAAATTTTAGATTATGAATTTTAGATTCTCTGCATCATTTAAAATCTAAAATTTATCATTGATGATTATTTGTTAAGTGCTTTTTCTACTTCGTTTCCGCAAAGGTCTTTGATAGAGATACCGTATATTTTTGCCTGTTGTGGAAGGATGCTGGCCGGTGAAAAACCGGGATTAGTATTCATTTCTAAAAGATGCGGAATTCCGTCAACGATAATGAATTCCGAACGCGAAAATCCGCTCATACCGAGTGATTTGTAAGCTTTGATAGAGATTTCTTCCACTTTCTTTCTGGTCTCTTCATCAATTCTTGCCGGTGTGATTTCCTGAGAAGCACCCTCATATTTAGCTTCATAATCAAAGAATTCTTTGTCGGGAACAATTTCCGTGATTCCCAAAACAATCACTTCACCTTTATAATCCAAAACGCCAACGGAAACTTCCATTCCATTCAAAGCGCTTTCGATAAGGATTTCGTCATCTTCTTTATAAGCAACTTCAAGTGCTTTTGCTAATTCGGATTTTTCTTTCACTTTAGAAATTCCCAAAGAAGAACCACTTTGATTAGGTTTGACAAAAACCGGAAGTCCTAGTTTTTCTACAATTTCGTCATTAGAAATTTCCTCTCCCTTTCTCAAATAAATACTTTTCGCGGAAGGAATTCCATATTTAGACAAAACAGCTAAAGTATCTTTTTTATTGAAGGTTAATGCGCTTTGATAGAAATCACAACCCGTATATTTTTGCCCGACTGCATCCCAATACGCTTGGAGGATTCCGTTTTCACCAGGTGTTCCGTGGATGATATTGAAGCAAACATCAAATTTCAAGCTTTCTCCGTTGCCAAAATCTGCAGAGAAATCAGCTTTATTGATTGGTTTTTTATTGTCGTTTTCGTCTGAGAAATACCATTCGTCTGTTAGAATTACAACTTTATAAACGTTATAGGCTTCACGGTCCAGCGAATCAAAAATCAGTTGTCCGCTTTTAAGAGAAACTTTGTATTCATCAGAATAGCCGCCCATTACAACGGCCACATTTTTTTTACTCATTTCAAAATTATTCTTGAAAACAAATGTAAAGATTTTATGAAAAAAATATAGATTAAAAATTGCCTAAATATTAAAATTGAGAATTTAAGTGTGAATTGAAAACACAAAGGCATAAAGAATCTATATTTATTGTAGTGCTATTAGGTACAAAGTTTAATTTCATTAAATAAAAAATCTTTGATTTTCCTTGTGCCTTAAAACATTTCGATCTAAAAAAAACCTCGCGCCTTTGTGTTAAGCTAATATTTACTAAAATAATAATCTCAAATAAGGCCAATAAATCAAAGCTCCAACACAAACCGAAGAAATAGTCGCTAACATGACAGCGCCTCCAGCCAAATCTTTAATTATTCCTATTCGAGAATCAAATTCAGGCTGAATATAATCGCAGATTTTTTCAACACAAGTATTCAAAGCTTCTGTTACTAAAACAAAAAAACAACAAAAAATTATTAAAGCTGTTTCCATTTTCGAAAGGCTAAGAAAAACGATCAGAAAAAGATTAATCAGCAAACCGAAAATATGAATCTGAAAATTGCGTTCGGTTTTCAAAATCCACATCAAACCTTTGATCGTAAAATGGACACTTTTGTGAAATGGCGGTTTTTTCATACTCTATAATATCAACAAAGATAGATAAATCCGAAAATTGTTAATAACTAAATAAATACGGCTTTTAAAATTTGTCTGAAATCATTATCTTTGTGGAATTGAAATAAATACAGTTTATGAGATTTATTGTTGCCAGTGGCGATTTGCAGAAAGCTTTACAGACGGTGAGTGGCGTAATTTCCGGTTCACAATCCAGACCCATTTTGGAGAATTTTCTTTTCGAGCTAGACCAGAACTTATTGACAGTGACGGCTTCTGACGGAGAAACGACACTGATTACTTCTCTCGAAGTCAAGTCTGATGACAAGGGAAAATTAGCAGTTCCGGGTAAGATTTTTCAGGATTTTCTGAAAACTTACGGCGAGCAGCCTTTAACTTTAGTGGTTAAAGATTCCGAGGACGGAAACGGTAGCGTTTTGGAAATTTTGGATGAGAAAGACAACTTTGCTGTGGCATTGGACAATGCTGATGACTACCCGGAATTGCCGGAGTTTGATGCGTCTCAGAAAGTAACCATCGGAGGTGGTGTTTTGGCAGAAGCTTTGGCTAACACTTTGTTTGCCACAAGCAATGATTCTCTTCGTCCTGTGATGACTGGTGTTTTGTTTCAGTTCAAAGAAGATGAGACCAATTTTGTGTCTACAGATTCTCACAGATTGGTGGTTTACAAAAGAACAGATATTGTACATCCGGAGACTTTGGAATTCATAATGCCAAAGAAACCGCTGTCGATTTTTAAAAATATCCTGAATAATTCAAACGAAGATGTTGTGATCGAATTTAGTGATAATATGGCTAAATTCACATTCGGAAATAATATCTGGATCTGTCGTTTGATTGACGGGAAATATCCAAACTACAACGCGGTAATTCCGAAAGAAAATCCAAATGTTCTGACCATCAACAGAAGCTTGCTTTTGAGTTCTATCAGAAGAGCATCGATCATGTCCAACAAGTCTACCAATCAGGTAAGGTTCAAGTTGTCCGGCAACGTTCTTCACCTTCATGCCGAAGATACAGAATACGCAAACAAAGCCGATATGCAGATTCCTTGCGACTATAATGGCGATGATATCAATATCGGTTTCAGTTCAAAATTCCTGACAGAGATGTTATCTGTTTTAGGTTCTGACGATATCACGATGAAAATGTCTCAACCCAACAGACCGGGGATTGTAGAACCGGTTGACGGATTAGAAGACAATGAGAGTATCCTGATGCTGTCAATGCCTGTGATAGGTTTGTAATTTTAAAATTAATCATATTTAAAATTTGAGATTTGAAATTCAGGTCTCAAATTTTAGTTTAAAAATCATAAATTTTTGGGCAGCTTTTCCGCCTTCCGTTCCCAATCTTTTTTACCAAAGCTTTTCCGGCCACAAAAAAAAGGATTTCCACTCAAGTCGGGCTGCTGTAATTCAACGTGTAAAGTAATCTTATTCGAGTTAACGCCTTTGTGAACTTAAATAGGTTTTAAATAAAAATCTTTGTGCACTTTGTGTTCAAAAAATTCAAATATAAAAAAGAATGAAAATTTCTAATAATTGGCTTAAAGATTATATCAAAACAGACCTTAATTCTGACAAAATCAGTGCATACCTTACCGATATTGGTTTGGAAGTAGAAGGTGTTGATCAATTCGAAAGCATAAAAGGAAGTCTGGAAGGAATTGTCGTAGGCAAAGTTTTGACTTGCGAAAAACATCCGAATGCCGATAAATTAAGCAAAACAATTGTTGATATTGGAAACGGAAAAGTTTTGGAAATTGTTTGTGGAGCACCTAACGTTGTAGCAGGACAAACTGTACCAGTTGCCGTAGTCGGAACAAAAATCTATGCAAAAGATGGCAGCTCTTTCGAAATCAAAAAGGCTAAAATCCGTGGCGAAGTTTCCGAAGGGATGATTTGCGCCGAAGACGAATTAGGCTTGAGTGATGACCACGCCGGAATTATGGTTTTGGACGAAACAAAATATGAAGTTGGAAAACCATTGGCCGATTATTTTGAATTAACGAATGATGAGGTTTATGAAATTGGTTTAACGCCAAACAGAACCGATGCTATGTCACATTATGGTGTTGCAAGAGATCTACAGGCATTCCTTATTTCAAATGATTTGAAATCTCAGTTTGAAAAAGTGACTTCTGTTGCTTTGAATATAGAAGGTTCTCACGATTTCAAATTAGAAGTGGAAAATTCTGAACTGACTCCGAGATATTTAGGCGCTGTGATTGAAAATGTTGAGATCAAAGATTCGCCAAATTGGTTGAAAAACAGGTTGAAAGCTATTGGGCTTTCACCAATTAATAATGTTGTAGATATTACCAATTATATCCTTCATGGGCTTGGACAGCCGCTTCACGCTTTTGATGTGGATAAAATTGCAGGTAAAACTGTAAAAGTGGGAACGGTAAAGGCTGGAACCAAATTTAAAACTCTCGATGGTGTTGAGAGAACTTTGAACGGTTCCGAAATCATTATCAAAGACGGCAAAGACAAGCCGATGTGTATTGCCGGAGTTTTCGGTGGAAGTGAAAGTGGCGTTTCATCCGAAACCAAAACGATTTTCCTGGAAAGCGCTTATTTCAATCCGGTGGCGATCAGAAAAGCATCCAAACTTCACGGACTTAATACGGATGCGTCTTTCCGTTTCGAGAGAGGTGTTGACCCAAATAATGCGAGAACTGCTTTGACTCATGCTATCAATTTGATTCAGGAATTAGCTGGCGGAAAATTAATTGGCGAGATTCTGGAACATTACCCTGAGAAAATCAAAGATCATTATGTGGTTTTCAGATATTCGAAATTAGATCAGATTCTTGGCGCTAAGATCCACAGAGAAAAAGTAAAAGAAATTCTAAAATCTCTGGATATTCAGATTCTTAACGAGATCCAGAATGGTTTGGAATTATCGGTTCCGGTTTACAGAGCGGATGTAACCAGAGAAATCGATGTTATCGAAGAAGTATTGAGAATATACGGTTACAACAAAATCGATGCACCTAAGAAGATCTCTTTCACACCGGTGAAATTGAGTTTCGATGATCAGGATGCTTTGGAAAATTCCTGGGCAAGAACATTACAATCCAATGGTTTTCACGAGGTAATGAACAATTCACTTCGTTCTGTAAAAGATGAAACTGATGCTGTGAAGTTATTGAACCCTTTGAGTAATGATTTAGCATTTATGAGAAAGTCTTTGCTGGAGGGACTTTTGGAAAATGCAATTTACAATATCAATAGAAAATCATCTGACATTAAGTTTTTCGAATTAGGAAAAATTTATCATAAGAAAGAAAAATACGAAGAAAGAAAGCAATTAGCAATTCTGACATCGGGAAGGGAAGTAGCGGAAAACTGGCTTCAACCAAAAAGTGCGACAGATTTCTACTATTTGAAAGCTTATGTCAAAGTTCTTTTGGAAAAACTAAATCTTGAACTTCACGAATCTGCGTTAGAAGACCAGCGTTTTTCTGATGCTTTGGAAATAAAATCCGGCGATAAAACGTTGGCAAGGCTAGGAAAAGTTTCTCCGCAAATGTTGAAGGATTTTGATATCAGTCAGGAAGTTTTCTATGCAGAAATCGAACTGGAAAACTGCCAGACATTGAGAACAAAAGAAAATCTGAAATTCATCGATATTCCTAAATTCAACAAAATCAGAAGAGATTTGGCTTTGCTAGTGGATAAAACCATTACTTATGCAGAACTATACGATTTGGCGAAATCTAACAAGTCGCCGTTCCTGAAAAATGTTAATCTGTTTGATGTTTACGAAGGGAAAAACCTTCCGGAAGGCAAAAAATCCTATGCTTTAAGTTTTGAACTTCTGAACGAAGAAAAAACCTTGGAAGACAAAGACATCACAGAAGTAATGAACTCTCTTATCAAATCTTTTGAAAAAGAATTCAAGGCTGAATTAAGATAATTAATTCAAATTTATATAAATCAAAATCGGGAAAATTCTCCCGATTTTTTTATTTTTAGCAAAAAATTAAAACCGTGAAAAAAATCTTTATCTCTTTCCTTTTTGTTGCCGGTTTAGTCTCTTCACAAACGTACAATTGGAGCACATTAAACTTTCCCCCTTCAACTACTGGTCGTTATGACGATGTTTTCTTTCTTAATGAAAACTTAGGCTGGGCTGCAAGAGGAGGCAATGGAACTGTTTTCAAAACCACAAACGGTGGAACGACCTGGACAGAACAAATTGTTAGTTCACAAACGGGGCAATACTTCAGGAATATAGAATTTCTGAATGAAAATATCGGTTTTCTGGGAACTCTGAATAATAACTTTTATAAGACGACTAATGGAGGAACAACGTGGACGAAAGTCAACAATATTTCTCCTTACCCAGCCGCAATCTGTGGACTAGATACAGTTGGATCATCCACGGTTTATGGTTGTGGAGCGTGGTTTTCTCCAGCTTATGTTATTAAGTCAACAGATTCCGGTAATACTTGGAAGTTTATCGATATGTCAGCTTATGCATCTGCCTTGGTCGAAGTTCAGTTCATTGATGAAAATGTCGGTTTTGTTTCAGGAAGTGACGAACAGGGTGCTGTGATTCTCAAAACGACTGACGGTGGCGACTCCTGGACCAAAATCTACAGTGCCGGAGAATACGGCGATTACGTTTGGAAACTCCAAATTTTTCCGGATAATAAAATCATTTTCGGTTCGATTGAATCCGAAACTCAAGGCAAATTACTGAAAACTTTTGACGGCGGATTGACCTGGCAAACCAAAAATTTCCCTGACCCATATGTTCAGGCAGTTGGTTTTGTGTCAACTACGCACGGTTGGATGGGCGGCCACAATTCAGGTTTTATGGAGACTTTTGATGGTGGTAATACTTGGATCAATAAAAATCTTGGAGGTTCTCTTAACCGTATTTTTTTCGTGAACGGAACTACAGCTTTTGCATCGGGAAATCAAATCTATAAAATGACCACAACAGGTTTATCAACCAATGAGTCAGGCAATGAAAAAGTTGAAAACCTGAAAATAGAAATCGTTCCAAATCCGATAAAAGATAAACTAAATTTGAATATTCATTACATTCATTCGGATCATATTATTGTTGGATTATACGATTTGACAGGAAAATTTTTGGGCAATATTCTAAAAGATGATGTTAGTGGAAAAGGTCTCAAAAAATATTCTCTGGACTTCAAATATTCTGCTGGCGAATATCTTTTGGCGGTGCAATCCAATTTGGGAAGACAGTCTATAAAAATTATTAAGAAATAGTTTTAGTAGCTTAATCCCGCTATTCACTATATCTTTTTCTTTTTTTGCAAAAAAAGAAAAAGGATGCCGTTCCTATCGGGGCTAGGGCATTTGTCATCGATAGAAATCTTGATATCAGAAATAGAAAGCACCAATCAAAAATCATCTCTAATTCAAAATCATTCCAAACATAGTTTTCGTAACTTTGCAGCGATGAATTCTTTAGTTGACAAATACAATATTCCAGGCCCGCGTTACACGTCTTATCCTACTGTTCCTTATTGGAACGAAGCCGATTTTACTGCTGACCAGTGGAAAAAATCGGTTATAAGATCTTTTTCAGAAAGCAATTCCGAAGAAGGAATCTCCATTTATATTCACCTGCCTTTTTGCGAGGCACTTTGTACATTTTGTGCTTGTCACAAAAGGATTACGAAGCAGCATTCGGTAGAAATTCCTTATTTGGAAAGTGTCTTGAAAGAATGGCAATTATATCTTGAATTATTCAATGAAAAGCCTAAACTTAAAGAGCTTCATCTTGGTGGAGGAACGCCGACTTTCTTCTCTCCGGAAAACCTGAAAATACTTTTACAAGGGATTTTTGATACAGTTGAAATTGCAGAAGAACAAGAGTTTAGTTTTGAAGGTCATCCGAATAATACGACTCGGGAACATCTTCAGACTTTATTTGACTTAGGCTTTAATAGGGTGAGTTTTGGCGTTCAGGATTATGATCCAAAAGTTCAGAAAGCAATCAACAGGATTCAGCCTTTCGAGAATGTGAAAAATGTAACCGAATGGGCAAGAGAAATTGGCTATAAAGGAATCAGCCACGATTTGGTTTTCGGATTGCCACACCAAACCTGGGAAGCTACCGAATATACGATTAGAAAAACTTTGGAGTTGAAACCTGACCGTTTGGCTTTTTATTCATATGCACACGTTCCTTGGGTGAAAGGTGTTGGACAAAGAGGTTTTGACGAAAGTGATCTGCCAACTGGCGATGAGAAAAGAAGATTGTACGAAGACGGGAAAAAACTCTTAGAAGAACTCGGTTATATTGAGATTGGAATGGATCATTTTGCTTTGGAACACGATGACCTTTATCAATCATTGATTCAGAAGAAGCTGCACCGTAATTTTATGGGCTACACTTCCAGCAAGACTCAATTGATGGTTGGATTGGGAATGTCAGCGATTTCCGATTCCTGGTATGCTTTTGCGCAGAATGCAAAAACGGTGGAAGAGTATCAGAAGATTGTTGAAGAAGGCGAGATTCCGGTTTTCCGGGGACATATTTTGGATGGTGAAGATTTGACGATTAGAAAACATATTCTGAATCTGATGTGTCAGTTGGAAACGAGCTGGGATTTACAAACTTCATTTCCGGAAATCGAAAATGCAATTGAAAAATTGAAAGAAATGGAAACAGACGGTTTGGTAGAAATCTCCGACAATCAAATTAAAATCACAGAAAAAGGAAGAGCTTTTACACGAAATGTGGCAATGGTTTTCGACCTCAGAATGATGAGAAACAAACCAGAAACCAGGATTTTCTCGATGACGATATAATGAATTAAAAGAAGTTTTAGTAACTTCTTTTTTTTATTTTAAATAAGATTGAAAATGAATTTAATCCAACAAAAAAACATCATTCTCAAAAGTTCCAGAGAATTTTTGGCTGATGCAATTTTTCCTGATTCTGGTGAAAAGCTTCCTCTAACCATTTTTGTTCACGGCTACAAAGGTTACAAAGATTGGGGCGCTTGGGAATTGATGGGAGAGAAGTTTGCGAAAGCTGGATTTTATTTTGTTAAGTTCAATTTTTCACATAACGGAACTACAATTGAGAGTCCTGACGAATTTGCAGACTTGGAAGCGTTTGGAGAAAATAATTATTCTAAGGAATTGGAAGATTTGGAAATGGTTATCAATCATTTCAAAAACCAAAAAGAAGTTGATGCCGAGGAAATCATATTGATAGGCCACAGCAGAGGTGGTGGAATTTCTGCAATCAAAGCTTCTGGAAATAGTTCGATTTCAAAATTAATTACATTAGCGAGTGTTTCTACACTTGACAGATTTCCTAAAGATGAATCTTTTGAAAAATGGAAAAGCGAAGGTGTTTACTTCGTAGAAAATGCGAGAACGAAACAGAAAATGCCACATTATTTTCAGTTTTTTGAAGATTATGAAAATAATAAAGAGAGATTTGATGTTGAAAATGCTTGTAAAAATTTGACAATTCCAAGTCTGTTCATTCACGGTTCTGTTGATGAATCTGTTCAGTTAAATCATTCTGAAAACCTTCATCATTGGACGAAGGGTTCTCAACTGAAAATCATCGACAATGCCAATCATACTTTCGGCGCAAAAGAACCATGGGAAATTAATTCTCTTCCAAAAGAATTACATGAGGCTGTTGAAACTTGTATCAATTTTTTGAAAAAGAATTAATTTTTCTTTTTGATCAGGTTGTTATTTTCTATCCAGCGTTTGCTGGTGTTGATGTCTTTCAGATACCAAATGTCATTAGCATTCATCAGATAAAGGCTGTAAATAATTGGTATAGCAATCTGTTTCCCTTCCAGATAATTGGCTCTTACCGAGATAGCATTTTTTTTGCGGATAAAATCCCCTGAAAATATGTTGGAATAACTTTGTCCAGTCGCTTTGTCATCAATCAGCTCGATGAGTGTAAGGCTGTTGTCAGCATTAAACTGTAGAATATGACGCTCCGAATGGTCTTCAAAATCTTCTACCAAAACAAATTTTTTATTGCTAATGGTATATCCTGAAGCATCCTTCATCTTTTTATGTTTATTTTCGATCTTTTCCAGGATGTCATTGACCGCTGAAAAATTCTGAGAATAAAAATAAACCGAAGAAATCAAACTGAATAAGAGAAATAATTTTTTCATTTTTTATGTGTCTTATTTACAAAATAAGTTATTGTAAATTGGATACACAAATCTTTGACCAAAAATAATCAGACGTTTTTTAATTATCTTTGCAAAATGATACGGATTACAAAAATTTTCAATTTCGAGACAGCTCACGTTCTTTACAATTATGACGGAAAATGCAAGAATATGCATGGTCATTCTTACAAATTATTTGTTACGGTAAAAGGTAATCCTATCGATAATCTGGATGACCATAAAAACGGAATGGTTGTCGATTTTGGTGATATCAAAAAAATTGTAAAAGAAGAAATTGTAGATGTTTGGGATCATGCAGTTTTGGTAAATGGCGTTTCTCCACACAAATCTCTTGGTGAAAATCTGCGAAACGAAGGACACAAAGTGATTTTCTGTAATTACCAGCCAACATGCGAAAATATGCTTTATGATATTGCCTCAAAAATAAAATCAAAACTTCCCAACCATGTTCAATTGGCATATCTTAAGCTTCATGAGACTGAAAATTCCTATGGTGAATGGCTGGCTGAGGAAAACTGACATAATTTTGGTATTTGCTGAATTTTTCTTAAAATTGCAGCCTTAAATTAATAAACTATGAAAAAACTATTTTTAGTTGGTGCTTTGTCACTTTTTGGAGCTATGAACGCTCAGTCGGCTAAGTTTGGGCTTAACGCAGGTATGCTGACAGGGTTTGCAAAAGCAAAAGTCCCTGGTTATAGTGAGACAGATTCTTCTACAGGATTTTATGTTGGAGCTTTGGTAGAAATTAAGTTTGGAAGTTTTGCGATTCAGCCTGCAGTTAACTATGCTAATATTAGTGATGGAAGTGGGTTGCAAATTCCTGTAATGTTAAAATATTACGCTATTCCAAAATTGAATTTTCAATTTGGTCCCCAGTTTTTATTTGATTTGGAAGATACACCGGCGGGTTATGAAAATTTTTATAATAAAACAAATTTTGGACTGGCAGTCGGAGCAGGTTTTGATTTTACGTCTAGCTTATTTGCTGAAGCAAGATATTCTTTCCAGGTAAATAATCATCTCAAAGATGCGCCTTCAGGATATGCATTAAAAGCTAATTATTTTAATCTTGGTTTAGGTTATAAATTTTAATCCAAATCCAGAATTATATAAAATAAAAACCTCGCAACATCGAGGTTTTTTTAGTTTGGATAGACAATATATTTCTGTCTTATTTTTTCAAAATCTCTTAGATCTTTCTTCCAGCTATCTTTAATTTCTTTTTCGGATTTTCCAGCGATGATTTGCTTTCTTAGTTCATCACTTCCGGCTAACTTATCAAAGAAAAGATTTTTCAAAAAGAAATCCTGCTGAGGATTTTTATAATTTTTGTAGGATTTCAAAAGCCATTCAAGATTTATTTGTCTTAAGTCTTGAGAGTATTGACTCAGATTTTCGCCATAACATAATTTGCCATTCAGAAAAGGATCTTTTGCACCTTCTGTTGGTTTCGGTGTGAATTGATATTGGAAATCTTTTGTCCACGGCGAACCGTAGATTTGGAATGGTAAATCTGTTCCTCTTCCTACAGAAACCTGCGTTCCTTCAAAAAAACAGAGACTCGGATAGAGATTGATGGATTTATCATTAGGAAGATTTGGAGAAGGTTTGTCAGAAACGCCGTAACGCCGTTGTTTGTGGTAATTAAGCATTGGGATCAGCGTGTATTTTGCTGTCACTCCATTTTTCAGCCACTTTTCGCCATTGACCATTTTTCCATATTCACCAATTGTTAATCCATAAACAACAGGAACATTATGTAAGCCAATAAAACTTTTCCATTGGTCGCGCATCATTGGTCCATCTATGTAACCATCATGTGGATTTGGTCTATCAAGAACAATCACTTCAACATTATTTTCCGCTGCCGCTTCCATAATATAAGATAGTGTCGAGATATAAGTGTAAAATCGTACTCCAACATCTTGGATGTCGAACAAAATAACATCAGCACCTTTCAAATATTCGGATTTTGGTTTTTTGTTGTCGCCATACAATGAAACAATTGGTAAGCCGGTTTTGCTATCGGTTCCGTTTTTAACGTGTTCCCCGGCATCAGCAACGCCTCGAAAACCGTGCTCAGGCGCAAAAATAGATTTGATTTTTATATTATTTTCGACCAAGAAATCAACTAAATGTTTTTTATTCTTCAGAAGACTGGTTTGGTTAGCGGCGACAATGACGTTTTTATTTTTAAGCAAAGGCAAATACAATTCCGGTCTATCAGCAGCGGTTGCAAAAAAATCTTTGAATTGATTTTGAGACTTAATAAATGGGATTGAACTAAAATAAATTAGCAGGATAAAAACTAAAGTTTTATTTTTGAAGCTTAAAATCATTGATTTGAATTTTCCGTTATATTTCTCGAAAAAGATAGCGTTTTCCAAAGATAACAAAAATAATCTCTCCAAGGTGATTGTCTATATCGGCAGGCTTTCTGTTGCTTTGGGCATCATTGTTTCGCTGATTACAATCTCCACAGGTCTCGGTTCCAAAAAAGCCATCGAAGACAGGATTTCTAATTTCAGCGGAGATATTTCTGTAAAATCCACACGTTCCAATTCTTCTTATAATTCTTCTGTTTTGGATACAAAAGGATTGGACACAAAAGCTCTGAGATCAATTCCTGGCGTTGCCGGTTTACAATCTTATGCTTCAGTGAGTGGAATCCTTAGAACTGAAAATAATTTTGCAGGCATCATTTTGAAAGGTGTAGGGAAAGATTTTGATAAAGAAAGATTTCAGCCGTTTATGATTTCGGGCTCGATTCCGGATTATAAAGAAGACGGTTATAATAACGAGGTTATTTTGTCAGACAAAATCGCCAGTGATCTTTCACTCAAAGCGAATGACAGTATTGTGGCAATATTTTCAAAAGAAGATCAAAAACCGATTTACAGAAAATTTGTGATTAAAGGGATTTACAAAACAGATATCAAACTGGTTGATGATCTTTATATGATCGGCGATATCAATCACGTCCGCAAAGTAATGAATATGAATGATAAAGAAGTTGGCGGACTTGATATTTTCCTGGATGATACCAGTGAAATCGATGCTGCTTTTCCTCAAATCGAAAAATATATTGGGTATAAAAATTATGCAGAAAAAGTAACGGAAAAATATCCTCAAATTTTGGATTGGGTCAATATTTTCAATCAGAATATCTCTTTGATCATTGCCATTATGCTGATTGTTGTAGTCATCAACATTATTATGGTTTTACTGATTTTGATTATCGAAAGAACCAATTCCATAGGGCTTTTGAAGACATTCGGAGCTTCTAATGCACAGATCAGATCCATTTTTATTAATTACACATTAATTATTATGATTCCGGGATTGCTGGCAGGAAATGTGATAGGAATCGGATTATTATTGATCCAAAAATATACAGGAATTATCAAGCTTGACCCGGAAAATTACTTCATCAGTACAGTTCCGGTAGATCTTAACCCGTTATATATCATTTCGATTTCGGTAGGGATTTTTATCGTTTCAGGCATCGCAATGATTTTACCAAGTTATTTGATAAGTAGAATCTCACCATTAAAGGCTATTAAATACAGTTAATTATAAAGACTAAAAATACTTAAATGATACTAAAAAACCTTAATTATCCACTTGATTTTAAATTCAAGATCACCACATTGGCCAGCGACTTTAACATTACGGACAGGAATGGGAATTATGTGGCTTATGTTCGTCAGAAAATGTTTAAGCTGAAGGAAGATGTAATTGTTTTCAATGATGAGAGCAAAACTCAGGAATTATTCAATATTAAAGCGAACCAATGGATTGATTTCAACGCATCTTATGTGATGACGGATTTGGTTAACGGTAAAAAGTTCGGAAGACTAGCAAGAAAAGGGGTTCGTTCTCTCTGGAAATCCCGGTATGATATCATCGATGAAAATGACCAGCCCAAATATCAGATCAATGAAGACAATGGCTGGGTAAAGGTTTTTGACAGTTTCATTGGCGAGATTCCTATTATAGGATTGTTCACAGGTTATTTTCTGAATCCTTCTTACACCGTGAAAGATAATGCGGGTAAAGAATACTTCAGACTTAAAAAAATGCCTTCTTTGGTTGAGAGGAGATTCCAATTAGAAAGATTAATTGATATTGATGACGAAGACGAATCTCTTGTTGTTTTGAGTTTTCTGATGATGGTTCTTTTAGAAAGAGCGAGAGGATAACAGCCTTAATTAAAATAATAGAATATGAAATATTACAATAATATAGTTGAAACGATTGGTAACACACCTTTGGTTAAAATCAATAAAGTCTTGGGAGAGGATTTCCCGGCTTTGGTTTTGGCAAAAGTAGAAACGACCAATCCCGGAAATTCTGTGAAAGACAGAATGGCGCTTAAGATGATTGAAGATGCTGAAAAAGACGGACGTCTGAAACCTGGCGGAACAATCATCGAAGGAACTTCCGGAAACACGGGAATGGGACTGGCTTTGGTGGCAATTCAAAAAGGTTACAAATGTATTTTCGTGACCAATTCCAAACAATCCAAGGAAAAATGCGACATCCTTCGTGCAGTTGGTGCAGAAGTGATTGTTTGCCCGACGGATGTGAAACCGACAGATCCGCGTTCTTATTATTCGGTTTCCAAAAGACTGGCAACTGAAACAGAGAACGGTTGGTATGTGAATCAATACGATAATTTGTCCAACAGACAAGCACATTACGAAAGTACAGCGCCAGAAATCTGGGAACAGACGGAAGGAAAACTGACGCATTTCGTAGTAGGCGCCGGAACAGGCGGAACAATTACAGGCTGTGGAAAATTCTTCAAGGAGAAAAATCCAAATATTAAAGTTATTGGCGTTGATACTTATGGTTCAATTTTGAAAGAAATTCACGAAACAGGAGAAATTCATTTGAATCACGCTTACACTTACATCACGGAAGGTATTGGCGAAGATATTCTTCCTGAGAATTATGATATGAGTGTTATCGACCATTTTGAAAAAGTCACCGACAAAGACGGAGCAGTCTATGCGAGAAAACTGGCAAAAGAAGAAGGAATCTTTTGTGGTTACTCTGCAGGAAGTGCAATGGCTTCACTTGTTCAGATGAAAGACAAGTTTACAAAAGATGATGTGATTGTGGTTCTGCTTCATGACCACGGTTCCCGTTACGTAGGGAAAATCTACAACGATGAATGGATGAAGGAAATGGGTTGGCTGGATTAATGAATAATTATTAATGAGAAATTATAAAAAAACCGCTTTCGGGAGATAGCGGTTTTTTGTTTTATATATTACATTGGCGGCGGCGGAGATGGAGCAGGACTAAAATTTTTCATTTGTTCTTCCGTTCCAATCAATTTAACATTATCATCAATATAAAGAATATTCATATTTAACTTCGGATTTTTTGTAATATTAATTTCCATAATATTATTTCCATTAACAATAAATTGAATCAGTTCTGGATTTTCAGCTAAATTTAAATTTTTCAATTTATTATGATCAGCAGATAAATATTTTAATTTTTTAAAATGACTTAAATTTATTTCTTTCATATTGTTGTCCATGAAATTTAAGGATTCAATATTGGGACAGTCATTAATTTTTACTTTATCCAGCTGATTTACTCCAAAAGCTAATTCTTGCAAATTAGGAAGATTAGAAACTTCTAATGATTTAATATTATTTTTTGCGCAATAAAATTTAGTTAAATAAGGAAAGTTTTCTAACTTAAGCTTTTCAATCTTGTTTTTTGTTAAAGAAAGATATTCGAGATTTTTGAAGAATTTGACATCATTAGCATTTGTAAGATGTCGTTCCATTAAATCTAATTCTTTTAGATTTTCAGCTTCATTTTTGCTTATTTTCCCATCTTTATTTATGTCTATATCCGGATATTTCTCTAATACTGATTTTTCAAAACTAGGATTCTCAAATTTTAGATCTTGTGAACAGGCGAGTGTTGTAAAACTTATTAATATTAACGTTAATGTCTTTTTCATATATAATAATTTAGTCAAAAACCTCAAAATCCACCCCGTCAAAACTTGCAAAAACCATCGTCGGATAAGAATCCTGATGAAAGATATTACCTTCAGAATCAATCCCGATTGCACCAGCAAAACCATCAATTTCTTTCAGTTCTTCAAAGGTTCTGTCAAAGGCATTTTCAATAGTTAATCCATCGGTTACTCGGGTTACGATTTTTGCAGCAGTCGCATTACTCACGATATCTTCACCAACGCCGGTACAACTTACTGCACAGAATTGATTAGCGAAATTTCCTGCAACCGTTGCCGAATCAGAGATTCTTCCCGGGATTTCAAAACCTTTTCCACCGGTTGAAGTTGCGACAGCAAGTTTCCCGTGTTTGTCAATCGCAACAGCGCCAACAGTTCCTTTTCCTCCGTTTTTTAGTTTCTCTTCGTATTCTTTTCTTCGCTGAGGGATTTCCGTTGAGAAGTTTTCGAAACCGTGTTGATCAGCATATTGTTTGGCTCCGTTGCCGCCCAAAACGCGATCGTCTTCTTTCATCAATTCTTTGGCAACAAAAATCGGATTTTTTACATCCTGAATATTAATCACGCCACTCATTTTCTGAGTTTCGCCATTCATTATCGCAGCACTCATTCGGATAATACCGTCACTTTGGATTTGCGAACCAATTCCGGCATTGTAAAGCTCATCATCTTCCAACAGCGAAACAGCATAAGCCACTGTGTCGAAAGCAGAATTGTCTTTTAAGAATTCATAGGATTTTTTCGCAATATCTTTTAGTGAATTTTGTTTGGCCAATTTCACTTCATTACTTTGACTGCTTTCTGAGAAAAATCCGCCGTGGATGATTATTTTCATTTTTAATTTTATTAGTTTTTCAAAAAAATCTCACAGATTAAGCAGATTGTTGATTTATTTTAAATGTTAATCTATTGAATTTGCTTAGTCTGCGAGAAAATTAAATTTATTATTCAGCGCTCACTTGCGGAATCGGATTGTATTGGGAATTAACAATTGTCATTTCCCGGCTTTTCAAATCGAATGTATCATTCATAGAAAGCACATCCACAATCAGATTTTTGATAGAAATCGGTTGGCCCAATTCTACATTCGTCAGGTTCGTATCTTTAATCTGAAGGCCGTCCACCAAAATCACAAGACCGGAGCCAATTGCCGTCATCGTTTCTTCTTCAATGAACAAGCCCGTGTCTTCACCAAGGCCAATTCCCAACGTTCTCGGATTGTTCACAACCGCCTGAAATAATCTTCCGATTCTTCCTCGCTGTACAAAATGCGTATCAATAATCACATTTTCTATAAAGCCAAGACCTTGAGTTGTTTTGATTTCGCCTTTCAAAAGTGCCTCGGAGCTGGAACCTTGATAGATCATATTTTCCGATGCAGCAGCAGCTCCGGCAGAAGTTCCGGCGTAGATAAAATCTTCGTTTTGGTATTTGTTCAAAATCGAATCGTGAAATCTTGTTCCACCAAGAATTGATGTTAAACGAAGCTGGTCGCCCCCAGTGAACATTACAACATCTGCCGCATTGGCTCTCGCAACAATAGCGTCGCTGTTGGCTTGTTCACGATTTTGGATATCAAGAATATTACAGTTTTTTGCGCCAAGATATTCAAACGCTTTTTTATATTCAGGACCAACAATGTCAGGAATCTGAGATGCGGTCGTAATCACTTCAATGACAGAATCTTCTTTCAGTTTCGATTCATCAATAATCTTTCGGAGGATTCCGCGTTCAAAAAAGTTAAGATTTTTTTCAACATTTTGGTCAAAACTGGTCTCCGTAAAACTACCTTTGTTTACAGCGCCTCCAATGATGACTAGTTTTCCTTTTGATTTCATATTAACAAAAATAATAAATCATTACAGAATAAACCTCATATTAATCGCTTAAAAATCCACAAAACAGATTTAAACTTTTAATAATTAAGGACTTATTCCCGGAAAACGATGCTTGTTGATTAATGAATTGTTAATTATTCTAATGAATTAATAACAAATTTGTTTTATAACAAAATAATTATTTTCAATTTTTCTTGATTTTACATTATCTTTGATAAAATAGAGAATAACGATTTACAAATTAGCAAGCGTATTTGATTTGATATTTTAGTTCGGCATTAGATTTGGGCAGCTTTATCCGCCCTCCGTTCCCGCTATTTTTATTTTTTATCAAAAAATAAAAATGAGCTCCACTCAGGTCGGGCTGCGTGCAATTCAGTGTAAAATCATAAGTTAAAATCAGTGAAATAGAAATATGAAAATAGAAAAAATACAAGTTTTAAGAGGTCCCAATATTTGGAGCATTACCCGAAAAAAATTAATTCAGATGCGGCTCAACTTGGAGGAAACAGAGCATCAGCCGACCAACAAAATTGAAGGTTTCCGGGAAAGGATAGAGCAATTGTTACCATCATTGTATTCTCACAGATGTTCCGAAGGAACCGAAGGCGGATTTTTCAAACGTGTAGAAATGGGAACCTGGATGGGACACGTGATTGAGCATATAGCGTTGGAAATCCAGACATTGGCAGGAATGGATGTCGGTTTCGGAAGAACAAGAGAAACCAAAACACCAGGAACTTACAATGTTGTTTTTAATTACATCGAAGAAAGAGCCGGTGTTTTCGCTGCGGAAGAAGCGGTGAAAATTGCGGAAAGTCTCATCGCAGGAACCGATTATGATATCAATTCTTGTATTCAGACTCTAAAAGAAATCCGAGAAAGAGAACGATTAGGCCCATCTACAGGAAGTATTGTTGAGGAAGCGGCTTCCAGAAGAATTCCTTGGATTAGATTGGGTAAAAATTCTTTAGTTCAATTGGGTTATGGAATTAATCAGCAACGTTTTCAGGCCACGATTACAGGAAACACGAGCAGTATAGCCGTTGATATCGCCTGTAACAAAGAACTCACAAAAAAAATGCTGGAAGATGCGGCAATTCCTGTTCCTTCCGGAGGTCTGGTGACAGATGAGGAGGGTTTGCAGGCGGTTATCAGAAAAATAGGTTATCCGTTAGTTCTGAAACCTTTGGATGGTAACCACGGAAAAGGTGCTTCCATCAATGTCAAAGATTATGAAACGGCTGTTATTGGTTTGGAACACGCTCAGAAATATTCCAGAAAAGTCATTGTAGAAAAATATATTACAGGTTTTGATTTCCGTGTTTTGGTCATTAATCATAAAATGGTCGCAGCAGCGAGAAGAGTTCCTGCACACGTCGTAGGCGATGGTGAACTGAATCTTCAGCAACTCATCGATAAAGAAAATCTTGACCCAAGAAGAGGTTATGGACACGAAAATGTACTAACAGAAATTGATGTTGATAAAGACACGAATGAACTTCTTGAAAAACTCAATTATACATTAGAAACTGTTCCACAAAAAGGCGAAATCGTCTATCTGAAATCTACAGCAAATCTTTCCACCGGAGGAACGTCGATCGATGTCACAGATATGATTCACCCGGAAAATATCCAGATGGCTGAACGTGTTTCCAGAATCATCGGATTAGATGTTTGCGGTATCGATATTATGGCAGAAAATCTAACGCAACCTTTGAAAGAAAGTGGTGGCGCCATTTTGGAAGTGAATGCTGCACCTGGATTCAGGATGCATTTGGCTCCAAGTGAAGGTTTGCCTAGAAACGTTGCGGCTCCGGTTGTTGATATGCTTTATCCTCCGGGAAAAGAATTCAGAATTCCGATTATTGCGCTTACAGGAACCAACGGAAAAACTACGACCACGAGATTGTTGGCTCACATCGTAAAAAACAATGGAAAAAGAGTTGGATTTACTACTTCCGATGGGATTTATATTCAAAATACATTACTTGAAAAAGGCGATACGACAGGACCAATGTCTGCAGAATTTATTCTCAAAGATCCAACTGTAGAATTTGCGGTTCTGGAAACAGCCAGAGGTGGAATTCTTCGCTCTGGATTGGGATTTGGAACTTGCGATATTGGGGTTTTGACCAATATTAAAGAAGACCATTTAGGCATAAGTGATATACATAATCTGAAAGATTTAACAAGAGTGAAGCGGGTTGTTCTGGATAGTGTTAAAAAAGATGGCTGGTGTGTTCTGAATGCAGATGACGAATATTCTATGCGATTGGCGGATGATCTACGAGCAAAAGTAGCATTGTTCAGTCTGGATGAAAATAATCCCCATATCAAAAAATTTGCAAAAGAAGGTAAAATTACCTGCGTTTACGAAGAAGGTTTCGTAACTATTAAAAAAGGCGAATGGAAAATCAGAATCGAGAGAGTTAAGAATATTCCAATCACAATGGAAGGAAAAGCAAAGTTTATGATTGCAAATGTTTTAGCCGCATCTTTGGCAGCTTATGTTTATGGCTTCGAAATCCCGAATATTGCTTTAGCTCTGACGACATTCATTCCAAGTGCTCAGTTAACACCTGGAAGACTGAATGTCTTCAAATTCAAAAACTTCAAGGTAATGATTGACTTTGCACACAATCCCGCGGGTTATGAAGCGATTGAAGATTATCTTAAGAATATCGAATCCAACAAAAAAATCGGAATTATTTCCGGAGTGGGAGACAGACGTGATAAAGATATCAGAGAATGCGGTAAAATTGCAGCAAGGATGTTTGACCACATCATTATCAGAAATGAGAAACATCTGCGCGGAAGAACCGAAGACGAAATCAACGGATTGATTATAGAAGGTATCCAAAGTATTGATAAAAATGTAAGCTACGAGATTATCCCGAAAGAAATCGATGCTTTGAAACATGCGATGAGCTTAGCGGAAGAAGGAACCTTTATAACTGCGTTAAGTGATGTCATCAATAATGCTATAGAAATTGTCCAGGAATACCAGGCCAAAGAATTACAGGACGAATAAATTGAGATAATTAAAACCGCCAGACCTGGCGGTTTTTGTTTTATAAAGGAATACCTTGTCAATTAGATACCTGATTCTTCGTGGCAACCACGGAATACACCATTGGGATTTTATCTCCCAAATGTTCGATCCTGAACTTTTTAGGTTCGAATTCTATGGTTTTATTGAAGCAATTGTAAGGCGAATAATCGTATTCATCCAGAGAATTTATTTCGAGACCGTTTTGTATTAAACTATTGATAATTTCACTTAGACCATGATTCCATGTTACATATTCCTGGGTGATATCAGCTGTTTTATCAGCATAAGTTCCGCTTTCTGTTTCTATGATTGCTCCGGAATTAAAATAGTGGTAAAAGACCTTTTCAAAATCGTTATCAAACATCCAGACCACGGGGTGAAATTCCACAAAAACAAATTTTCCTCCCGGTTTTAGAAATCTCGCAATCACTTTTGCCCATCGGTCCAGATCCGGAAGCCAACCAATCGTTCCGTAACTTGTATAAACAATATCGAATTGTTGATGCAGATGATTGGGAAGGTCGTAAACATCGGAACAAATGAATTTAGCATCAGTACCAGAATCTTTAGCGATCTGTTTGGCACTTTCGATGGCTTTATCAGATAGATCAATACCTGTTGCATCTGCTCCAAGACGAGCCAGTGATATTGTGTCCTGGCCAAAATGGCATTGGAGATGCAGGACTGATTTTCCTTTGATATCACCCAACAGGTCGAGTTCTATGCTGTTCAACGAAGTATTACCTTTCAGAAATCCGTCAAGGTCGTAGAAGTCGGATGTGAGGTGAGTATCTGTTCTATTGTTCCAGGATTGACGGTTGATTTCTAAATAATCGTTCTCTTTACTCATAATTATACTGAATAGTTACTTTTCCAAATATCCGAAAATCTTTATCATTATGAAAAATGATTTCCAGATCAATAAAAGTGTATGTTCATACTCTCTTTTGATTTGGTATATTTGTATTCAAATTCACAGCGTGAAATTCCAAAATAAGAAAAAATATCTTAGCTTTTTAAAATTCAAAAAAGATTTCCAACAGTTTGGACTGGAGAAAGCACGCAGCTATGAACTGATTCTTCATTGGCTAAATAGCAGGTTAAGCAGAAATCAGTTTCTTCTTCTTTCGGGTATTTTGGTAGGGCTTACTGCCGGTTTGGCTGGTGTGATCCTGAAAACTTTGGTTCACAATATTCATTATTTTATCACGCACAAAGTTCACTTCGAGTATCAGATCTTATTCTACATCGTTTTTCCGTTTTTAGGGATTGTGTTAACGACAATTACCGTCCAGACTTTATTTAAGGGACAGGATAAAAAAGGCATTGGTGTGATTTTGTATGAGATTGCCCAGAACTCAAGTATCGTTTCGTCGGTTAAGATGTATTCCCAGATTGTGCAGAGTGCGATTACTGTCGGATTAGGAGGTTCTGCCGGTCTGGAAAGTCCGATTGCTGTGACCGGAGCCGCTATTGGTTCCAATTATGCCCAGACTTATAGATTGAGTTATAAAGAAAGAACTTTGTTGTTGGCGGCAGGCGCTAGTGCTGGGATTGCATCAGCGTTTAATGCGCCGATTGCCGGGATTATGTTTGCCTTTGAGATTCTGCTGACGGGCGTTGTGTTTACCGACTTTATTCCTCTGGTTGTGGCTGCGGTTTGCGGTAGTTTGTTATCCAGGATATTACTGCAGGAAGACGTTCTGTTCAGGTTTTATACAAGAGAAGCTTTCAATTACAAAAACGTTCCTTATTATCTTATTTTGGGAGTTGTCACAGGTCTGTATGCAAGGTATTTTGTATTGATGTCTCAGAAGGTTGAACATTTTATTCATCAACTGAAGATGTCACCGTTGAGAAGAGCAATGTTTGGTGGTGCTGTTTTATCTCTGCTTTGTGTATTATTTCCGCCATTATTTGGAGAAGGTTATGACACTATCAAGGCTTTTACCAGTGGTGATACTCTTTTGATTATTGAGAACAGCCTGTTCAGATATTTTGAAGTCAAAAGCTGGACGGTGATTATTTTCCTGATCCTGGTACTGGTTCTGAAAGCCTTTGCCACTCCTTTTACAATTTTCAGTGGAGGAAATGGAGGAAACTTCGCACCATCTTTGTTTGCTGGAGGAACTGCTGGTTTTTTGTTTGCAGTAGTTTGTGAGCAGATTGGTTTTAAAGAAGTGCCGGTTACCAATTTGGTTTTAGTGGGAATGGCTGGTGCAATGAGCGGAATTCTATATGCACCGCTTACTGCAATTTTCCTGATCGCTGAATCCAGTTTTGGTTATGATCTCTTTATTCCGTTGATGATTGTGTCAGTAATTTCATACCTGATAGCAAAAAGTTTCTCGCCGATTTCTCCGGAACTGAAATCACTGGCTGATCAGGGGAAAATCTTTACAAGCAAGCATGACAATAATCTTTTATTTTCTCTGAATACCAAAGATTATATCGATTTCCAGTCTCAGGTCATTAATGAGAATGCTTCTGTCACAGAGTTATTTGATATGATAAAAAATGGGAACAAAAATTCTTTTGCTGTCGTCGATCACGCGAACAAACTGAAAGGTATTCTTGATATGGATGATGTCCGTCCTTATCTTTTTAGCGATGACATTGATAAGCTTTCACTTAGTAAAATGATGAAGGCGCCGCCTGCGGTAATATTTCAAGATCATAAAGCACCTGAAATTTTACAGACTTTTGACGAAACCGGTTATTGGTATCTGCCTGTTGTAGATCATGATAACCGTTTCATTGGATTCATATCAAAATCGTCTATATTGACAGATTACAGACAGTTACTCAAATTGTATTCTGAATAAAGATAAAATCACAAATTACAGGATCTTAAATATTTCCGATCACGAACATATTTTCCATCGTAGGAACCGGACTTCCGCCTCGCTTTTCCAATGTGATGGCGAATGCCTGTGCATTTGGAATGTTAGATAAGACGATTTTGCTGTCTTTATCTTCAGAGTACATCCCTGCACTTACAGGTTTCCCGTCTGAGATTGCCCAGAGCTGATATTCCATTCCTTCAGGAGCTTTCGGAAGATGTTCAGCATTCAGGTAAACATTCTTTGTTTTTTTATCCCAGAAAACAATCGCTTTGGAATCCGGATGTTTTTCTACACCTTTCAGGGAGACCATCAGCATATCGGGGTTGGAGAACATCTCCATTTTCTGACTCAGTTTTTGGATAGCAAGACTCTGACTTTCTTTTTCGGTCTGGAGTTTTGCGATCTCCTGTTTTGTTTTGGATTGATCGTTCATCCAGAACGCATTTCCTGCGAGGCTAAGCAATAGAAGAATAGATGCCGCAGCAGAAAGCAATTTCCAGTTGCTGTTTCCCGGTATTCTTATTTCTTCCTGTGGTTTTGTTGCTGGAATATCAACAGAAGCCATAGGTTGTACATTGTCAACAAGCTGTTCCTGCTGAATTTTGTTCCAGATCTTAGACTTCAGATCACTTGGAGGTGTCACAGCCTGAGCAGTGGCCATATCTTCCAAAGTTTTTTGTGCCTCTTCAAAAGCTGCTCTTACATCAGCATTGTTCTTCATTACACACTCCAAAATACCTGCTTCTTCGGGAGAAGCAAGACCTAGAATATAAGATTCTATGATTCCGGATGATATGTATTCTTGTGTGTTCAATTTATTGATAATCTTTTAGCAAATCCTTTAATTTCATTAATGCATTACGCATTTTGGTTTTTACGGTTCCCAGCGGGATCTTCAGTTTTTCGGATATTTCATTTTGGGTAAATCCCTGATAATATGCCATATTTATAAGTTCCTGCTTATCAGCTTCCAGGCTTTCCAGAACATTTTTCAGCCCAATAAAGTCAGACTCTTCATTGGTTGTTGAAAGTTCTGCAGTGTTATATACGAAATCCGGGAGCGGTTGGTTTTTGAGTTCGTTCTGGAATCCTTTCGATTTCAGATAATCAATGGCTGTATTCCTTGCGATATTGATCATCCATGTATAAAATCTGCCTTTTGAAACATCGTATTGATGGATAGAATTCCAGATTTTGACAAAGACATCCTGGATGACATCTTCAGTATATTCTTTGGAGCAGACTATCCGCAGGATAACACCATAAAGTGCACCAGAATAGTTGTCATACAGATGATGAAAACCATTTTCGTCCTTATTTTTCAATAGAACGATAAGCTGCTCTTCAGAATATTTAGTTTTAATAATTGATTATTTTTCATTCCAAATGTAATAAAATAAAATATACCACAGACAAAATCCAAAGAATCTTTTATTCCGTAAATGATATTAAGTAATCATTCAACATTTATTAAAATGAAAAATTTAATATCACACAGGACTTTCAAGGTTATTTTTATTCTGATTTCAATTAACGCTTTCTCACAATCCGGGAATTTCAAAATCAAAAACCCATATTATTCCAGAACTGATACAAAACCATTAAAGGTGAGCAATGCCGAATGGAAAAAAATCCTGAAGCCGGAACTCTATCAGGTGGCAAGAGAAGCTGCTACGGAAACTGCTTTCACGGGAAAATATTATGAGTTCGATGAAAAAGGCACTTATTACTGCGCAGTCTGCGGCAATGCTTTATTCCTTTCAACCTCCAAGTTTGCAACCACTTGCGGCTGGCCTTCTTTTTATCAGCCTGTACGCAAAAACAGTGTTAAGTATAAGAAAGATACATCTTACAATATGGAAAGAACGGAGGTCCTTTGTGGAAGATGTGACTCTCATCTTGGGCACATCTTCGATGACGGACCAAAACCTACAGGAAAACGCTTTTGTATGAACTCGGTTTGTCTTGATTTTATTTCTGATGAAAAATAAATAACTGATTTATAATTGTTTAAATAAAAATATAAAAATAATTAAATCCAAATTAAAACCAATATCGTAAATCCAGATAACACTAAATATTAACAAAAAAATAAACTGAAATGAATTCTAGATCAAAAATCACAGTATTGAGTATGGTGGCATTATCATTCGCTTTTAGCGGAAATATGTCTGCACAATTAATGAAGGAAAAAACGGTAATGGTTGGCGGTGCTGCCATGTACCCTTCAAAAAATATAATACAAAACGCAGTTAATTCTAAAGACCACAAGACTTTGGTTGCTGCTGTAAAAGCTGCGGGCCTGGTAGAGACATTAGAAGGCAAAGGACCATTCACGGTTCTTGCACCAACTGATGAAGCTTTTGCAAAACTTCCTAAAGGAACGGTAGAAAATCTGGTGAAACCTGAAAATAAGGAGACACTGACAAAGATTTTAACTTACCATGTTCTTGCAGGAAAGTATAATGCAAAACAAATCTGGGCTGCAGTGAAAGCTGGCAACGGAAAGGCTATGATGAAAACAGTAGAAGGCGAAGATGTTACTTTTTGGACAAAAGGTAACGATCTGTATGTGAGAGATGCCAAAGGAACGGATGCAAAAGTAACGATTGCTGACGTAAACCAGTCCAATGGTGTTATTCACGTGATTGATACAGTATTAATGCCATAAGTAGTTGATAAGGCAGCATAAATTTTTTATGCTGCTTTTTTTGAATTTAAAAAAATAAACCAAATACTAAAAATAATATTATGAAAAAAACAATCAGTGTATCCAATCAGGGTGCAACCCTGGATACAGGCAGAAGAAACTTTTTGAAGCTAAGTGGGGTAGGATTGGCAATGGCTGGTCTTGCGCTCGTAGGATGTAACGATGATGATATGATGATTGGTGGTAATGACAATGTTTTTGACCTTGGAAAAGGAGATGTTGGTGTTCTCAATTATGCATATGCGCTGGAGCAGCTGGAAGCGGATTTTTATACCAAAGTGGTTAATAACTTCTACTCCGGAATTTCCAGTGCGGAAAGAGAAATTTTTACAGACCTGTATCATCACGAGGTGATCCACAGGGATTTTTTCAAGGCTGCCATCAGCGGTGCAACATCCAATGTGTTACCGACTTTGGAATTTCAGTATCCTAATGTGAACTTCAATGACAGGAACTCTGTGCTGGCAACCGCAAAGGCGCTGGAAGATACAGGTGTTGCAGCTTACAACGGCGCAGGCAGGTATATTACGAATCCGGATTATCTGGTCATTGCCGGTAAGATTGTTTCTGTGGAAGCAAGACATGCATCAGCGATCAGGAATCTCATCAATCCGGGATCTGCTGATTTTTCAGGCGATGATGTGATAGATGCCAACGGATTGGATCTGGCAAAAGAGCCTAAGGATATTGTCATGGCAGCAGGTGGATTTATCAAAACGCCATTCACATGGAAAGAAAGAAACATCGGTTAATTATTCATCTTTTTAAAATCAATTATTATGAACATTCTCAAAATACTAGATAAGCTTTCTGATGACAAATTCTTCACAACAGAAGCTTCACGATTAAGCACTTTAAACAGCATAGCAGGTTTTGGTAAAAAAGCAGCAGTAGCGGCAGTGCCACTTGGGTTAGGAGCATTGATGACCACTCCCGTAAAAGCAGAAACAACAGATGCTGCATCTTCTTTTGCATTTAAAAGTACATTGACCGATGCATTGCAGCTGGCTTTGGTTTTAGAATACCTGGAAGATGAATATTATAGAATGGGGTTAGGTGTTAACAACCTTATTCCCACAGCGGACAGAAAAGTTTTTATGCAGATTTCAAAACATGAGACAGCGCATGTTGCTTTTCTTAAAAGTGCCTTAACATCATTGGGAGAAACGCCGGGATCAAAACCGACATTTGATTTTACAGCCAAAGGTAATTTCTCTCCGTTTACGGATTACAGCCAGTTTCTGATATTGGCTCAGGCATTCGAAGATACAGGTGTGAGAGCTTACAAAGGACAGGCAGGCAATGTGATGTCTAACAAAGATGTTTTAACAGCGGCTTTGCAGATCCACTCCGTAGAGGCCAGGCATGCGTCTCAGGTCAGAAGAATGAGAGCTAATAAAGGCTGGATAGAATTAGCCAATGGTGGTAATATGCCTTCCGCAACCAATCCCGTCTATGCAGGTGAGGATAATACCATGCAGGCAGGTTTCAATACGGCAACAGCTTTTGGTGCTCCGGCAGGATCCGCAGCTTATGACGAAACAATGAGCGGTTCAGATGCACAGACTATTGCATCCTTATTTATTGCGTAGACCTTACCATAATAGTTATTTTTTTTTGCTGACCATTTTCCGGGTTTAAGCCGGAAAATGGTTTTTCGTTCTTAACATATCAGGGTTTAAATAATCCAACTAAAACAATTCGTAGTTATTACTGAAACTTCCCGGTTATTATTAATCCATAAAAATAGCGTGATGATAGAGGAATTAACATTAAAGTCATTCGGAGCTGACATTGAAGAATACAATGCCGGAGATACTGTTTTTAAGGAAGGAGAAATGCCACAGTTTTATTACCAGATTGCTAAAGGGAATGTTAAGCTGAATAATGTCCGTCAAAATAACAAAGAATTGATACATTGCATCCTGAATGACAAGCAAAGTATTGCAGAATTTACATTGTTTATGAATAAAACTTACCCGGTAAATGCTGTGGCTATCACAGCTTGCGAGGTGTTGAAGTTGCACAAAGCAGGGTTTTTAGATCTTTTGGTCAGTTATCCCAATATATATTCCAAAATTATCTGCAATCTTTCAGATTTTGTACATTTCAGGTTGTTGATGGGTGGTGTTTTGTTTGAACAAAATCCTGCCAGTAAGCTGATTTCACTGTTGGATCATCTCAAAAGTTCGCAGGATGATCGGGATCCTTTTTCATATCAGGTTCCATTCACAAGACAGCAATTGGCCAGCTTGACCGGTCTTCGTGTCGAGACCACAATCCGAACACTCAAGATAATGGAGAAGGAAAATGTTGTGAAAATCTCAAACGGAAAAGTGTTTTACTAAAGTAAAATCGACCTGTTTTTCTGATTATGATTTGAAACAATCAAAGGCTAATTGTTGTTTTTTTTTCTGTAACCTTTGATGAGGATATAGAGGGCAAACAAAAACGTCAAAGCATACAAAGCGGCCAGCCATGGCTTCTCCACGGTCATAGTTTTAAAATCGATTTGCTTATATAATGCCGATCCTACAATGATGGCAATAATGCTCATAACGAACACAGGCGCTTTCCTGTTTTCCATAGTTCATAGTTTTTATGATGCTTAAAGATAAGATTTTTTACGGAAAATTTTTGCTGTCTGGAATAAAAAAACCGCTCTGTCTGGGCGGCTTTTTATTTCATATCATTTGATACAATATTGTGAGTGTCATTTTTTACCACGGAATTTCTCCCGATTCAGGGTTCGTTTCTTCGCAGAAAAATTTTCCCGTTACGCCGTCATTGCCAATTAAAGCATATTTTACAATCCGTCTTCCGGCATCTCCCACCGTGCCTGTTCCACGGTTGTTGTTAAAATCCGTCTTTGTAAAACCCGGACTTACCGCATTGATTTTGAAGTTGGTATCACGAAGTTCATACGCCAGGTTCACAGTGTACATATTGAGCGCTGCCTTAGAAGATAGATAAACTGCCCCTTTGTGGTTGTAATACTTGTAAGTCGGGTCGCTGTGCAAAGTTATGGAACCCTGACTCGAGCTTACCATCACAATTCTTGGCTCGTCCGATTGTTTCAGCAGGTCCAAAAAAGCCTGTGTCACCCTTATCACGCCATAAACATTGATATTGTACACTTCTTTGAAAACATCAATGCTGGTGTGTTCAGCAGTTTGTGGGATGTACTCGCCTTTTTCATCAAACTTTGCACCCGAGATTCCCGAGTTGTTGATTAGGATATCCAAAACATCTGTTGTTTTGCCGATCTCCAGTCGGGCGTTGTTTACCGAATTGTCATCAGTGACGTCGATCTGGATGGCTTCTACCTGGGTCAGTCCTTCCGATTTTAGTTGCTCTACGGCTTTCTGCCCGTTTTCCAGGCTTCGGCTTCCGAGATAGACGTAAAGTCCTTGTTGTAATAATTGTCTTGCTGTTTCGAAGCCGATGCTTTTGTTAGCACCTGTTATGAATACTTTTTTCATGTCCTGTTGATTTAGAATTTGCTGCTGCTAAGTTGCGGCAACTTAAAACAGAATCGTTTACCATTTGGTAAAAAGTGATTTTAGCGGATGTTTTTCCGGATTCTGCTCAACGATTGTTGCGTAATCCCCAGATAGGAAGCGATGTAAGAAAGTGGGACACGGTTGGCAAGGGTGGGGAATTTTTGAAGGAAAGTCAGGTAGCGGGTCGTAGCATCATCCGAAACTAATGAACTTCTCCGATCCAGTTTTTCAACCAATGCCTTATGGAATATCTTGTTGGTGATATCGTTCCAGCCAACGATCGTATTGGAAAGTTCGTTCCAGTCCTGCTGCGAAAATACAATCAGCTTACAGTCTGTAAGGGTCTGGATGTATTCCGTGATTGGCTCGCCTGGGCTAGGGTTGGTAAACAGATGGTGTTCATCCACAAAATACTTGGTTATCTCCTCTCCTTTGTTGTTGTAGTAATAGATGCGTAAAATACCTTCCAGGATAAAAACAAACTGGTTGAAGGTTTTTCCTGCTTCTACAAGATAGTCACCTTTAACAAGTGTTATTTCATCCGCTTTGCTGCGGATAAGGTCGATCTGCTGTTGGTTCAGCTTACCGAATTGTAAAATATAGTTGGTCAGTTCTTCCATGGCTGCAAAGTTAATTAAGCCTATTGAACTGTGGTTTACCATTTGGTAAAAATGGTGGAGAACTTATCTGAATTATTTCCTAAAAAAAAATTTGCTTTTGTTAGTAAGGTTGAAAATTCGCACTATCGGCATAATTTAACTTTTCGAATCTTTTATAAGACTTTGTTCTCTTACTACAATGAAGCCGGCTAATCTAGTATGATTGCAAATTGTTATTCCGAACCAATGAAAAAACATGGCAAAATGACAAAGACCACCCAAAATCAGGTGGTCTTTGCGTTGTAATTTAAGGTCTAAAGGATTTAATTAATTTAATAGGGGTTCAAGAGCCTCAACCTGACACTGATACATTTCAATTAATATTGTAAACGGTCTCAGTATGATCATTAATAATTAAATCATATTTTTTCATTCTTAATTTCATCCACAATCTCGGGATTCAGCAGTGTAGATGTGTCACCGAAGTTGGAGAAATCGCCTTCTGCAATCTTTCTCAGGATGCGGCGCATAATCTTGCCGGATCTGGTCTTTGGTAACCCGGATACAAACTGAATCTTGTCCAGCTTGGCAATCGGCCCGATCTGTTCGGAGATCAGCTGGTTTATTTCCTTCGCCAGGTTCTCGCGGTTTCTTTCTTCTCCCGACTCTTTCAGGATTACAAAACCATAGAGTGCATTCCCTTTGATATCGTGCGGATAACCCACGATTGCTGATTCGGCAACAGCAGGATGCTCGTTAATGCTGTCTTCAATAGGTGCTGTTCCAAGGTTATGCCCGGAAACAATGACCACATCATCCACGCGCCCAGTGATTCTGTAATAGCCAACTTCATCTCTCAGTGCGCCGTCACCAGTGAAATATTTACCTGGAAATGCCGAGAAATAAGTTTCCTTGTAACGCTGATGGTCGCCCCAAATCGTTCTTGCAATTCCCGGCCAGGGAAAACGGATGCAAAGATTTCCTGTTACCTGGTTGCCGGAGATTTCGTTACGCTTATCATCCATCAACACCGGCTGAATTCCTGGCAAAGGCAAAGTCGCATAAGTGGGTTTGGTAGGTGTGACAAATGGGATAGGAGAGATAAGGATTCCGCCGGTTTCGGTTTGCCACCAGGTATCAACAATCGGACATTTCTTATGACCGACATTATCATTGTACCAATGCCACGCCTCATCATTAATTGGTTCACCAACAGAGCCGATGACTTTCAGAGAATCCAGGTTGTGTTTCTGAACCCATTCCACGCTTTCTTTTGCTAAAGAACGAATAGCAGTCGGAGCGGTATAAAACTGAGTCACTTTATGTTTCTCAATCACTTCCCAGAATCTTCCTGCATCAGGATAAGTCGGCACCCCTTCGAAAATAACGGTTGTTGCGCCATTCAGTAACGGACCATAAAGAATATACGAGTGGCCCGTGATCCAACCGATGTCTGCTGTACACCAATAGATGTCATTTTCTTTATAATTGAACACGTTCTTGAACGTGTAAGCTGTGTAAACCATATAACCGGCACAGGTGTGAAGCATTCCTTTTGGTTTCCCTGTAGAACCGGAAGTATAAAGAATGAACAACGGATCTTCCGCATCCATAATCACCGTCACAAAATCCGATGATGATTTATCATAATACTCCGACATCCAGTGATCTCTGCCATCTTTCATTTTCACATCGTTGTGCGTTCTTTTGACGACCAAAACATTTTCTACAGTTGGTGCCTTTTCTAATGCTTCATCCACGATGCTTTTCAGGTCAAGGACTTTGTTTCCTCTATAACTTCCGTCTGATGTGATAACCATTTTTGCACCACAGTCATTCACTCTGGAAGCTACAGCAGACGCAGAAAATCCTGCAAATATCATCGAGTGTACTGCTCCCAATTTGGCGCAAGCTAGCATCGTGACTGCCAATTCCGGAATCATGGGAAGATAGATACAGACTCTGTCGCCTTTCTGGATGCCCATTTCTCTCAGAACATTGGCTGTTTTGTTTACTCTTTCATAAAGTTCATTGAAACTGATGTGCTGTGCCTCTTCTTTAGGATCGTTAGGTTCCCAGATAATGGCGGTTTTATCTCCGCGTACGGAAAGATGTCTGTCAAGGCAGTTTTTGGTGATATTAAGTTTTGCGTTTTTGAACCATTTGATATTGGCTTCTTCCATATTGTAATCTACAACTTTGGACCAGCGCTGATACCATACAAAATTCTCATCTGCAACCTTATCCCAAAACTTCTTAGGGTTTTTGATGGATTTTTTATATTCTTTGAAATAGTCCTGCAGATTCTGGATGTGATAATTTCTCATATTATTTCCGGCTAGATTTAATTGTTTTTCCGATTGTATTAATGTTCAAGCCAATTTACATAAAATTAAGCAAATATGAACTGGAAATCATTCATTATTGAGATAATATTATTGTTAATATAAATTTAACAGATAAAATAATCTTTATTATTTTGATTATAAAGATAATTATTTTTATTTTTGCGCCTTAATTAGATAATATCAATGAAATTAGAAGTTTCTTCAGAGAAACATTTGGTTTATGTGGAAGAAATCAGAAACGAAATGGAGGATTCCGCGAAAAAACGCGGAACTGGTATTGCAAAGCGTTCTTCCGACTATCTGGGCAAAAAAATCTCAGAAGGCAATTCTATTATAGCAATCGACGAAAATGGGAACTGGGTGGGCTTCTGTTATATAGAAACCTGGACTAACGGCGAATATGTTGCTAATTCCGGACTCATCGTTGCACCTCAATTCAGGAATGCCGGTCTGGCAACTCAGATTAAGGAAAGGATTTTCCAATTATCCCGTGAAAAATATCCGTATGCTAAAATTTTTGGATTAACAACTGGGTTAGCGGTGATGAAAATCAATAGCAATTTGGGTTACAAACCCGTCATCTATTCTGAACTGACGCAGGATGAACAATTCTGGAACGGTTGCAAAAACTGCGTGAATTACGAAATTCTGATGATGAAAGAACGCAAAAACTGTCTTTGTACGGCAATGCTTTTCGTTCCGGAAAATCTGAACCAAGAGAAAAAGAAAAATTTTGAATCCATAAATAATAATAATGAGTAAGAAAGTAGTTTTGGCATTCAGCGGAGGTTTAGATACTTCCTATTGCGCAAAATATCTGAGTGAAACTTTGGCTTACGAAGTTCACGCAGTCACGATTAATACAGGAGGTTTTGATAAAGAAGATGAAGTTTCGCTAAAAGAAAAAGCGGAAAAATTAGGCGTGGCTTCTTACAGGTTTGTTGATGCTTCGGAAAAATATTATAATGATTGTGTTAGATATTTAATTTTTGGTAACGTTCTGAAAAACAATACATATCCGTTGTCTGTGAGTGCGGAAAGAACGATTCAGGCGCAGACCATTGCGGAAGTTGCTTTGGAAATCGGGGCGGATGCCATTGCGCACGGAAGCACAGGAGCGGGAAATGACCAGGTTCGTTTTGATTTGATGTTCCAGGTAATGTGTCCGAAAATAGAAATTATTACACCGATTCGTGATTTGAGTTTGTCACGTGAAGATGAAATCCAATTTTTGAAAAATCACAATTACGAAATGGATTTTGACAAAGCAAAATATTCCATTAACAAAGGACTTTGGGGAACTTCCGTTGGCGGAAAAGAAACTTTGACTTCAAGACATCATCTTCCGGAAGAAGCGTTTCCGTCACAAATCGAAAGAACAGAACCTTCTCAACTGGAAATCGAATTCAAAAACGGAGAACTCATTTCTGTCAATGGCAAGACGTATTCACATCCGGTTTTGGCGATTCAGAAGATTGAGGAATTGGCTTCACCTTACGGAATCGGTCGCGATATCCACGTTGGAGATACGATTGTCGGCATCAAAGGTCGTGTTGGTTTCGAGGCTGCGGCTGCATCAATCATCATAAAAGCACATCATTTATTGGAGAAACACACATTGTCAAAATACCAGCAGACGATAAAATCACAGTTGTCGGATTGGTACGGAAACTGGCTTCACGAGGCACTTTTCCTTGACCCGGTGATGAGAAATATCGAATCATTTTTGCAGGATTCTCAGAAAACCGTTAATGGAAAGGTATTCATCACGCTTCATCCGTATCGTTTCATTCTGAACGGAATCGAGTCTGAAAATGATTTGATGTCTTCAAAATTTGGAAGTTACGGCGAAGAAAATCTCGCCTGGAGTGGGGAAGATGTGAAAGGATTTACCAAAATCCTCAGCAACTCGCTCAATATTTATCATCAGGTCAATAAACTGAACTAGAATTATTTGGGCAGCTTAATCCGCCCTCCGTTCCCGCTTTTTTCTTTTTCTCAAAAAAAAGAAAAAGAGCTCCACTCAGGTCGGGCTGCGAGCAATTCAATGATTGAAAATCTGTTTAATCAGAAAAATCTGCGATAAAAAATAAAAGATTCAAAAAATTTGCGACTTAAAAAGCAGTTTGAAAATAAAAAAATCTTCGCGCTCTTTGCGTTCAAAAATATTAAAAAATAAAAATGAAAAAATCAGTCGGAATCATCGGAGCCAACGGTTACACAGGAAGCGAACTTGTTCGATTGCTGGCTTTTCATCCGAATATAGAATTAAAGTTTTTGTTCAGCCGTTCCAATTCCGGCGTGAAGATTTCGGATTTATACCCGGATTTGGATTCAATTTGCGATTTGGTTTTGACGAATGAAATTTCACAAACCGACATTCTTTTTCTTTGCCTTCCACACAAAGAAAGTCAGAATTGGCTGAATGAAAATCCGGTGTCAGATGAAACTTTGATTATTGATTTAGGAAATGATTTCCGATTAAAAGGCGATTTCAGAGACAGAAATTTCATCTACGGTTTGCCGGAAATTTTTTTTAACGAAATCCAAGGTTCTAAAAGTATTGCCAATCCTGGATGTTTTGCAACTGCGATTCAGTTGGCATTATTGCCTTTAGCGAAAGAAAATCTGTTGAAAGATGTTTACACAACAGGTATTACAGGTTCAACCGGAGCTGGACAGTCGTTGCAGGCGACAACGCATTTCACTTGGAGAAATGATAATATTTCGGCTTACAAAACCTTGAATCATCAACACGTTGACGAGATTTTAAAACAAATCAATTTGCTGAATAATCAAGGTGTAGAACTCAATTTTGTTCCGTGGCGCGGCGATTTTGCAAGAGGGATTTTCACAAGCTCTATTATCGGATGTGATTGGGAATTGGAGAAGATTTACTCTTTATATAAAGACTTTTACAAGGATTCATCTTTTGTGAAAGTTTCAGAAAAACCGATTGATATGAAACAAGTTGTTAATACCAATTTCTGCGTTATACAAATCGAAAAACAAGGAAATAAAATAGCAGTTCATTCCGCAATTGACAACCTTCTGAAAGGTGCATCCGGACAAGCTGTCCAAAATATGAATATTGCCAATGGCTGGGAACAAAATTTAGGTTTGAATTTAAAATCTTTAGCATTTTAAAATTAATAGTCTTCAAGAGCCTCAGACTGACAATGTTTAGTATAGAATTGTCACGCTGAGCGTAGTCGAAGCGTTTGTAAATAAAGATAATCAATTGATGTTTTGAGTTTATCTAAGCGAAGCGGCTTTGTGAACTTAAAAACATTGAGTAGTAGGGAAATCTTTTGTGACCTTTGTGTTCAAAGTAAAAATTAATCAATAATCATTTATCGATTATCAATTATAAAAATTATGAATTTATTCAACGTATATCCACTTTTCAACATCAATCCAGTAAAAGCCCAAGGTTCTTTTCTCTGGGACGAAAACGGACAGCAATATCTCGATTTTTACGGCGGTCACGCTGTGATTTCTATTGGCCATAATCATCCGCATTATGTTGAAAGGTTGAAAAATCAATTGGAGAAAATCAGTTTTTATTCCAATTCTGTGGAGAACAAGATTCAGGAAGAACTGGCTGAGAAATTGGGAATATTGTCAGGTTACGAAGATTACTCGTTGTTCTTATGCAATTCCGGAGCGGAAGCGAATGAAAACGTTTTGAAGCTGGCTTCATTTCATAACGGGAAAAAGAAAGTGGTTTATTTCTCAGAAGCTTTTCACGGACGAACTTCCGCTGCAGTTGCCGTAACAGACAATCCAAAAATTGTTGCGCCAGTCAACGAATCTGAGAATTTTATCAAATGTGAATTCAATAATTCAGAAGAATTGGAGAAGATTTTTGCAGAAAATCAAAACGAAATTTCTGCTGTGATTGTAGAAGGAATCCAGGGTGTTGGCGGAATCAATTTATTGACAGAAGATTTCATTTTAAAGATTGAAAAATTATGCAAAGAAAACAATTCGATTTTGATTTTGGACGAGGTTCAGTCAGGTTACGGACGTTCCGGGAAATTCTTTGCGCATCAGGAATTTGACATCAAACCGGATTTGATTACGGTTGCCAAAGGAATGGGAAATGGCTTTCCGATGGGTGGCGTTTTGATTAGCCCAAAATTCGAAGCGAGTTACGGATTATTAGGAACAACGTTTGGCGGAAATCATCTCGCTTGCGTTGCTGGATTAGCCGTTTTAGAAGTGATTGAAAATGAAAATTTAATTGAAAATTCTGAAAAAATCGGCGCTTACATCGAAGAAAAAATTAAATATTTTCCTCACATCAAAAACATTAAAAGGCGAGGTCTGATGATTGGAATTGAGCTCGACCAAGCTTGCGCAGATGTCAGGAAAGCATTGCTGTTTGAGCATTTTATTTTCACGGGCAATGCCAATGACAAGAATGTTCTGCGGATTTTGCCGGCGCTCAATATTTCGGAAAAAGAATCCGATTTGTTCATCAATGCTTTAGAAAAAACCTTGAAATCTATTGATGCGAAAAAAGAAATTATAGAATTTAAATAACGCAAAGGCGCAAGAATCAGTAATTATAATGTTGAAAAGTCGCAAAAATCGTGCATTAACATTTGCGACTTATAAAAGTCGAATTACAAATAATTTAGCGCCTTTGCGATAAAAAAAATAAGATGAAAAATTTCACTTCCGTTTACGATATAGCTCAATTGCAAAATACCATTGCAAAAGCTCTAAAAATAAAAGAAAATCCATTAGGAAATCCGACCAAAGGAAAAGGAAAGACAATTGGTTTGGTTTTTCTTAATTCCAGTCTCAGAACAAGATTAAGTTCTCAAATCGCCGCTCAGAATTTGGGACTGAATGTCCTGGTTCTCAACGCTGCTCAGGAAGCTTGGAATCTCGAATTTGCTGACGGAACCGTAATGAACGGCGACACAGTCGAACACATCAAAGATGCGATAGAGGTTCTGAATCAATATTGCAACATCATTGCTGTGAGATGTTTTGCAGGAATGAAAAACAAAGAAGATGATGTGAACGAGAGTATTCTGAGCCAGTTCCTGAAACACGCCAAAGTTCCGGTTGTTTCTTTGGAATCGGCAACTCGACATCCGCTACAAAGTTTGGCAGATTGCATCACAATCACCGAAAATTGGACAGAAAATAGAAAACCAAAAGTCGTTTTGACCTGGGCGCCTCACATCAAACCGATTGCGCAGGCGGTCGGAAATTCGTTTACCGAGTGGATGCAGCAGATGGATGTAGATTTCGTAATCACAAATCCGGAAGGTTATGATTTGGATAAAAATTTCACGAAAGGTACAAAAGTGATTCATAATCAGGATGAAGCGTTGAAAGATGCGGATTTCGTGTATGTGAAAAACTGGTCTTCATTTGATGATTATGCGAATATGCCAAAAGTTGAAGGTAACTGGATGCTGACAAATGAAAAATTAAAACTCACCAATCAGGCGAAAGTAATGCATTGTCTGCCAGTTCGTAGAAATCTTGAGCTGAGTGATGAAATAATGGATGGCGAAAACTCAATCATCTATCAGCAGGCAAAAAACAGAATCTTTTCTGCTCAGGTAGTTTTCAGTGAAATTTTGGATGGATTAAAATAAAAATTAGAATAAATATTTGCTGAGCGTAAGCGCCTTTGCGAACCTTAAAATATTTTCAATAATTAATAAAAACCTTTGCGCTCTTTGCGTTAAAAATAATGCAAAAACTATACATCATAAAAATCGGCGGAACTCTCATCGATGACAAAAAAGCATTGAAAGCTTTTCTTGCGCAATTTTCAGAGATTAAAGAAGCTAAAATACTGATTCACGGCGGTGGAAAGATAGCTGAAACTTTAGCTGAAAAATTGAAAATCAGGCAGACAATGATTGACGGACGAAGAATCACAAATAAGAAAACCCTGAAAGTTGTAACAATGGTCTATGCGGGCAGAATCAACAAAAACATCGTGGCAAAACTGCAAAGTTTCGATTGCAATGCGATTGGATTTTCCGGAGCGGACGGCAACGTTATCAAAGCCGAAAAAAGACAGCATCCGGAAATCGATTTTGGATTTGTTGGCGATATCGATGAAAAAAGTATCAATCACGAATTGATTATTAATATAATAAATCTGGGTCTGGTTCCGGTGTTTTCTGCAATCACTCACGATAAAAAAGGAAATCTGTTCAACACCAATGCAGACACGATTGCCGGAACTATCGCTCAGGCTTTATCAAAATATTTCGATACAGAATTACTGTTCTGTTTCGATAAAAATGGGGTTTTGGAAAATATTGAGGACGACAATTCAAATTTGAAAACAATCAACAAACAAGAATTTTCTGAATTAAAATCCCAAGGAAAGCTCCACAAAGGGATTTTACCAAAATTAGAGAATGCTTTCAAGGCCAAAGAAAATGGCGTTCAGAAAGTGGCTTTAATCAAAGAAGAAAAATTATCAGACCAAATAAAACTACGAAATGAAGGAACTGAAATCTGTCTTTAGCAGAGAGGAATTAACGGAAAATGCAGTCAAATTGCTGAAAAAAATCATCGCAACGCCATCTATGAGCCGTGACGAATATAACGTTTCGCTCATCATAGAAGGATTTTTCAATGAGCATCAGATGACAGTTAACCGATTCAAAAATAACATTTGGACAACCAATAAACATTTTGATGCAGGCAAACCTTCTATTCTTCTCAACACCCATCACGACACGGTAAAACCGAACAAAGCTTACACTTTGGACCCGTTTATTCCTGTAGAAAAAGACGGGAAATTATTTGGTCTGGGAAGCAATGATGCAGGTGCATCTTTGGTGGCAATGGCGCAGACTTTTCTTTATTTTTATGAGGCTGAAGATTTGACTCATAATTTGGTAATTGCTCTGACAGCTGAGGAAGAAATCTCTGGTCTGGACGGTATCGAAGCATTGTTCCCACAACTCCCAAATGTAGAATTAGCAATCGTAGGCGAGCCCACAAAAATGAATCTTGCTATCGCTGAAAAAGGTTTATTGGTGATTGATGGTGAAATGACCGGAACACCTTCTCACGCTGCGCATCCTAACAATGACAATGCGATTGTTAAGTGTATGAAGGATTTGCAAAATATTTTGGATTTCAAATTTCCAAAAGTTTCGGATTATCTGGGTGAAGTGAAAGTGACTTTGTCGGTTATCAATGCGGGAACTCAGCATAACGTAGTTCCGGAAAAATGTCAATTCACTTTGGACGTGCGTGTGACAGACGAGTATACGAACCGGGAAGTTTTCGAAATCATCCAGTCCCAGATGAAATCGAAACTCACGCCGAGGTCATTCCGTCTTAATTCTTCAAAAATCGATGTCAATCATCCATTTGTTCAGGCTGGACTGGCGTTGGGCAGGACAACTTACGGTTCGCCGACTTCTTCCGACCAAGCGATTATTCCGTGTACGTCGGTCAAGTTGGGCGTTGGCGACAGTTTGCGTTCTCATACAGCGGACGAGTTTGTTTATATCGACGAAATCCGCGAAGGCATTGATATTTACATCAAAATATTAGAGAAAATTCTTTAACAGAGGTTAGAATTGAGATTTTAGAAATTAGAAACCCAAATTGGAATCTAACTTCTAATCTCTAAAAATCTAGTTTCTAAAATTATTTAAAATGAAAAAAATCTGGCAAAAAGACAATACAAAAACCAATGATTTGGTCAACCAATTCACAGTCGGGAAAGACCTGGATTTTGACGACAGATTAGCAAAATACGATGTGTTGGGTTCTATTGCCCACGCCAAAATGCTGGCAGAAGTTGGTTTGATTCGTTTGGATGAAGAGCAGGCGATTGTTGCAGTTTTGGAAGAAGTTCTTATCGACATCGAAAAAGGAAGCTTCGAAATTGATAAATCGGCAGAAGATATCCATTCACAAATCGAATCGATTCTCATCGAAAAGCTTGGCGAAACAGGAAAGAAAATCCACACCGCAAGGTCAAGAAATGACCAGGTTTTGACAGACATCAAATTATATCTTTTAGACGAAATCCGTGAAATCACAGAACTGACGGATTCATTCTTTCAAATACTGAAAGACAAAGCGAATCAGCACAAGGATGTTTTGTTGCCCGGGTACACACATTTGCAGGTTGCGATGCCATCATCTTTCGGATTGTGGTTTGGTGCGTATGCAGAATCTCTGGTGGACGATTTGGAATTGCTGTTTGCAACGAAGAGTATCATTAATAAAAATCCATTGGGTTCGGCTGCCGGTTACGGTTCATCTTTCCCGATTGACAGAGAAAGCACAACTTATAAATTAGATTTCAGAACACTGAATTATAATGTAGTTTATGCACAAATGACTCGAGGAAAGTCGGAAAAATTATTGGCTAATTCATTGTCGGTTTTGGCAGGAACTTTAAGTAAATTTTCTTACGATGTTTGTCTTTATTTGAGTCAGAATTTCAATTTTATTAGTTTTCCAAAGGAATTCACGACGGGAAGCAGCATTATGCCGCACAAAAAAAATCCGGATATTTTTGAATTAGTAAGAGCAAGATGCAACAGAATTCAGTCTTTACCAAATGAATTGATTTTGCTGACAAATAATCTGCCGTCAGGTTATCACAGAGATTTGCAATTGACAAAAGAAATCCTTTTCCCTGCGATTGACTCTTTGAAAGAATGCCTCGAAATCTTGATTTACACACTTCCGAATATAGAAGTGAAAGACAATATTCTGGACGATGAAAAGTACAGATATATTTTCAGCGTAGAAAAAATCAACGAAGGAGTGAAAAACGGAAAATCATTCCGAGATGCGTACATCCAAATCGGACAAGAAATTGAAAATAACGTTTTTGAGTACGGTTACAAAGAACTGAATCACACACATCAAGGCAGTTTAGGAAATCTTTGCCTCGACGAAATAGAATATCAATTCAATAAAGTGAGAGATAAACTGCTAGGATAATTATCAATTGTTAATGATTAATTTTCATAATTAACCATTAACCATTAAATCAATCCAACTTAAACTTAGTCGTTTTTTTAACTTCGGCTAGAACAATAGAACTGTGATATTGTCCAATATGAGGTCCGTTTGAAATGACGTTAACCGTGAAAGTATTATAAGAATTGATGTCGTTTGCAAGAATCTTCAACATATAATCATATTCGCCGGAAAGACTGATGATTTCCTGTACTTCATCGTATTTGGAAATATAATCTTCAAACTCTTTCAGTGTTTTTTGAGATTGTTCTTTCAGACGGATATTACAATAGACCACGATGTTGATGCCAAGTTTTTCCCGGTTGAGAATCGCAACGTATTTTTCTACAACACCTTGCTTTTCAAGGTTTTTGATACGTTCGTAAGTCGGCGTGAAAGTCAATCCGATTTTTTCGGAAATTTCTTTTACAGATAGTGTAGAATCCTCTTGAAGGAGCTGAAGGATTAATTTGTCTTTTTTATCCAAACTCATAATGGCAAATCATTCTTTCAAAAATAGAGAAAATTTTTGATTGTAAAAATTTTAGAGCAGAAGTTCATTCATTTAACATAAAAAATTATGAAGAAGATTTCATAATATTAAAAATATTGGTATCTTTGCACCCAATGAATCTGGTACAGAATTTAGCAATAGAAACAATTGGCAAGTTTGCCGACAACAACAATATTTTTTATATTTAACGAAGTCTTTTAGGCTTCGTTTTTTTTATTTAAAAATTTGAGATATGATTAAGCTTTCACGCGTCTCTACAGAAAGTATAGAGAAAATATTACAAGAAGCGCAGCAGTTTGCTGAGGGTAAAATAAGTAAGATTAAAGGCGATGTTTTCGCAGCGAATCTCTTTTTTGAGAATAGTACGAGAACTAAAACAAGCTTTGAAGTGGCTCAGAAAAAACTGGGACTTCAGGTCATAGATTTCGAAACAGACAAAAGCTCTATCGCAAAGGGGGAAACAATGTTGGATACGATCAAAACATTGGAGGCCATTGGTGTGGAAGTTGCAGTTATCAGACACTCAGAAAAACGTTATTATGATGCGTTGAAAGATGCTAAGCTAAGTATTATAAATGCTGGCGACGGTGTAGGAAGTCATCCTTCACAGGCGGTTTTGGATGCGCTGACAATCATTCAGGAATTTGGAAAAATCGAAGGTCTTAAAATCGGAATTGTAGGCGATGTGAAGCACAGCCGAGTTGCGAATTCTGATGCTGGACTGTTCAGAAGATTGGGTGCGAAAGTTTATTTTTCAGGGCCAGAATTCTGGTTTGATGAAGGAATGCTGGTCAACGGAACTTACATGCAGTTCGATGACCTGGTAAAAGAAGTGGATGTTTTGATTCTGTTGAGAATCCAGCACGAGCGTCATGAGAGAAACTTCAATTTCAAATCGGAAGATTATCTGAAGAAATTCGGATTGACAAAAGAAAGAGAAGCGAAAATGAAACCGACATCCATCATTATGCATCCGGCGCCGATCAACAGAGGGGTGGAAATCGATTCAGAATTAGTTGAATGTGAAAGGTCGAGAATCTTCAAGCAAATGCAGAACGGCGTTTTTGCGAGAATGGCAATCCTTAAATTTGATTTGGAAAACAAAGGATTCAAATTCATCGACTCCAAAAATTAAAATATTGATTCACGCTTTCGGGCGTGTTTTTTTTGAGTAAAAATCTAAAAGTAAGTATTTAAACTGTCACTCTGAGCTTGTCGAAGAGTCTGACGTTTGATAAAATTTAAAAATGAAAAAGAAATTAATATTAGAATCCGGCGAAGTTTTTCATGGAACGGGATTCGGGGCAGAGCAAGACACTGCTGGAGAAGTGGTTTTTAACACGGGAATGACGGGTTATCAGGAACTGATTTCCGACCCAAGTTATTGCGGACAAATCGTTTGTATGACTTATCCTTTGATTGGAAATTACGGCATCAACCGTGATGATTACGAAAGCATCGAACCGGCAATCAAAGGTTTGATTGTGAAAGAATTATGCGATTTGCCATCTAATTTCAGAACTCAAATCACTTTGGACGAATTGTTCCAAAAGAAAAATCTATCAGGAATCTCCGGAATCGACACCAGAAGATTGACAAGAATCCTTAGAAACAAAGGCGTTGAAAAAGGCAAAATCGTCAATGCAGATGCAGACGAAAAAGCTGTAATCGAAGAACTAAAGGCGACTAATTTTCCGACCAATCAAGTAGAGCAAGTTTCAACAAAAACGCCTTACGCCAGTCCGGGAAGAGGATTGAAAGTTGTCTTGGTAGATTTTGGGTCCAAATTGGGAATCATCCGCGAATTGTCTCAAAGAAACTGCGATATCATCGTAATGTCCCACGATACAACTGCCGAGGAAATTCTTCTGATGAATCCGGACGGCATAATGCTTTCCAACGGTCCCGGCGACCCGGAAGATAATGCGGAGGCTTTGGTAATGATTCAGAAATTGTTGGGAAAAGTTCCGATTTTTGGGATTTGTTTAGGCCATCAATTGATTGGTCTGGCTTGTGGAGCAAAAACTTACAAACTGAAATTCGGACATAGAGGTGGAAATCATCCTGTTTTGGATTTAGAGAAAAACAAAGTTGCAATCACTTCGCAAAATCATGGTTACGCGATTGACCAGGAATCTTTGAAAAATACAGATTTGGAAGAAACCCATATCGCTTTGAATGACCGAACCAATGAAGGTTTGAAACACAAAATTCATCCTTGTTTCTCAGTTCAATACCATCCGGAAGCAAGTCCAGGCCCGGAAGACGCGAATTATCTTTTTGATGATTTCATCACTTTGATGGAGGATTTTAAGAAATAAATTTAATTAAAACTTTGCTGCTATAAGCTAATAAGTCTTAAGTAGGCAGTGACAAAAGCAAAGTAGACAGTTACAAGAGTATAGTAGACAGTCAGAAGAGTTAAATAGACAATTAGAAGATTTGAGTATACAGTCAGAAGAGTTAAGTAGACAATCAGAAGAGTTAAGTAGACAATCAGAAGACTTAAGTAGACAGTCAGAAGACTTAAGTAGATAGTCAGAAGAGTTAAGTATACAATCAGAAGACTTAAGTAGATAGTCAGAAGAGTTGAGTAGATAATCAGAATAGTTGAGTAACAATCAGAAGAGCTAAGCATATAGTTTCAATTGTAGAGCTGTCAAAATCAAGAAAAAATAAAAAATCTTCCGACTTCTGTCATCGGATTTCGGACAAAAAAAGTAAAAATGAAAAGAAAAGATATACAAACCATTTTAGTAATCGGCTCAGGTCCAATCATTATTGGTCAGGCTGCGGAATTTGATTATTCGGGAACACAGGCTTGCCTTTCTTTGAAGGAAGAAGGCTACAAAGTGATTTTGATCAATTCCAATCCTGCGACGATTATGACAGATGTAGAGATTGCCGACAAAGTTTATATTGAACCGATTTCTTTGGAATTCGTTTCCAGAATCATTCGCAAAGAACGTCCGGATGCGCTTCTTCCGACTTTGGGAGGACAAACCGGACTGAATATGGCGGTTGAATTACAGAAATCCGGAATTCTTGAAGAATGTAAAGTGGAAGTTTTAGGAACGAAGCTTTCAGCAATCAATCAGGCGGAAGACAGAGATTTGTTCCGTGAACTGATGCGAGAACTAAACGAACCGGTTCCCGAATCTGACATCGTAACCACAGTTCAAGGTGCTTTGGATTTTGCAGACAGAATCGGTTATCCTGTGATTGTTCGTCCTGCTTTTACAATGGGAGGAACTGGTGGCGGAATTGCTTCTACTGAAGCAGAATTAAAAGAAATTGCTGAATTAGGATTGAAACATTCGCCCGTAACACAATGTCTGATTGAACGGTCAATTGCAGGATTCAAGGAAATCGAATACGAAGTAATGCGAGATTCTAACGACAACGCCATCGTGGTTTGTAATATGGAAAACATCGACCCGGTTGGTGTTCACACAGGAGATTCTATTGTGGTGGCGCCTTCGCAGACGCTTTCTGACAGAGAATATCAGTTGTTGAGAAACGCTTCTCTGAAAATCATCAGAGCTTTAGGAATCGAAGGTGGATGCAACGTTCAGTTGGCATTAGACCCACATTCTTTTAATTATTATATCATCGAAGTTAATCCTAGAGTGTCGCGTTCATCAGCTCTGGCGAGTAAAGCAACCGGTTACCCTATTGCAAAAATCGCGGCGAAAATTGCAGTTGGTCTGACATTGGACGAAATCAAAAATCCGGTAACAGGAACTTCTTACGCTTGTTTCGAACCAGCTTTGGATTATGTGGTGACTAAATTCCCAAGATTTCCTTTCGATAAATTCGAAACCGCGGACAGAAGATTGTCAACACAAATGAAAGCCACTGGTGAAGTAATGGCAATCGGAAGAAACTTCGAAGAATCATTGCAAAAAGCCATTCGTTCTTTGGAAACAGGATTGAGACATCTTGGACTTAAGAAAAAACAAGCGGATGCTTTGACCGATGAGGAAATCGAAAGAAGAATCCGGGTTTGTGATGACGAAAGATTGTTCATCATCGGTGATGCCTTACGAAGAGGTTACGATTGGGAACAGATTGTGGAATGGAGCAAAATCGATAAATTCTTCATCTGGAAAATCAAAAAACTGATTGACTTCGAAACAACAATCAAAGAAAATAAATTCAACAAAGAAATTCTTCTTGAGGCTAAAAAATTAGGTTTCGCCGATTTGAATATTGCTCATCTTTGGGAAACCACTCAGAAAGAAGTGTTCCAGTTCAGAAAAGATAACGGAATAATGCCAGTTTACAAAATGGTGGACACTTGCGCCGCTGAATTTGAATCCGAAACACCATATTTCTACGGAACTTATGAAGAAGAAAACGAAAGCGTAGTTTCTGAAAAAGAAAAAATCATCGTTTTGGGTTCTGGTCCAATCAGAATTGGTCAAGGAGTTGAGTTTGACTATGCAACGGTACATTCGGTTTGGGCGATTCAGCAGATGGGTTACGAAGCGATTATCATCAACTCCAATCCGGAAACCGTTTCCACAGACTTCTCTATTTCTGATAAATTATACTTCGAACCTTTGGCGGAAGAAGATGTGATGAACATCATCGAACTTGAAAAACCAAAAGGCGTTGTGGTTCAGTTTGGAGGACAGACAGCGATTAATCTGGCAGATAAATTGGCTGCTCACGGCGTTCAGATTTTGGGAACTTCTCTTGAAGATTTGGACAGAGCAGAGAACAGAGATAAATTTGAAAAAGCACTTCAGGATTTAGGAATTCCGCAACCGCTTGGAAAAACTTCGACTTCAAAAGAAGAAGCAATTGTGATTGCCAACGAAATCGGATATCCTGTTTTGGTTCGTCCGAGTTATGTTTTGGGAGGCCGTGCTATGGAAATCGTTTACAACGAGAAAGAACTCGCTCATTATATGGAAAATGCGGTGGATGCCAGTCCGGAACATCCTGTTCTGATTGACCGTTACCTGACCGGAAAAGAAGTGGAAGTGGATGCGATTTCTGACGGCGAAACAGTAGTGATTCCGGGAATTATGGAACATATCGAAAGGGCAGGTGTTCACTCCGGAGATTCGATTGCAGTTTATCCGCCTCAGACTTTGACGGAAACTCAAATCAAAACATTAGAAGATTATACGATAAGATTAGCAAAAGGTCTGAATGTCATTGGATTAATGAATATCCAGTACGTGATTTCCAACGGCGAAGTTTTCGTCATCGAAGTGAATCCACGTTCGTCCAGAACCGTTCCTTTCTTATCGAAAATCACGGATGTTCCGATGGCAAATCTGGCAACCAAAGCCATTCTCGGATCGTCACTGAAAGATTTAGGATACAAATCCGGATTGGTTCCTAACAAGGAAGGCGTTTATGTGAAAGTTCCGGTTTTTTCTTTCAGTAAGTTAACGAAAGTAGATATCTCTCTAGGACCGGAAATGAAATCGACCGGAGAAGTAATGGGGAAAGATTTGACGTTGGAAAAAGCTTTGTACAAAGGCTTAATCGGCGCTGGAAGAAAAGTTCCGACTTTCGGAGCGATTCTCTTCACAGTGGCTGATGCGGACAAAGAAGAAGCTTCTGAATTGGCAAAACGTTTCAACAACGCTGGTTTTCGAATCTGGGCAACGGAAGGAACGGCGAAATTCTTTGAAGAAAAAGGAATTCAGACGAAAATCGGTTATAAAATTGGGGAAGAAGATGTGAACTTGATCGATTTGATTCAGAAAGGAAAAGTACAATACGTTGTTAATACGATGACGAAAGGCAAACAGTCTGAAAGAGACGGTTTCCAAATCCGAAGAATGTCCGTAGAAAACGGCGTTCCTTGTCTGACGTCAATGGACACGGTGGAAGCAATTCTGAAAGTGATTGAAAGTATGACGTTTAAGATGGAAGCGATGTAAATTCAAATTCAGATAAAAGTAAAAAGCGAAAGATTTATTCTTTCGCTTTTTTATGGATATTTTTCACTCATTTCGTTGAGGAAAATATTAACTTCTGTATGTTCGGAATAAGGTCGTTCTTTTATTTTGGAAAGACTTTCTTTTTGTTCTTCGGAAAGTTTGAAATTGAGATTATCTTTGTTTTCGTCAATTTCAGATAAATATGCAGAAATCCTTTCAAGAACTTCTTTTGGAACAGTTTTTAATTTGTCTGTAATTTCCTGATATAGAGTTTGATCAGAAATGTCCATCATTGATATTTTTATCAAAGTTAGAAAATCATTATAATATGATAATTTAAAATTGTACTTTTAATCCAAATAAAAATCTATGAAAGTATCACACATTTTATCTCTAGGGATTTTCTCAACACTATTGTTTTCCTGCGCTACTGTTCATGACAGATTGAATACAGGAACCATTGTAAGAGACTGTACAGGAACATATTTGAGAGTTGCTGAGAATGAAGATTATCTGGTTTGTAATGCCGAAATTCTGGAATCTAAAAAGGATGGCGAGAAAGTATCTTTGGTCTATGATAATACGGATAAATGCCCGGAAAGAGACGGCAAAATTATGTGTATGATGTATCACGAGAACAAAGGAATGATTAGAGTCAAAAGCGTAAAATAAATCTTGAACATTATAATAAAACCTCATATTTTTATGAGGTTTATTTTTTATGAATAGCTATGATTCAGATTTTACTTGGGAATTTAGATTGGGAAACAAGAAAATTAAAACGAAATGAATTTCTCAAAACTTCCGGAACGATTGATACAAATGTGTATTTTGTAGAAGAGGGAAGTATCCGGATTTTTATCGAAGATGAAAATGAGGAACGGATTATCAGGTTTGGTTATCAAGGCAATATTATTGTTTCGCTGGATTCTTTTTTGTCAGGTAAACCTTCGGAGTTTTATATCCAGGCGATTAAAGCTTCAACTGTCAAAATAGCTTCTAAAAAAGATTTTTATGAACTTATCAATTCCAGCAATGAGAATCTGAAATTATGGAATTCGATTCTGGAAGATTTGGTTTTACAACAGATTGAGCGTGAAAAAGATTTGCTGTACAGTTCGCCTAAAATTCGATACGAAAGAGTTCTGAAACGAAGTCCGAAATTGTTTCAAAAAATCCCTAATAAATACATTGCTAATTATCTCAGGATGTCGCCGGAAACCTTGTCGAGATTGAAAAAATCTTGACTTCAATCAATCTTTTTATCAATGAAGTTTTAGACTTTTGTGAAAAATTTTGACGATGACAATTCCAATTATTCAATTACTTAACGAACTTAAAATCATTACTGAAAATAATATCGAATTTGCCAAATCACTGCAGAATCAAAGTAATGAAACACTGAATTTCAGAACATCGGAAAATAGCTGGAGTGTTTTGGAATGTTTGGAACATCTTAATTTTTACGGTCAATTCTATCTTCCTGAAATCGAAAACCGAATCAATGAAAGTCGCTTTTCCGCAAAAAAGCCAGATTTCAAAAGTGGAATTTTGGGTAATTATTTTGCTAATATGATGCTTCCGAAAGAAAAGCTCAATAAGATGAAAACTATGAAAATGGCCAATCCGATTCATAAGAAATTGGACAAATCGGTTATTGAAGAATTTATCAATCAGCAAAATAAAATGCTCGAATTGCTGGAAAAAGCAAAAACCATTGATTTGGAAAAAACCAAAACTTCAATCAGCATTTCAAAGTTGATAAAGCTGAAATTAGGCGATACTTTTCGATTCGTTATTTACCACAATTTGAGACATGTCAGACAAGCCGAGAGTGTTGTGAAAAATATTTAAATTACCTTTTCAAAAGATTAATACTCACTGTGGCCAATTCAGAATCCGGGAATTTTTTGAAAAGATTGGTGTCCGGTTCTAGTCCTGATTCTTTACAAATCCTGTGAAATACATCGACTTCTACAATGTACTGATCAGAAAATCCGTGTGTGGCGTCATAAGCTGTTGCAGCTGTCAATCCCAGGTTTTTGGAAGTGATTTCCGGTGAAAGCGTATGCAGTTCAATTAACAACAGTCCGAATTTTTCTACATAAGGTGTCCATTTTTTGAGATGATTCAGAAGATTTTCCTCCACATCTTTGTTGGATAATCGTTTTCCACGGAACACAAAAGCGCCGGTTGATGTGCTGATTCTATTGCTATTAGTTTCCAATACGTCTTCCCAAATCCTGTTGTGGTCAAGGAATGTCCTGATGTTTAACAAATCTCCTAATCCAATATTATAATCTGAATGTAAATCTTCCGCCAGCTGTTTCGGATTTCCAATGTCGCCCCAAATCACTTTTGCCCAGATGTCATTCTTGATCAGATTGGCTCTTGTCACTTTCAGCGCAGCCTGGTTATAATCTGCACCAACCAGAAACAAAGGATATTCTTCCAGGTGTTTTCCTCGCAGAGTCTGTCTTTCGATGATCTCATAAAGATGTTGCAAAAGCGTTCCGTTTCCGCAGCCCATATCAAGGATTCCTTTCGGTTGTTCTTCCAAAGGACGATTGAAAATCTCGATGATAAACTCATCAATCACTTTGAAATAGGTCAGATGTGCGCCACCGCTTCCCCAGACATTCATTTCACGGTTCACATGGATCTCATCTTCCCCGTCTTCGATTTCTCTGATTTCTGAAGCTTTCCCGAAAATCAATTGATTCAGTTTTGAAAACATCGGAAGATAAGAAACCGTTACGCCATAAGCCGTTGCGCGTCTTGCGAAAAATAATCCGGTTTCGGTGAACTGGAAGTTTTTCCCTTTCTTGGAAAACCAACCAAGTTCAGAAAGATAATCAAGGATTTTTCCAAAATATTCCGGGTTCTTATGGAATTCTTCTGCGCTGAAACTGGCCTCCATAAAGTACTTGTGGAACATTCCGCTCATCCCCAGTTTAATGATAATTGGCCCTATTAATGCACCTTCGATATGTTTTTGAATTTGGTAATTCAGAGAAGATTCGTCATCAATCTCATTCAGAAAAGATTTGTATTTCTCAAAAATCTGAATCCATTTTTTGCATAGATCTTCAGTCAATTCTTTTGAATTAATGACATCGTCATCTGCCAGGAAATTGGCTAAATCAACATAGATATTCTGATAAGAAAAAGCTTGTTCGGTTTTAGAATTCTTTGAGATTTTAATAATGTCAGATTGATTATCAAGCTGATAGTTCAAAAACCCCTGAGAAGCTAAAACACGTAAGGCCACATTCAGATAGCCTTCGTTAACCTCAAATTTTTTATCGATTTCGGAAAGTTCCAGATTGTCATTAGTTAAAATAAAATCCAAAACATTTTTCTTTGACAAAGCTGAAATCACTGGCGCTGTAACAATACCGTCCAAATGTCTGAAAATAGATTCACGAAGTTTTCTCTTGTCCATAAAACTGTTGATTTTCTGTTTTGGAAGATAAAAATTTTCCTTTAATATTGACAAAGAAAAAATACTTGTTCATTTTTCGGTTGTTGATTGGTTACGGAACATCTACATTTGTATCATTCAAGACAATCAATTATGGAATTGAGTAGCGAAATAATGTATCAGGCATCGTTTGAAAAGGATCCCGAATTCGAAGGGGTTTTTTGGATGGGTGTGAAAACGACAGGGATTTTCTGCCGGCCGACTTGTACTGCAAGAAAGCCAAAGCCTGAAAATGTCGAGTTTTTTAACAGTGCAAGAGATGCTATTTTGAAAGGTTACAGACCTTGTAAAGTCTGCAAACCGCTGGAAAATCCTGACGAAACGCCAATTGAAATTCAAAAATTAATGGATGAATTATCTGCAAATCCAAGTTTGAAATTCAAAGACGTTGATTTGGTTGAGCGTGGCTTACAGCCAGCGACAGTGAAACGCTGGTTTCTAAAGCATCACGGGATGACTTTTCACGCTTTCCAAAGATCATTCAAAATCAATTCGGCTTTCAAGAAACTACAGCAAGGCGAGACTGTTCTGGATGTAGCTTTGGAAAACGGTTATGAAAGCTTAAGCGGGTTCAATGAAAGCTTCAGATCAATTATCGGAACTTCTCCTAAAAATTCGAAAATGGAAAAAATTGTTGACCTCAAAAGAATTGAAACACCTCTTGGAACAATGATTGCCTGCGCCAACGAAAACGGAATCTGTATGCTGGAATTCTCCGACAGAAAATCCTTATCAAAAGAGTTTGAAGATATTTCGAAATATTTCAAAGCGAATATCATACAGGGCGAGAATCCTCACTTCAAAACTTTGGAAACAGAATTAGAAGAATATTTCGAAGGAAAAAGATTAGATTTTACAGTCCCGTTGGCACCGGTTGGTACCGATTTTCAGAAAAAAGTTTGGGAAATCCTCAGAACTATTCCTTACGGGACTACCAGAAGTTACCAGCAACAAGCCGATATTCTGGGCAATCCAAAAGCTGTGAGAGCAGTAGCCAACGCTAACGGACTTAATAAAATTTCGATTATTATCCCTTGTCATAGAGTGATTGGGACTAATGGAACCCTAACCGGTTATGGTGGTGGAATCTGGCGAAAGCAAAAGCTGTTGGAGTTGGAAAAAGCGATACTGTTTTAGAAGGCTTCGAGAATCTCAGCCTGACAATAATGTCTCGCAGATTAAACTGATTTTGCAGATTGATTAAAATCAGCTTAATTTGCTAAATCAGCAAGACCTTAAAATGAAAATTATAGAAGCAGAAGAATTAAAAAATATAGCCAACCTTTGGTTCAAGGCATTCAACGAGCAGAATTTAGATGATTTGCTTAGTCTGTATGATGAATCTGCACAGCATTATAGTCCGAAACTTAAAATCAGAGAACCCGACACAAAAGGTTTGATAAAAGGTAAAAATGCATTGAGGATCTGGTGGAAAGATTGCTTTGAAAGGCTTCCGACTTTGCAGTATGAAGTCAATAAGCTGACTGCGGATTCTGAACAGGTTTTTATGGAATATACCAGGAAAGTGATGGGCGAGGAAGATATGAAAGTAGGAGAGGTTCTGGAAATTAAAGATGGGAAAATTATATGTTCAAGAGTCTATCATGGCTGATATTTTTTATTTTTGAAAAAAAACAGGAATGAGATTTTCTATCCAACCAACTTTAGAGAACGACTTTGTAAGATTAGTTCCTTTAGAAAAGGATGATTTTGGACCATTGTTTGCTGTTGCTTCTGATCCGAAGATTTGGGAACAACATCCCAACAAGGACCGGTATAAAAGAGAGGTATTTCAAAATTTCTTTCAAGGCGCGATGGAAAGCCGGGGCGCTTTCAAAATCATTGAGAAAAATACCGGAGAGATTGCCGGCAGTACAAGGTTCTACGATTACAATTCTGAAGACAATTCCATATTCATAGGCTATACTTTTTATGCGACAAAATTCTGGGGTTCCAAACTAAATCCTCAGGTCAAAAGGCTAATGCTGGATTACATCTTCCAGTTCGTAGATAAGGTCAAATTCCATGTTGGTAAAGATAATATCCGCTCTCAAAAAGCCATGGAAAAATTAGGAGCGAATAGAGTAGATGAGGTTAATGTTGCCTATTATGGCGAACCGGAAAAGCTGAATGTCGTTTTTGAAATTACTAAAGAAGATTATCAGATATGAAAAAGTACAGAATCCAAGCCAGTCCTTTTATTGTTCCCACAACCGACGGAAAGTTAATCGAGGAGCATTGGGGTAATTCAACCAGAAATTCAGAGATCTCTATTGCTCATATGGTGGCACCGCCCAACTGGAGCGAACCGCATCAGACACCGGAATTTGATGAGTTTACGTTGATAATATCCGGGAAAAAGCATTTTGAGATTGATGGTGATTCTGTCATTCTGGAAAAAGGACAAAGCATTATGATAGAAAAAGGAGCCAGAGTCCGTTATTCTAATCCGTTTTATGATCCTTGCGAATATATTGCTATATGTCTTCCTGCCTTTTCGATGGATCTGGTGAACAGGGAAATGGATTGAATTATCACCATTACTCTACGGTAAGGATTATAGATTAATCTTTATACTGCTTACGGAAATTACCCGGGGTCTGGCCTGTCCTGCTTTTGAAAAACTTTGAAAAGTTAGACGGGTCATAGGTGAAGGTTCTTGCAATTGCAGCAATGGATATATCTGCTTTCAGTAGTATTTCTTTTGTCTTTTCTATGATTTTGAAATCGTAGAAATAACCGGGATGGTTTCCAAATTCACGTTGGATAATATCTATAAGGTGCTTATGAGAAATTGCAATCTCGGAAGCAATCTTGTTGAGCTCCATAAGATCAGTTGTTCTTGCAGAGATAACATCGTCTATATGCCTGTCCAGAAATGCTATATACTTCTCGGAGATTTCTTTACTCCTGCTTTTCTTTTGTTCTTCCATTCATATTGTGTTTTTTTAGAATTCAATAGATTTGTAGTTATACTATAAACATCTTTTTCCATCTGGCTACTGAGTTGCGGCTAAGACCGAAATGCCTGGCCAGCTGGATATTATTAAGATTATTTTTTTTCTGGTAGTCAAGAATATGGAGAATGTCTGACTTGTTGTAAGAACGGTATTTTTGACTGGGCTTTTGAGATTCTCCGAAGATCCTTCTGTTCAGTTCCAGGATATCTATCACGGAAAGATGCTTTTTAGCGAGTAGCCGCTCGCACTCCGCTATCTTTTCAGGATATTGCTTATCAAGTATATCCGAATAGATCAATTTGAAATCCGGTACTGCTTTTTTTATTCTTCGTGCTTTATGATCCATTTGTAGAGTGTCGTTTTGGGAATTTTGTAACGTTCTATCACCTCGTTTTTGGTCATTTCTTTAGAATTGATCCTTTGTAGTATGAAGTCGATTACTTCTTTGGTATAGATGTTCTTCCGGAACCTTGGTAGTTTTGCCTTACCCTGTTGCTGTTCTTTCTTTTTCTCAGCCGCAGAAGTAGGGGCATACAACATGAGGTGCTGAGAATATAATCTGAAAAAATCATATTCCAGCAGCTTGCTCCATTTCAGCAGGATGTCTGTGGAGAGATCCTGCTGTTCATACATATTGTGCACGTCCTTATCTGTGCAACTTAAAAAATTGCATATCCGTTCAATATCGGTATTGTTTTCCTCGACCCTGGTTTTTATCATCTGGCCGATGTGGATGTCTTTAAAATTCATATATATTTTGAATGTATTAGTTTATGGTCTTCATTTGTAGCATCGGTACAATAATAATATCAAACTTGTCAATACTATCATTGGAGATCCTTCGACAAGCTCGGAATGACATTGCCTTGTCATGTTGAGCGAAACGCAGTGAAGTTGAAATATTTACGTTTTGCTTGTTCGTTTTTCTTGTTAGAGATCCTTCGATTCCGCTACGGAACTACGTTCGCAAACTTCGTTACAAGCTGTGCTTGCTCCTCATTTGTACTCAGGATGACATTGCCTTGTCATGTTGAGCAGAGCGCAGCGTCGTCGAAACATCTCTTGTTTATGATAGGCGCTTCTTCTTCGGCTTCACTCAGGGTGACAATCCCTTCTATGGCTTCCAGAAGCTCCATACAGTTCCGTTATAGACTGCAAGCTGTTTTTTTGTGGTGTCATAGGCCATCATTCCAGGTGCAGGGTTGATGATATT